>CAZESZ010000015.1:0-16944 GCA_964514855.1 uncultured Candidatus Peribacteria bacterium | reverse complement strand
ACGTTGGAATGACAGAAAAGTTACTGTACTACAGAAAAACTTTTCCGGCAATTCTCCCCACGATCAAGAGAAGTACATCTCAGGCCTGAATCTTCGAAAAAAGCCAACTGCCGATCCACATACAGAGAACCGTGACCGCGGTGAGCAGAATGGCATCATTCAAGAGTCCGAAGTGCACGATACCGGTGAGTGAACCACGTAGTCCGTCGACACCGTACGAGAGTGGATCGATACGTGCGATGAGTTCGAGTACGGTCGGCGCATTGTCGAGCGGGAAGAGAGCGCCGGAGAGAAAGAAGAGCGGCATGACGAGGAAATTCATGATGAGCTGAAAACCCTGAAAGTCAGTCAGGACAGATGCGATAGCCGTTCCGAGAGCGGTAAAGAGGAGCGCAATGAGAAACATGAAGACAAACGCGACCGGAACCATTGCTAGGGTCTCCGGACGGAAGCCCGCGACGAAGCAGATGGCAAAGACGATGAGACCCTGGATCATGGCGACCGTCGCACCGCCGAGGGTGCGTCCGATCATGATGCTCATCCGCGATACCGGCGCGACGAGCGTTTCCTTGAGGAAGCCGAATTGGCGATCCCAGATGATCTCGATACCGGAGAAGATCGCCGTGAAGAGGATGCTCATCGCGATGACGCCAGGAGCCAAAAACGTGATGTAGTCACCACCATTCGCCTTCGCGTAGATCGGGCCGAATCCGAATCCGAGTGCGAACAAAAAGAGAAGCGGCTGCCCGAGCGATCCGATGATCCGCGAGCGGGAGCGGAGATACCGCTTGATTTGGCGAAGCCAGAGAATGTAGATGGTCTGCATACAATTAGCGTTTACGCCACATGCGACTGTGGGATCGCAAAGCATCGATTGCCGAAGCTGATTCATCGCGAATGGCGTTGCCGGTGAGAGCGAGAAATGCATCTTCCAGCGTCTGAGTATTGGTCTGCATCTTGAGATCAGATGAAGAACCGGACGCAACGATGATGCCATGATCGATGACCGCGATACGTGTGGCGACTTTGTCGGCCTCTTCCATGTAGTGCGTCGTGAGAAACACGGTGATGTTCTCCTTCTTGTTCAGTTCCGTGACGTACGACCACAGATGATTGCGCGTCTGGGGATCTAAGCCGATCGTCGGTTCATCGAGAAAGAGAATTTTCGGATGATGTAGAAGCCCGCGCGCGATCTCGAGGCGGCGTTTCATGCCTCCGGAGAAATGCTTCACAAGATCATGCATCCGGTCTGCAAGTCCCACCATCTCCATGAGTTCGACCATGCGCTGCCGACGCAGTTTCGTCGGAACGCCGTACAGAACGCCGTGGAGTTCCAGATTTTCCCACGCCGTCAGTTCGTCATCGGTACTGGGATCCTGAAATACAATGCCGAACGATCTTCTCACATTGTCTTGCTCAGTCTTCGGATCGAAACCGTTGATCCGAATATCCCCGGACGTAGGATGCAAAAGCGTCGTCAGCATCTTGATCGTCGTCGTTTTGCCCGCACCATTGGGGCCGAGAAAAGCGAAGATCTCACCGGGCTCTACCGAGAACGAGATTCCTTTCACCGCCGCAATCTCGTCGAAATTCTTCGTGAGATTCGTCACGGTGACGATGGGGCCTGCGGAAGAAGAAGGTACAGATGACATGAGCATGCGAACTATACTCCGATGTACATGACGGATCGAAACGATATTCGTTGCAGGGCTGAAGGTCTATACTGAAAAATGACTATGGTAACGAGCTTACTGAAATTTCGGCGCGCGATGCGAACTTGCCTCCGTTCGTTTCGGGCTGCACTGCAGGGTCCCGAACGCGGCAGTGCTCGTGTGAAACGCGTCCTCACGGCATTCAGCCCGGAACAACGAAATCTGCTCGTGGATAATCCGGAAGACTGCGCGCACGTTTACTTCCGACAAAAAGCGTTCAACCGTACGAAAAAGGTGATTCATTCGGCACGACGATCCATCGATATGCAAATGTTCATCTGGATCGATGACAAGATGGGCCGCGAGGTAGCGAAGCTCCTCGTCGACGCAGCGGACCGGGGGGTGACTGTCACAGTTCGGAAAGAAGTCATCGGAGACGTGTTCGAATTCGCTGATGATTTCGCGGCGACGAAGAAGGATGCGCATCCGGTATGGCAGGAATTCTGGAAACATCCGCGCATCACGGTCCTGCATAACAATAGGCACGACCACTCGAAGACATGGATCATCGATGACGACGTGCTCCTGGTCTCGAGCATGAACATCGGTGACGCCTACTGCAATGACTGGCACGAATGCACGGTGGAACTCCGCGGCCGAAGATTCGTGCAGCAGTATCGAAATGGCACGGCGGCGCTGCCGCCGCTGACACGTGATGGGCAGATCCAGGTACTACGAAGTTCGTCCGAAAGTCCGATGCTCTCCGCAGTGCTGGAGCTTCTTCGCAGCGCACGGACGAGTATTCGGATCGAGATGGCGTACTTTTCAGACCCGCAGATCGTGGAACTGCTCGCACAGAAAACTCGCGAAGGCGTGTATCTCTTCCTCATCATTCCGCATTCGCCAGACGTGCATCACCACTCCAACATGGCCGCTGTTTCCGCGCTTCTGAAACGAGCGGACAAAACCCGAACGTTCGTATTTCGCTATACGATGGGCTTACTACACACGAAGATGATCATCATCGACCGTCACACGCTCTTCATCGGTTCAACGAACCTGGTGACATCATCACTCACCAAGATGGGCGAGACGAATGTCATCATCCACCGTCATCCGCGCAGCTGCCTCCGCGTCGTACGACGCCAGTTCACGAAAGACGTGCTGCAGAGCGTGCGGCTGGAAGCTAAGGAAATAACTCGCACTCTCTGGCACCGGTGTCTCTCGCGCATCGGCCTCTGATCATTCGATCCACAGAAGCAAGCTCTTGAGATAGTCCACCTCGGGATGGAAAATATTGACCGGATGATCGTACGCTTGGCGATGTCGCTCCAGAATCCGCACGGAACGACGCGCCTGTTGCGCGGCATGAAAGATCACGGTCTGAAACAACTGATGGTCGATCTGGTAACTGCACGAACATGTGAGGAGCAAGCTCCCGGGGACAAGCGCTTCCATCGCCATGCGATTCATATCGGTGTACGCGTACTTCGCACGCTCGATGTCCGTGCTGCGTTTCGCGAAAGCCGGTGGATCGAGAATGATGAAATCGTATCTGCGCGGTAGGGGCTTGCGTCGGAGAAACGCAAAGACGTCTTCGGCGTACCCGGTGAATGTTCCTGGCTTCATCCCATTCAGCTTCATGTGCTGACCAGCTTTATCGATCGCGGCTTTATCGTAGTCCACGGCGTCCGCCGACTTCGCGCCTCCCGCAAGGGCATTCAGGGAGAAGCCGCCGACGTAACTGCAACAGTCGAGAACACTGCGACCACTCGCAAGTTTCTTCACGAGCGAGCGCATCTCACGCTGATCCAAGAATAGTCCAGTCTTCTGGCTCCCCATGAAAGTGATGAGGTACTGAAGCCCGCGCTCTCTCACCGTGATCGTCTCCGGACCCTTGCCCATCACCCAACCCTCGCGCGGTTCCATCCCTTCTTTTTTGCGACCAGGACCTGCGGATTTCTCGAAGATCGCAGGCGGCTTCAGAATGTCTGTGAGCGTTGTGATGATCCAGTCTTTGAGGTTATCCATACCTTTCGTCGTGAGCTGGATGACAATCACGGAATCGTATTTGTCGACGATGAGCCCCGGCACGCCGTCACCTTCGGCATTGATCAGACGGTACGCGTTCGTGTCTTCATTCTTGAAAAAGAGCTGCCGCAAGTCGATCGCACGCTTCATCGTCTCCCTGAGCTGAAGAAGCGGATCTCCTTTCGTGAATGCGATAGCACGCGCGCAGATGTACGCCTTGCGGTTCAGCGTCGCATAACACAGAAAACCCCCATCACTCCCCTGCACTTCGACGATCGTTCCATCGGGACAATCCGGAAACGCCGATACCGACGTCTGAAACACGGCATGGTGCCTGTTTTTCAGGTGAGGATCGCGGCCAGGCTTGAGACGAAGGACTGGGTACGTTGTCATGACCGACAGACGGTAGCAGACACCGGTGAAACGTGCAGGGAGAAAGATCGTAGAGTACGCTTTGGTGCGTGTTATTTTGGAAGAAGTCACAGGCTGTCGGAATGACGAAAGCTGCGACCTTGCGGGAAAAACAACTGATCGTCGAACAGGACGGTCCATGGACCGCGCACAGTATTCCACTCGGACATGGTCTCATGACGATGGATACCGCCCGCAACCACGACACACTGAAACTGGAGCTCTGCATGAAGACGATTGCGGAAAATGCTGGAAAGCCGATCGCAGCACTTCGGGTACTAGATCTCGCGTGTCTGGAAGGAATGTACGCCATCGAATTCGCCCGGTTCGGAGCCGAAGTCCTCGGAATCGACGCTCGGGACATCAGCCTACGCAAAGCGCGCTTCGCGATGAAAGCGCTTGGACTCGGGAAGATCGAATTTCTCAGAGACGACGTACGAAATATCTCCATCGAAAAATACGGCGAGTTCGATGTCATTCTCATGAACGGCATTCTCTATCACATCGATAGAGCGGATCAGCTGTCACTGCTGAAAGCTGCGGCCCGCATGTGCACGAAGATGATGTACGTCGATACGCACGTTGCACTGGCTCCGGACACAGAAATCACAGAAAACGATACGATCTTCACCGGAACCGAGTGGCAGGAATTCGCACCGGAGACGCTGCCCGCCGAGCGCGAGACAATGCTGTGGGCATCGTACGAGAATCCAAGAAGCTTCAAGTTATCACTGTCGTCACTGCATGCGGCACTGAAATGTGTCGGGTTCGAAACGACTGAAGAGCTGCAGAAAATCGAAGGTCAGCCCAAAGACCGCATCGTGATCTTGGCGAAGAAATAAATTTCAGATGATCGCCCTAGCCCACCTCACTCCGTCCCGCTGCGGCGGGCCACCTCTCTCCCGAAGGGAGAGAGAAATCGTAGGAAAGAAAAAAGCAGAGCTCCCCGCGGGAAAAGGGCTGGGCCTACCTGCCGGCAGGCAGGGATGAGGGAGATGAGGGCCGTTCAATGATGATACCCACTCCCCGCCACGATCGCGTGCGCACGATACAGCTGCTCTAAAAATACAAGTTTGCAGAGTTCGTGCGGTAACGTCATACGGCTTAAGGACAACACGAGTGCTGCCTTGGCCCTGATACGATCATCGAGACCGTAGGCGCCGCCGAGCACGAACGTGATGTGTTCGCCGTTATCGCGCTTCTTGCCAATCCATGACGCAAATTCGGTCGAGGAAAATTCTTTGCCTTTGTCATCGAGCGCGACGATGACGCCGTTCGTCTTCTCGAGTGCATCGAAAATTTTTTGCCGCTCTGCTTTTTCATCGTCGGCACCCAGTACTCGCTCGGTGAGATCGCAGTAATGATCGAGGCGATCGGAAAAAATCTCGCAGCCTTGCTGGATCCACGACGTCTTCACCTTCCCGACGGACAGGAGAGTCATCGTGTGCATTACTTCCTGTGCAGAAGCGCAACGAGCTCAATGTGCGCGGTGTGCGGGAACATATCGACTGGCTGCACGGTCCGGAGTTCGTAACCGTTTTTCAGGAACTCGCCGAGATCGCGCGCAAACGTTGCTGCGTTGCACGAAACGTAGACGATTTTTTCGGGACGATGCGTGATGATCGATTCCATCGCAGCCGGATGAAGACCGACGCGCGGCGGATCCACGACGATGACATTAAATTTGTACTTTCCTCCAGCTTTCAACTGCTGATGCAGAACCTGCTCAGCTTTGCCCTTGTAGAAACTGATATTGGCGATACGGTTTTTGCCGGCGGAACGAAGCGCGTCATCGATGGCTGACGGATGCGACTCGATACCGACGACTTTTTCGCAGTAACGAGCGAGATACTGACCGATGGTTCCCATGCCGCAGTATGCGTCCAAGACCGTATCCTTCGGCGACAGATCGGCAGCGGCTCCGATAGCGGCGTAGAGTTTCTCGGTCGCGAGCGTATTCGTCTGGAAGAACGAGAATGGTGAAATCTGGAACGAGAGATCGAACAGACGTTCGGTGATCCACGGCTCGCCAATGAGCGAGTGGATCTTCGGTTCTTCCGGCTTATCATTGAGACCGAAATGTTCGACGATGAGGAGTGATTTCAGGTGCGGACGTCCGGCGAAGCGGAGAAATTTCTGGAACAGCGGCTCCAGTTCTTTCTTGCGTGCCTGGACGACGAAACAGATCATGTGTTCATCCGTGTGAATACCACGCCGCAGAATGAGATTTCGGAGCATGCCTTTGTGCGTCTTCGGGTTGTAGACGGGCAATTTCGTATCGACCATGAAGCGCTTCACATCTGCGAGTAGCGTGGAGAGTTGTTCGTCGTAGAGATGACACTCCGTAACCGGGAGAATCGTGGCCCATTCGCCTGCCTGGTGGAATCCGATGCCAGGATCTTCATCGAAGAAAATGCGCTGCGGCTTGCCACCGGGAACTGCCGGCGCCTTGTGTTCGGTGCGCATTTTCGAGTAACCGAACGTCAGCTCGAGCTTATTGCGATAGTGAAAAACTTGAGGGCTAGGAATGATCTTGAGCACACGACCGGGAAGCTGCTTCCTGACGGCGGGATCGACCGGGGTGAGATGTTCCAGCGTCTCTCGAATGATGTCCTCTTTGTATTGGATTTGTTTGTTGTACGACAGGTTCTGCCAGACGCAGCCGCCACAGGTCCCAAAGTGTGCGCACTTGGCGACGATCTCATCTTTGGACCGCAGAATCACCTTCTCGACTTTGGCCTCAAAGAACGTGTCCTTCTTCTTCGTGATGACGACGGAAACTTTCTGACCCGGAATGGCACCGGCGATGAAGACCGGCATGCCGGCGAGTGTCGCGAATCCGGCACCGCCGTGGGCGAATTTCTCAACCGTAAGGACGTGGGACTGTCCAGGCTGAGGAAGAGTGGGGTCTGCAGTACTTGACATTATTCAATCTTTATAGTATAAATAGACACTTTTGACGCTCTATGCACTCATCCAAGACCTATTCGGCACCTGTGCGAAAGGCGATCCCCCTCGTGGGAGCAGCGATGTGTGGGCTTCTGATAACTGCAGTCATGGTAGCACGCATGCCGTCTCTGGCAAGTGGAACTGATTTCCACAGCGCAGCACGGACGAGAACTGTCGTGAAGAAAGTCATCAAGGCACCGGTACACAAAGCTCCTGAGTCGCTGCTCCGCGTCGTTCGCCAGGAGGACATCCGCTTGAAACACCAGCTGATTGCAGATCAAGTGCTCCGGTCTCTGCCGAGCCAGTGCCGAGATAGTCTCCAGAACTTCTACGTGAACTACGACCGGAATGCCGCCAACCGCGGACTGGGCGGCGAGAGCACCATCATCATCATGGGTAGTGTGCCGGACGACGAATTTCGCGCGCTGCTGATCCACGAGTGCGGACACGTGACAGATCTTGGAGGACTGCGCGGCACGCCCAACGGTGGAACGACGAACTTTTTCGATGGCGCAACACCGATCGTCGCCAATGATCCGAGCGTAGCCTTCTACGCACTGAGCTGGCTCAGCCCGACCGAGCATCAGCCGGGAACGAAGAACACGGATTTCGTCTCGGGCTACGCCGCATCGGATCCGTTCGAAGATTTTGCGGAGACCTTCGCCTACTACACGCTGCAGAAAGACGCGTTCCAAAAACTGGCGGCAAAGAATCCGATCCTGAAGGCGAAGTACGACTTCATGGAAAAGGTCGTTTTCGCGGGCAATGCACCGATCGCGAAAGGGCAGTACGTTCCAGGAAAGAAGGTGCCCTGGGATGTGACGAAGCTACCGTACGTGTGGCACGCGAAACAGTAAGAATAGACACCACTCGTGCTATCCTAGGTCCATGCGACGCGTTCTTCTCCTTTTCTGCTGGCTGCTGACCGACATCGCGCTGTTCATCGCGGCATACGCTATCGCGTATTTCGCCCGTGTCGGCTTCATCATCTCGACAGACTTTCCACTCGATCAGTATCTGCAGACGGTGCTCATCGTCGCACCGTTTTGGACCCTGACGATGCTCGAGCTCGGAATTTTCCGGCTCAACCGCATCCAAGGCAGCCGAAAAAATCTGACGCACATTCTCTTTTCGTGCGTTTTCGCCTCGGCACTCTTCACACTGGCGTACTACTTCCTCCACGACCGTTTCTTCAGCCGTCTTCTCCTGGTATACGCCGGGCTGATCAACCTCGGGCTCACCGTCGTGTGGCACCTGGCGTTCGACTCATGGCAGCGCAGAATTCTGCGTCGGAGTCCCCCAGCGTACCCCGTGCTCATCGTCGGCTTAAACCGCGAAGCTGAGCGCCTGATCGATCTCCTGGAAGAGCGGCAGTCACCGTACAAGCCAGTCGGAATACTGGATAGCCAAGGCACGAGTAAGACCGATGTCCGAGGTATCCCGGTTCTGGGAAAACTGAATTCACTCGAAGACGTGATCGCTTCCCTCCGGCCAACACACCTGATCCAATGCAGTAATCTGGAGCACACCATCAATCTCATGAGCGTGTGCCGCCAGCACGCGATGACGTACTTACTGCTCCCGAGCGTGCTCGGTGCAGTTGAAGGTTTCAGTGAGCAGATCGAAGGAAAATCGTTCATCAAAGCCGATCATGAGAGCTGGTAATCACTCTTTCTCGCCCTACCCATGCGCACGTTCATCCTAGCGGGAGGATTCGCCACTCGTCTGTGGCCGCTCACCGAACGGAGGGCGAAGCCGCTCTTGCCGATCTCAGGCAAGCCAATCCTGACGTATGCAGTGGAAGCCGTGCCCGCGGATCTGCCGATCACCGTCAGTACGAATGCGGCCTTCGCCGAGGATTTCTCTGCATGGCAGGAAACGGTGAAGCGCCGGAATCTGACGATTTCGATCGAAGATGCAGGGCACGAACATCAAAAACTCGGCGCGCTCGGCGCGGTCGCGAAGTGGATTCGCGAAGAAAAGATCGATGATGACGTGCTACTCATCGCCGGGGATAACTTCACGACCTGCGACATGTCCGTATTTCTGAGGCTCTTTCGAGGCAGCCCTCTCGTGGCCGGGCACGATGTCGGTGATACGAACACGGCCAAAGCCTTCGGTACGATCGTTCTCGAATCCCCCTCCCCCCTTAATATTTCACGTGTCACATCCTTCGAAGAAAAGCCGGAACATCCGAAATCCACCGTCGTCTCCACCGGATGGTGGGTACTCCCTCGTGCGACTCTTCCGGTACTCCTCGAATATGCAGTGAAACACCCGGACAACGTTGGCGGCGTCTTCGAGGAATTTTTGCGCCGTGATATCGCCGTAGACTGCTTTGTGTTTCACGACCTCTGGAAAGACATCGGTTCGTTCGACGCGTACATGTCACTGCACCGTGAATTCGTCGGTGAAAAAACGATTGCGCATGCAGGAGCCTCACTGAGTCCGGACACAGTGCTGAAAGGCGCCGTCGACATTGGTCCGAAAACCACGGTGAAGAAATCTGTCCTGACCGACTGCATCCTCTTCGGCGATAGCATGATCGACGACTGCGTCCTCACACGCTGCATCATCGATACCGGTTGCTCGCTCTCGGGCATCGATCTCACGGACAAAATGCTGCGAGCAGGCACGGTGCTGCGACGGACGTAGCCTGAAACAACATCGATGTGTACCGTTTCCCTTCCATGACAAAAGGGTTACACTTGGCCGCGCATGAATATTGGACGCATCATCGGCCTGACTGTTCTGTCTGCGACACTTGCAGGCTGCAATGGTCCTGTGACGCTCACATACTCGATCCGCACGAATATCGCAGATGATGCGAAATCATTCGCAGTGTTCGAGGCGAGCGAACGCGTGATGACCCGCAGACTCCCTGCAGCGGACATCAAAGATAGCCAGGTGAAAGTCGTCCCTTCAGGCAGCGGTGCTATTATGACGATACAGGTGCCAGATGCGCTGTCAGCTGGCACTGCAGAACGGATACTTGCGGAACCCTTCACCTTCGATATTCGCCTGGAAGGGCCAAGGCTACCGGACATGCCGCCGGATCAGACGAATTGGCTTCCAAGTGGCATCAATGGTTCCATGCTTGCGTGGGTCACCCCGGTCTCTAACCCTGATACGAAGGAAATCGGTGCCGAGCTACAGTTCGATGCCAGAGGTCGCTCTCTCTTGGAGAGCGCATTCAAAGATAATCTCGGTAAGCACGTCGGCATCTTCGTCCGTGATCTCTTAGTCTCGAAAATGACCATCGCGTCCAAGGACGTCGGCGATCACATCCTCATCGGCGGCATCCCCTCCGAACGTGTGGCACAAATTTTCGCTGATGATGTCAATGTCGGGCTCCACGCTGTCTTTACTCCTGTACCGTAATCCACACACCCCCCCCACCCCCATGTCTTCTTCCGATCAACGCTCATCGTTCTGGCCCATCGCGACCGGTGTCGCCATAGCCCTTTGTGTCATCGTCGCAATTCCCGATCGATACAAAGAATTTCTACCGAATGTGCTGAAGCCGAGTTTGCACCTCGGACTTGACCTCGCAGGCGGCACGCAGTTGGACTTCCGCATCTCGGAGGATGAGATCACGAGTCGTAGGGCGGAGATCCTCGCTGCCATCGACACGCTGAAAAAAAACGGAGGAGAAAATAAAGACATCCTGAGTAAGCAGGCGGAACTGCAGGCCATCGACGAACAGCACACAAACTTGGTAGAAGCCATTCGTGCCGTCCTCGAGCGCCGCATCAATTCTCTCGGTGTCAGTGAAGCGACTATCACGCCCTCGTACTTCGGTCCCGAGAAACATTTGCTCGTAGAGTGCCCCGGTGTCATTGACGTGAACCGTTGCATCGCGACCGTCGGCAAGACCATTCAGCTAGAGTTCAAGGAAGAATTCACCGGCATTCCCGAAGGCTACGAAGCAGGTGTGCGTGCACAGGCTGACAAGGTATACCGGTCCATCGCAAATGGTACCGGCAGTCTGCAGGTCTACGGTCAGGACTTGAGCAACCAGCTCGGAGTCTCCTACTTCGACAGTCGTCCGCTGTTTGCTTCGCAGCTACCGAAGGGCATGGAAGGAATCCTGAAACGTACTCCAGCAGATCCAGTTCTCAAAAGCGAAGCGTCCATTCAGACCGTCGCTCAAGATGACCAAGGTCAGCAACAGATACGTGAGATCAGAGGCATCTACCTGACG
The DNA here is from genome assembly GCA_964514855.1 of uncultured Candidatus Peribacteria bacterium. Classification (GTDB taxonomy): domain Bacteria; phylum Patescibacteriota; class Gracilibacteria; order Peribacterales; family Peribacteraceae; genus JAGORY01. The sequence goes on along the minus strand of CAZESZ010000015.1, from coordinate 5,697 downwards.
AAGGTCTTGGAAGCCAGCAAGCCGGTGCTTCGTCCTCTGACTGATCCGCGCGAAGCGTTCGCTGAAGTCGCAAAGACCACCCCTGGTTCCTCGGTTGAATCCAAAACAGCCATCGCGATCAGTGCTGCTCCGAAGGAGATCCAGACAACACTGCAGACCATGACCATCGGCACCGAGCAGGCAATCAGCACAGCGACAGATCAAAGCGCCATCGTGTACCTCGCGGGCCGCACCGAGGGCGGCAAGGAAATGACCGCCAGCCATATCCTCATCCAGTACAAAGGAGCTGAACGTGCCGATTCAACGGTCACGCGTACGAAAGAACAGGCCAAGGAAATGATCGACGATATCCGAAAGCGTCTCGATAACGGTGCCGACTTCGCGACAATTGCCAAGAAGGAATCCGATGGCCCATCGAAATCAGCCGCCGGATCGATCGGCGTTCTTCGTCCGGGTGTCATGCCGGCGACTTTTGAAAATGCCGCATTCGCTCTCACCCAGGGTCAGACCAGTAACGTCGTCGAAACGCCCTACGGCTTCCATATCATCCGTGCTGACAAAGCAGCTGCCGTGACGAGTGCGAAAGTAACGTACGATCTCCTGCGCCTCAAGGGCGACATCGCGACCGCGCAGGCGATCCTGAGTAAGATTGAGAAAGGCGAAATCTCTCGAAACGAAGATCAAGTCGTGATTCGAGGGCTCTTCTTCTCACTGGAACCGACCGGCTGGAAAGATACGGACCTCAACGGTCAGCGTTTCCGCACCGCAAGCGTCACCGTGGATTCCATGACGAATGTTCCAGTGGTCCAGATCCAGTTCGATGAAAAGGGTGGCAAACTCTTCCAGGAACTGACGAAGCGGAACATCGGTAAGCGGATCGCAATCTTCGTCGGTGGAGATCTCGTCTCCGCACCAACGGTAAACAGTGAAATCATCGGCGGCAATGCTGTCATCACCGGAAGCCGCACGTTCGAGGAAGCCAAGACGCTGGCTCAGGACCTGAATACCGGCGCCATTCCGGCTCCTATCTACCTCGTCGGCCAAAGCACAGTGGAAGCAACGCTCGGGGCTACTGCCCTCCAGCAGTCCGTGCTCGCAGCAGCCGTCGGCTTCCTCGTCCTATGTCTTTTCATGATCCTGATCTACCGCATGCTCGGCGTCATTGCTTCACTCGCACTGCTTTCCTACGTTGCGATTCTCGTCGCCAGCACCAAGCTTCCGATCCTACTCATCTCCAACCAGTACATCGTTCTGACGCTCGCGGGCATCGCAGGTATCATCCTAAGTATGGGCATGGCAGTGGATGCCAACGTGCTTGCCTTCGCACGCGTCAAGGAAGAATTGAAAAAAGGGAAGACGTTCAAGACCGCTGTCGAAACCGGATTCAAGAAAGCATGGCCCAGTGTCCGAGATGGCAACTTCTCAACGCTCATCACCTGCGGGATCCTCTTCACCATCGGTACGAGCATCATCCGCGGTTTCGCCGTCACGCTGAGCATCGGTATCTTCATCTCGCTCTTCACGGGCATCATCGTATCCCGCTGGCTCTGCCGCCTCATCGCTTCATCGCCGCTTGCAGAAAGAAGTGAACTGTTCGGAGTGAAGAAGAACGACATCCCGACGCAGTCGCACAACGTGCCAGGAGTACGATAGTCGCATGGACTGCATATCACTGAAGAACATCGACGTCTGGACGCGTATCGGCGTCCCGGACAGCGAACGACGGAAGGCACAGCATCTGCTCGTGTCCGTCGACCTGCTGAGTTCAGTGGTGCCCATAGGGTCCACAGACGATGTTGCGAAAGGGATCGACTATGCCGAGGTCACGAATGCCATCGTCGCACTCGAGAAGACGGAACGCCGAACACTGGAGCGCTTTGCTGAAGATGCGGCCGGCATGCTCCTGAAAACCTTCGGACCAGAGAGCGTGAGGGTAACCGTCAAAAAAAAGCCCGATCTGCCGCTTGAAAGCGTCTCTGTTACCATCACACGACCATAGAAACGGTATACGTCGGGATCGGCTCAAATATCGAACCGGAGAAGAATCTCCGAGACGCGGCGAAGCATTTGAGGAAAGCCTTCCCCGACATTCGCTTTTCCAGCCTCTACAGATCCAGAGCGCAACATGTCACGGACCAGCCAGATTTTCTGAATGCTGCAGCCGTCTTTGAGACCACGCTTCCGCCAGAAAAAGTTGTAGCGAAACTCCGCGCGATCGAGAAGAAGCTCAAGAAGAATCCGCCGAAACGCTTCGGACCCCGCACCATCGATCTTGATCTTCTCCTCTACGGTCAGGAAATCTCGCTCGATGACGCTCTCACGATCCCCCACCTACGGCTCCATACGCGTCGCTTCGTCCTCGAGCCGCTGATCGAGCTCGGCGCCGGCGACGTGAATCATCCAGGCTTCGACCGAAAGCTGAAGCAGTACCTCCCGGACACGAACGATCAGCACTGTGAGAAAACCACACTGAAGATGCTATAGTGGCTGCCTCTCATGCAACAACTCTTCACATCCCTCCTCAAGAAAATCGGCGAAGATCCCACGCGACCGGGCCTAAAGCGCACGCCGAAGCGCATGGCTGAGGCGATGGAATTTCTGACATCGGGTTACGACCAAGACCTGAAAAAGATCGTGAACGGCGCACTATTTCCGGCCGATACCGACGGTATGATCATCGTCAAAGACATCGAGTGCTACTCACTCTGCGAGCACCACATGCTCCCCTTCACCGGAAAAGTACATGTCGGGTACATACCGAGTACCAATGTCATCGGACTCAGTAAAATCCCGCGCATCGTGGACATGCACGCGCGCAGGCTCCAGATCCAAGAACGCCTAGGTCAGCAGATCTGCGACGCACTGCAGGACATTCTGGAGCCAAAGGGTATCGGTGTCGTCATCGAGGCCAGCCACTTCTGCATGATGATGCGCGGAGTCGGAAAACAGCACTCGGTCGCCGTCACGAGCCACGTCGCGGGGAGCTTCAAGCGCGACCAGCGCACACGGCATGAATTTCTGGATCTGATTCGATCCTGAGAATGGTAGAGACGCTACGGAGCAAGAACTAACGATGTCTCGACCTGCGCTTCCTCCAGACGTTTCTTAAGCGAAACGAGCTGGATCGTCTGTTCGAGTTCCTGAAAGCCTGCATTGGTCAGTCCCGCCTCCTCCACGAGTTCGGTACCTGATTCGCCAGCTTCGTTCAGGTACTGTGCAACGGCGTTCGATGTCTCGACGAAGCCGTGGTATTTGGGCGTGTGATTCGCCAGGCCCCCCTCGGCCTTGATCGCGCCGTGTTCCCGGAATGTGAGTCGTCGGATCTTGCCGCGCTGATGCTCGATAATCGGGCTGACAGTTTTGGGTAAACGGAGAATTGCGTCACCTGTCTCCTGCTTGGTGTGTTCTAACTCATGCGCTGCAACTCTCTTCGCCTGTTCTGGGTTTTTGAGGATCTCATCGGCAAGGCCGATGCGGCGATCCGCATCATCTTGAACGCCGACCGTAGGATCTGTCCGATTGAAGACGTACGCATCCTTTGCTTCGCCAATAGAAGCCATCCTCTCCTGGTCACTCTTCTCGATACCTTTATCGATATCGGCAGACAGTTGCCCTGGAATGTTCATGTCTTCGCCGCCACCAGCTGCACCGTCAGAACCCTGAGGGTTGATGATGTTCATGACAGATTGTCTCTGAAGGTCTTTGACCTCACTGACTTTCCGCTCAGTCTTGCCCGCTTCCTTCAGCGCTACATCTTCCGAATGCTCAAGAAGCCTCCTGATCAGCTCTGCGCGACTACCAGTCTCTGCCGATGGTGTAGAGAGTGCGTTTTTCATCATTGGCACTATTGTCGTCCGATTCTCTGCAGACGGAAGGAGTGAGCACAGCGAAACGGTAGAGATCGTCAAAAACGAGTCTGGAAGAGGCGTATCAGAGTAAGACGATGTTGCCTATTTCTTCGAATGGTGATCGCTTTTTCCATTCTTCCCGACGACCTGTTTTTCGATCATCTTGTACACCGAAAGCTTCGTTAGTGGCTTGTCCTGACCATTGCCGCCATTTTTTGCACTGCGAGAATCTTTCTTCATCTTACCTTTCCAGATTTTATCGATGTTCACACGATACATGTTGTGATACTTCTCCAGCTCATCGGGCCCTGCCATCTTCAGCACGTCGAGCTCAGGGGCGAACATTTCACTGTATCTGTCACGACGACGAATGAGCTTCGCAGAACCATCGGGATACAGCATGATCATGCCCGGACGACGAATTGTATTGAAGTTGCTGGACATCACCTGTGCATACGCTCCAACGTCCATGGCAGCCAGAAGATCTCCTGCACGCAGTTTTGGCATGTCGATATCACGACGAATGATATCCCAGCAGTCGCAGGTATTGCCGGCGATATTGACTGTATGGATGCGTCGTTCGTTCATCTTAGATGCGGGCAGAATATCGTACTGCACTCCAGTCTGGATGAGTGCATCGGGGATGAAGTTATAGGTTGATCCGTCGGCGATAACCATGCGCTTGTTGATCCCAAGACGCTTCTTACTAATGACCTTCATGAGTCCGATGCCGGCATTCATGACAATGCTTTTCCCCGGCTCGAAGATGAGCTGCAGCGGTGGAATGTTGTAACGGTGCATGAGTCCCTGAAAATACTTCGGGAAATCCTTCATCCTCTCGATCGGAAACGCGTCTTCCTCGCCGATCGCAGCGGGAAATCCGCCACCAAGGGACAGGCTCTGGACGCGAATACCCTTGTCGAGGCAACGGCGGATGAGTTTGGCAAAGGTACGAGCTGCCATCTTGAAAATTTTGGGATTATGGACGTAACCACCCATGAAGTGAAAACCCTTAAAATCAACGTACGGACTTCGCCTCGCCATATCGACAGCATATTCTGCGTAGTTAATCGGGATGCCGTATTTGTTACCTTTCGTAGAATACTGCCCAAACTCAATCATTGGATTGACGCGGATGACCGTATCAATATGTTTACGAAGTTTCTTAGCGGTAGACGCAATGTGCTGGATTTCTTCCAGCGAATCTGCAGTGATGGACTGCACGCCGATTTTGATAGCGAAGTGGATGTCCTGCTCGGTCTTGAAAAGATTTGTGAACGTCAGTTGCTTTGGCTTAAAGTCAGCAAGCAACCCTAAAATCAATTCTCCGACAGATGAACAGTCGAGTTCAAATCCTTCCTCGCGGACCATACGTAAAATTTCTAAGTTGCTGTTACACTTCACGGCATACTGCAGCGCAATATCGTTGCCGAAAACTTTTTTAAATCTCTTGAGCCTGGATCGTATCTCACTCGCCACCAATACATACAGGGGCGTACCATACTTTTCGACAATCTTATCGATCGTCACACCCTCGATGAGCATCATGCCTTTTGCATCCTGACTCACAAAACGTTCCCAGCGTGGCCGCATGTAGCGAGAACTCACTTTGTACGGTCGCACTTGCTTGAATTTGTGGGAACCCGATATGGGTTTCGACATGTCAGGAAAAGGGAATAGAAGGGAATTATAGTTACGCTTGTCTGACTGTAAAGATGATTTCTCCAGCGGAGATATTATAATCCAAGCAGCACCGCCGCGAACCATGGGAACCTGCCTGCCGGCAGGCAGGCGCAACTACCTACAGTCCCAAGAGAACAGCTGCTATCCATGGGAACGCAACCGTCAC
>CAZESZ010000014.1:0-17939 GCA_964514855.1 uncultured Candidatus Peribacteria bacterium | reverse complement strand
GAACCCGCTTCATCAGGTTGGAAACCTGAGGTAATAGCCATTATACGACACCCGCGTGACATCGATTATAGGGAAATATAGGCGATTTTGAAGGGATCATTCCGAACGAAAAAATCCTTAAGAGGTACATGCGTACACAGCCTCTGACGGAAACTCTCTCATTTTTTACCATGTTCCAGCTCCTGCGATCACAAGCTTAACCCTGTGCTTCAAAACAATGGCCCATCCCCAAGCACCTTCTGCAGTAAGCGAAACATCCTCTGCTCCGTCCCTTGAGCAATGTGCCGAAGCGCTGGCATGTACGCATCCGTTATCGTCGGTGTACACGACTCTCCAAAGCGCGATCGATGCATCGCTGGGATTTCAGCAGTAGACTCATCTGAATAGATGTTGGGTTGAGAAACGCGGAAAAGATGTAGAGCAGAAATCGGTACATCATCAACACCGTATGAATCGGTCATTGCTCCTGAGAGCTTTCCTATGACCTGCGATAAACGATCATGTGTCGTTAATGCTATGGTCATTGCACTTACCCTCCGCGAAGGATCGAAGGTATGTCCCGTATCAAAAAAAACAGAGTCCTGAGTTTCTAGCGTCTCTCCCTCGATCTCGCCAAAAAAGTGTCGAGGCTCTTTCCAAGACAATTTCCCTTCACGTGGTATCGGTAAAACACCTTTGCGCATTACAGAAGGCAATTGATCCATTTTGGGAAGTCCACAAAACAGAATGTTCTGGCATACTGCAGTATCCACAAAATCCTTGATGTCTTGCGCAGATACTTCTCCATCCATAAGGCCTGCAACCTCGTCGTAATACCACGATGGCAAGCGAGAGTCGGACTCCATATATGACAATTATACTCCTTTATTGATATTGTCAATGTATGGGAGGTGCGGTACCATGTTTTGCCCATGAAAACTCCCAGCACATCACCGATCGAACATACACTCGTTCTCATCAAGCCCGATGCAATCGAGCAAGACCTTCACCTGACCATTCTTCATCGACTTGAACATGCATGTAAGGGAACGTGCATCAAGGCAAGTCGCATCCTCAGATTCAGTCCAGAGCTCTGCAAGCAACATTATTCACACATAGCTCATGAAGCATTTTATCCTCGCATCGAGGACTACATGTGTTCCTCTGATGTGTGGGCAGCTGTCCTAGAAGGACCACAGGGGATGATCCAAGGGGTGAGACAAGAAATCGGTGCTACAGACCCTACCAAAGCTGCAGAAAAGACGATACGGAAAACGTACGGCAAAATAATTACGGAAAATGGAGAAAAACTTATCCGGAATGTCGTTCATGGATCCGAGAATCAAGCAGAGGCATATGAGGAAATACGCCGACTGTTTCTCAGGGAAGAGATTGAAAATACGATGCCAGAACTTGCTAGGATACTTTGGCCAGCAGATGCGTAAGGATAGGGAAGAATTCATTGCATTGGAGCTCACGTATCATGTGGTTTCGATGTGCATCGTCCATAGCTAGAGTGCGTGAGACTGTGCCGGCTGTATCGAAATTGTAGCCTTGTTCTCCCGAATCAGCAGCAAGCCAATAGCAGTCGCGATCACGATGAATGCCGCCGCAACGATGTACGCACGTGTGTACCCGAAAACGACAGACTCGAGTGCGCCCATCGAGACATGGCTAGCAGTAACGGATGCCGCAACGCTGGAGAGAATCGCAAGACCGAGCGCTCCACCCATCTGCTGCGACGTGTTGATGAGACCGGAGGCGAGTCCTGCTTCATCTTCGCTGACGCCGGACGTAGCAGCCACCATGAGCGGCATGAAGGTCATCGCCATGCCGATGGGAACGATCAGAATGGTCGGGAAGAGATCCGTCCAATAATTTCCCAGAACTGGGAGACGAGTGAGCCAAGCGATCCCCGCAGCAACGAACAACGGACCGGCAATCAGAAACGGCTTCGTGCCGTAGCGCGTCACGCCGCGCGCCATGCGCTGCGAGAGACTTCCGAGAATAATCGGAAACGGAAGAAAGCTCAGGCCAGTCATGACCGGCGAATAGTGAAGAACGTTTTGTATGTACAACGAGAGCAGGAAAAACATGCCGAAAGAACCAGCGGAGATCGGCGCGCTCATGAGGTTTGCACCAGTGATGTTGCGGATGCGGAAAATCGAGAGTGGAATGAGAGGATGCTTGCACACAGACTCATTCCAGACGAATACGACAAGTAGCACAATGGCCGACATACCAACGCCGATGGTCGCTACACTCCCCCATCCCCATGCCGGAGCTTTACTTGCAGCAAACACGAAGAGGATGAGCCCGCTCGTTACGAGCGCGGCACCGGGAAGATCAAGGTCATGATGCTCAGACTCCTGAGGTTCATGTGGCAGTATTCGTGCGATCGCAATGGCAACGAGAATCCCAATGGGAATGTTGATGAAGAAATTCCATCGCCAGCTTAAAAACTGCGTGAGAATCCCTCCGAGAAGTAGTCCGAACGCGGCACCTCCGGTCGCAACGGTCGTCCAGTGTCCGAGCGCGCGATTGCGGTCCCTGCCTTCCGCAAACGTTATGAGCACGATGGAGAGAGCCGCAGGAGACATCAGGGCAGCAGCGACACCCTGACATGCGCGAGCAACGATGAGCATGGTCGGGGTCTGTGACAGGCCGATGAGAAGCGAAAAGAGCGTGAAGCTTCCGAGGCCGATCAAAAGTATCCTGCGATGCCCGAAAATATCCGATGCCCGACCGCCAAGCAAAAGGAATCCGCCAAACGTGAGCGCATAGGCCGTCACGACCCATTGGAGCAGCTCACTATCAAACTGTAACGACTCTTGAATGCTCGGGAGAGCAACATTCGTAATCACAGCATCGAGAACCACCATGAATTGCGCGACGGCAACGAGACTGAAAAGAATCCATGGGGAGCGGGAGCGCATTGGATGTAGATTGTATGGTTTTTACCGAGCATCACAAGCCTGAGACGGTATGTATCAAATCTTGTACACGACGAGTAACGTTGATTTCATGCGCTCGATAGAGAAGGCAGGATCCCTGAGGTGCGCATACGCTTTGGATTCCGTGTAACGTGTAAAGAACATGACGTAGTTGGTTTTTTCCGAACACTCAAACTGAAAATCCTCCCTCCACGGATACCACGTGACGAGTATCCCCGCGGTCGGAACGCAGATAACCGGATGTGGTTCGGCATTCTCCGTGAGCCAATCCATCCCCTGCTTGTACGACGCACCCCAGTACTCGATCTGAAACGACTCATCGAGATTCCGTTCGTAGAGAAGCTGCAGAATCTCACTGCGAAACGACCCTTCGAACGGATGGAGCATGAGGACTTGCGACGCGAGTGAAACGAAAACAAGGCCGAGAAAAACCGCGCCCGCGTGCGGACGTCTGGATTTCCTGCGCAGAAGATCCATCATTTGCTCGAGGCCCAGAGCCGAGAGCACGGCGAACGCGGGCAGGAGAAAGAAAAATTGGCGCATGCCATCGTACCGAACAAGCCCTGGCTTCATACTGAAGGCAAGCGGGAACAGAACCCAGATCAGGAGAAAGATGTACGCAATACACCAGCCAGACTTCGCAGCTCTACGCAAAGCGATACCCACCCCCATGATACATGCGACGAGCATGAGCAGAGGCATCGCGGCCGCGTATTCGAAGGGAATGTAGGTGAACGGAAGATCCGCACCACCGTACTCGATCCCAAGAAAGAGCACTCTCCCAGGCCAGAAATTTTTGCCGAGGAAAAAATGAACTGCGCGCGGAATGAGGAGCAGATCCCCCCACGCACTCGGCCAAAACAGATAGAGAGCAAAGATGAATGAAGAAGCAGCTCCCAGAATGACAAAGAGTTGACGACGAAACAATGCAGTAAGCGGCACCGTCCGTGCCTGCATGATGAACCATGCGAGGTAGACGACAGCGAAAACCGGTCCCATGAGCAATGCATTGATCTTCACCGCCGAGGAAATCCCAAAAAGAAATCCTGAAAACAGGAAGAGTTTCACGGATCCGTTCCGAAGCGCCGCCAGAAAAACAACGGACGTCAGCAGCACCGAGGTCATGAGCGGAATATCTTTCGGATTGTAATGCGCATGCGCGATGAACTGCGGGAATAAGACCAGAAACATCGTCGAAAACACCGCGGTGCGTATGCCGCCGATCATTCTCCCAAGTTGGTACGTGAGCCCGACCGCAACGGCTGACACGAGAAGCGTCAGAACGTGATTCGATTCGACGAATGTCAGCCATCCGCGAGTGAAGAAAAACTCGGAGACAACGTAATTCAGATAAAAATACAGTGGACCGTAGTCGATGCCGTGTCCTGGCATGAGTTCCAGGAGGTGCCGGTCTCCGGTGCGCCAAAAGAGTGCAAAAATCTTGCCCCAGTTCCGGTGCAGCGGCTCATCCCACGTCACACCGTACGAAGAGAGTTGGGTGAGCTGGACGAAAAAATACACGCATGAGAAGCACATCGGCGCTACCCAAGCTCTGCGTGACCGAAGCATCGTGCCGATGAATTCCCTGACTCGCCGCATCATCTGGCATGCTAACACAAGTGCCTTAGACCAGTCCGACGGCTTTTCGTACGCGCTGCATGGTTCCTGACGCTACTCTCTGTGCTTTCGCAGCACCATCCGCGATGACGGTCGCGATGTATGCGGGATTCTTTTCCAGTTCGGCACGCTTTTTCCGCATATCGGCAAATGTATCCATGTACGTCGCAAATAGCAGTTTCTTCGCGTCTCCGTACCCGAGGCCCCCTGCTTTGTATTTCCCGGCAAGATCAGAAGCTTCGGACTTCGTCAGAAAGAGCTTGTGAATGTTGTACACCGTACACGTCTCGGGATCCTTCGGTTCCGCGACGCCCTTTGAATCGGTCACGATGCCCATGATTGCCTTCTGGATGACTTTTTCGGAGCCAAACAACGGAATCGTATTACCATAACTCTTGCTCATTTTCTGTCCGTCCGTGCCCGGTACGACTGCTACCTGTTCCAGGATCTTTGGCTCGGGAACCACAAAAGTTTTCCCGAAAATATGATTGAATTTCGTCGCGATATCACGCGCCATTTCCACATGCTGCTTCTGATCCTTACCGACCGGAACCGTGGTTGCGTCGTAGAGCAGAATGTCCGCGGCCATGAGAACAGGGTACGTGAAGAGTCCCACCGATGCGGCAATCCCCTTCTGTACTTTGTCCTTGAAGCTCACCGCACGCTCCAGTAAGCCCATCGGCGTGACGGTTGAAAGAATCCAACTGAGTTCGGTGTGCTCCGGAACGTGTGATTGGAAAAAGAGAACTGCTTTCTCAGGATCGAAACCGCACGCCAAAAGATCGAGGATCGCATCCTGACGAAATCTCCGAAGCTCCTCCGGATCCTGCACCGTCGTTAGCGCATGCAGATCGACAATCATGTATAAACTCATGTCGCCTGTACCGACATTCTCCAGATTCGGGCGCATCGATCCAAAATAGTTACCGAGGTGCAATGTTCCCGATGGCTGAATGCCTGAAAGTGTTCGCATGACGAAATCATAGCAGAATCTTCTCACAGGACAGTGACCAGTCTTACCGATGTTGTTTCAGCTTCTTGAGTACGGCGGCGAACGTATGCGGCAACGGCGACTGGATGACAACAGCTTTGCCGGTCTCGGGATGCGGAAATTCGACTTTCGATGCATGGAGAAAGAACCGCCGCATCTTGAGGAATTTGCCGAACGTCTTGTTCGGCTTGTCGTCGCCGTAGACGTCGTCGAGGATCAACGGATGTCCAATCATCGACATGTGTCGACGGATCTGGTGTTTCTGACCGCGTTCGAAATTGACTTCGACCAAGCTGCATCCACGAAAGCGTTCGAGTACCTTGTACTGCGTCAGTGCAGGCACGTTGCCGGTACCACTGCGGGCCGGCAGCGGAATATCCACCTCTCCCGCATCGCGACTAGGCGAACCGGCGACGATGGCGAGGTATGTCTTGTTCCATCCGGCAAATTTCGACTCAACGATGGTCTTGAGTGTTCGCTTCGTTTTCGCGAACACCACGATGCCGGATGTTTCGTAATCAAGCCGGTGAATGGGCGCAAGCGTCGGGTAGTCCTTGCGGAGGTAATCGAGCAGCGGAAGCTTCTGGATCTTTCCTCTGCCTTTCACCACGAGCTCGCCGCTGAGCTTGGTCACCGCAAGCAAGCAGCGATCTTCATGCAGAATGCGTCCTTTGTCGATCGTCATGAGCCCAAGTCTAGCGGATTTTCTCTCTTCAAAGTCTTTCGTTCATCCGATGCGCGGGAAGGCACTGTGACAGGATGCATGAGCATGATCTGCGAAAAATCCGTAGGAGCTTCGCACGACGTATTCTCTGGAATGATCGGCTCGATAATACAGTTGTCATCATCGACAATGCTGTCCTTTTGGACTCTAAAAGGCCAGGTAGACGTGTGACAGAGAAATGACTGCAGGGACGTGCGTGTCTTCATCGTGACGTAACCGACAGTTAGCATGTCCTGCGCAACCAGATTATTTAATGCATGAATGCGAGAATGAATTGTCTGCACGATATCAGGAGTTTCCATGATATTCAGAATATAATATATAAATGTAATAAGTCAAACAAAGTCTGGCGCATGATTTTCTCACGTCACTGTACCATTCGTCCATGCGCCGACTCATCCTCAACGCCGATGATCTTGGAATCGCTGAACAGCGCAGCCACGGTATTTTCCTGTGCCACGAGCATGGGATCCTCACCTCTGCGAGTCTGATACCGAATTATCCAAGCAGCACAAAGAGCGGGCGGGTAGCCGGAGAACGAGGGTTGCCGACCGGTCTCCACCTCAATCTCACCACCGGTTCGCCGATGAGCCGCACGAGCGATATCGAGACGCTCATCACCATCGATGGGTACTTCCTGGGGCGTGAAACGCTGGAACGCGTTCTCCGGGAAAAACAGATCGACCTCGTGCACATCGAACGAGAGCTCCGAACGCAGATCGAATGGTTCCTCGGGACCTGCGGCCAACCCACACACGTCGACAGTCATCATCATGTACATATTCATCCGGACATCGCGCCGATCCTCATTCCCCTTCTGGACCGCTACGCGATTTCGTTCGTGCGCATACCGAGCGAACCGCCGATCCCCTTCGGATACCAGATCTCGAGTGAGCAATCGCAGAAAATTGTGCACCTATCCGAACGCGCGGAGAACGCACGCAAACTCTTCCGGGCGAATGGTATCGGCAGTACTGACAATTTCCGCGGACTCGCGTACGCAGGCAATGCATCGAAGCGAAATTTTCGGCACATCATCGGCCGACTGCCAGAGGGTACGACGGAATGTATGATGCATCCGGGCAGTCCGAATCCGCATGGGGAACCCTTCGATGCAGATCCGCAGCGACAGACCGAAATGAACGTACTTCTCGACACCGACGTCCTGAAAGAATTAGCCGAACGCGAGATCCAACTCTGTTCGTGGAATGATCTTTTCTGAGTGTTGTAAAAATTAGGAACACTTCCGAAGAATCATGAGACCGTTCCAGAACGTCGGGTGGCAGTTACCGGCCGTGGCTTGATCAATGATGAGTTCGTAGTTCTTCTTCTGGCTGAGGAATGCGTTCACAGCATCTCTCGGCCCCTGCCAATTCGTATCATCGACGATGACGACGCCACCCGGAACGATGAACGGATCCGCGATCATCAGTGAGTCGAATTGGCTTTGCTCATCATGAGCTGCATCGTAGAAAAAAACGCCGATCTTCCGCGTGTGCATCCGCATGTACTCGCGCCAATCTGTATTGAAAAACTCATGGGCATCGGTCCGCAAACGCTGAAAACGCCGCAGGAATGCAGAACGTGGACCACCGAACTCTACGAACGAATCAACACCGATACACCACCGGTCGGGATTCCCCGCCATCCCAGCAAACAGTGAAAATCCTTTCCAGGTCCCGATATTGAGGTAACACGTTCCCTCTGGCATCTGGCGGACCGCTTCATTGATAATCGCTCCCACGGCATACGTCGACATTTTTTGCATGCGCGATGCCCTCCGCAGAGCTCGTGCGTGACTGTTGTCCAAAAAGGGAACAACGGTATTGCACTGATCGATGAGACATTGCGGTATGCGGAACAGGCGAATGAGTAGAGCACCTATAGCCTTCGGTATCGGCGTCGTGGGCTGAAGGAAACGGAAGCGAATACTCTGGAACGCGTCCTGCACAGTCATTGGCGCACTGTAGCGTTCGAGCGCGGAAGTGCAAATGTTGGTAGCATCAGTTCGTGTCGTACCAATTCATCACCCACGACTGGTTCAGTCAGCACATCCCTATCTGGCAGGAGAAGCTGACGTGCTTTGCGGGGATGCCGAACGTACAGGCACTCGAAATCGGAAGTTTCGAGGGCAGAAGCGCTGTGTGGCTCCTGGAGAATTTGCTGACCGGACCAGGGACACATCTGACGTGTATCGATACATTCATCCTCGATGATGAATTTCGAGAGATCATCGACCGCATGAAACTTGAGATCCCACAGAACCTAGATATCGAGGCACGATTTGACCATAACATTGCAGCCGCTGGCGCAGAGAAACGCGTGACCAAGCTGAAAGGCTCGTCCACGGAAATGCTCCGCACACTTCCGCTCGACCGATTCGACCTGATCTATATCGATGGATCACACACCGCAAGAAATGTCCTGACTGACGCTGTACTGTGTTGGGATCTGCTGAAGCGGGACGGCATCCTCATCCTCGATGATTATCGATGGAACGTTTTCCCTGAGGATGGGCTGAAGAGTCCCAGGATAGCCATCGATGCATTCATGCGGTGCTTCGACGGAGAGTACGTCACGATACTCATGGACTATCAAGTCATGCTGCGCAAAACGAAGAACATCCGTGAGACAGTGCGATCGCTTTCCATGCGCGACACATGAACATTCGTACGATCTGTTGGGCGCGAAACGAGTGCGATATTTTGGAAGCATTCGTGCGACATCATGCGCAGTTTTCGGATGTGATCGTCGTCCTGCACCGCTGCCGTGATAACTCAGCCGAGATTCTGCAGTCATTGAAAAACGAAGGCGTGCCTGTGACGTACAGTACCGATGAACGACTAGCGCACGAACAATCAGATGTACTGACCAACCTGATGCAGCATGCGTTCCGGGACGGTGCGGATTGGGTCTTGCCGCTCGATGCCGATGAATTTCTGATCGGAGACATACAATCAGCATTACAAAATACCGGCGAAGACGCACAGGTGCTCCGCGCAGCTTGGAAAGGCTACGTACCAGTTCCAGAGAACAATCAATCCGAGAAAAATATTCTGAGGCGCATCACACATCGCAGGGCACACGAACATCCTCAGTGGTACAAGATGCTGATCCCGCTTGCGGTGTCAGGAAAAATCGAACGTCTGTGCTGTGGAAATCATCAAGTACTCGAGCGCACCGGACGAGAAATCGTAGCTACCGATTCCCCCCTCACGATCGCACATTTTCCGGTCCGCTCACCGAAACAAATGGCGAGAAAGATCTTCGGCGGCTGGCTGGCGTACTGCGCGACTGCGGACCAAACTGCGGGCGGATGCTTCCAATGGAAAGCTGCGTACGAACGACTGAAGAGCGGAGCAGAACTGACCGCATCCGAGCTCAAGACATGTGCATTAGAGTACGCATCAGAGGAACAGAAAAAGGCCCCTCTGGGAAACGACGCAGCCATACACTCGGTCGAGTTCATCGCTGATCCAGTCGTGCATACATTCGATGTCCACTATCCCATCCGCGAGATCGATCCGGTGCAGGTGCTGTTGGACACTGCCGAGGATATCGCGATGGCGTACGGAAGGCTGCGCACGAAGTTCAGGCACGACGAGGGCGCATCTTCCGCAACATGAGGAGGATCGGAAGACGCAGTCGGGCCACCGAGCGTTCCATGTCACCAAAGCCACGTAACGGGCAGTCCAGGATATCTCCAACATCCAAGATTTTTGGCGTTCCTGCGGCGTAGCTCAAGAAGAGATCATCCCCATATGGCTGGGTCCACGCCGGGTTCAGAGGCCCGAAGCCTGCCTCACGCATGAGCTCCCGAAATGCGACGAGGTGACTCGCGGTGAAGCAGCGCACACGACACAGAGCGTCGACGAATTGTGTGTAGCCGCGCTGATGGTGGTAGACAGCACCGCGCCATGCATCGTAGAAAATGCCCTCGATGCCGTGCGGACGAACTGGATCAGACTGGAGTGCTCTGCACACTGCTTCAAGCTGCGACGGTTTGAGGAAGAGATCGTCATCGACTACCAGAAATTTTTCGTATCCGGTTTCCTGCTCCAGCAGGACATACAACAGATGGAGTGGTCGAGGCGCCAAAGGCGGACCCTTGTCAAAGACGATGACCTTTTCGACAGACGGCGTACGCTCTAGCACCGAAACGATGACATCGATATGTTCTGGATACTGGGATGAGACGACGACTGCAAGCGTATCTGGGTGCGCTACTGGCAAAAGCTCCTCAGCCAACGCTACCTTCTTCCACGCACGAAACTTCATGCGCCAACGAATACTTTCCAGGAGAGACCGTACTATGGCCGGGGAAAAAACACGAGGTTTCATGGCAAGACAACAGCAAGGTTCGTGGTATCCGTCATCATGATCCTCGGCAGCTTCAGGAAATCATCGTTCTTCGTCGCAGGGCGTGGATCCATGACTGTCCCCGTGACATAGCCAGCTTTTGCCGCATGCTCCCGCACGGTTGCGTTCGATGCCGTGGATGGATACGCAATATGCTGTACCGGTTTTCCAGTGATCGTCTCGAGCACAGCCTTGCTTTCGGTGAGCTCCTGATCCAGCCGCTTCGACGAGAGGTACGTCATCGTCGCATGATCGACAGTGTGTGACTGAATGTCCATGCCAGCGTCCACCATTTCTCTCACTTCTGACTCGACGATGAAGCTTTTATTCTTCAGACGATTTGAAATGAGATAGAACACAGCGATCTGATTATTTTTCTTGAGAACCGGAAATGCCTGCGTGTACTGCGTGCGATTATTATCATCGAAAGTGATGACAATGGGCTTCATGGGCCCCCGAATCTCGCCTTTCATGATGGCGACGTACGTATCGAGAGTAATAGTCGTGTAACCGCGATCAGCAATCCACTGCATCTGCTTGCCGAAAATATCCTGCGATACCGACATCTTGTAACTCCAGGTGCTCGGCGGATACGGCTTCGTCGAACGGATGTGGTGATAGACGAGAATCGGGATTTTTGTAACCGGAGAGGAGGAAGCTAGAGAAGCAGCGACCGAAGTCGTCTGTGAAAAAATAGCGAAACCAGACGTGACCACGATTGCCAGGCAGTACAAGAATCGGCGCATGAACCGCACTGTAGCACACACCGTGACTTGCCCGGACCCGTCGGCCACCGTATGGTAATGTGGTGAGTTTCTCGGACGATTAGCTCAGCTGGTTAGAGCGTGCGATTCACATTCGCAAGGTCCTCGGTTCGAACCCGAGATCGTCCACCACTTCCTCTCGTATTCCGAGGCGGGGGAGAATTGACAAGACAAGAAAATAAAATTTAAATACCCGTCTCCATGAATTCGCGCTCCTCCCTTAGTCCCGGCGAGCTGGAAATCGAGAAAGTGCGTGGTCCTTTCAGGAGTGTCATACCTACGAAGATCATGACAGGACGGGAGGATACGAGGGAGAAGATTCTCATCGCAGGTTCACCCGATATGAAAGCCGAGTTTCCGAGGATGCGTGCCGACATGCTCCAGTTGGCTTTCGAAGTTTTCGTGGCGCGACTCGATCAACTCGAACCCCGCCTCCGCGAGTTGAGCCAGCCCCATATCCGCCCTCATGTTGCAGTACTCGTTTCCATCATGAGTCTCTTCGAGAATTCGGTGCGTTACGCCGCTGCGAATATCCCGGCATTCACCAGGACACTCCAGCAGTACGATGCCGGCCATAATGGCCGCGGATTCTCCCCCGGCACGCGCAGCGGAACCGAAGAGATCGTGACCTTCGCCACGCACGGTACGGGGGTGATGATGGGCCTCTACCGCGTCGTTCCGCATGCATTCTCTGCCAAGCATGGTCGTATGCCGACTGCCGAAGAACTCCGGGAGCTCGTTCCTTCGTGTGCCGAGGCTGTGTTCAGTGCACTTACACGGGTGAGGGGTGCATACGCTGTGGATGTCGAAGAGCGCCTCGGCATGCATCGCCAGTTCTTCGGTTACGAGGACTCCACATTCGCCATCCCCGAGTTCCTCCCTGGCAATTTCGTCCTGCGGACAGTGGAAGGGGAGGAGATTCTCGATGTCACGGAGAACGTGACGCGTACCGTACAGCGTGAGGTCAAGGCGCCTTCGACCGCGTACCACGGGTGTCTTGCCGGTCTCGTAAAGGCGCCGCAGACCGAGGGAGAGCACGGTCCTCCGCCGACGGTGTTTGCGTACATGAAGAACTTGGTCGCGGATCTCATGCACGAGCACGTGTTCCCCGAGTTGATCAGGGGTTAAACTCCGCTCTGTTTCTCGGCCAGCGTTCTGCGTGCTTCGATTTTCAGGCGCTCGTAGACCACCTTTGCCACTTCGGCGCGGTTGATCGGCATGCTCGGACGGAATGTTCCGGTGAACTTTCCCGAGACGTCCTTGTCGCCACTCACAATGCCTAGGATGGATGCGTAGGCGATGTCGGACTCATACGGGGAGCGTGTCACATCACGGTAGGTAGAGATGAGCGCGGGGACGTCGTCTCCGAAGACATCGAGGACAATTCCCACCACTTCAGCACGTGTCGCTTTGCGATTCAGATCAATCGTGTCCGCGGTGAGGATGCGTAGATCCATCCGCTCTCCGCAGGTGACGTAGGGGGATGCCCAGTGTCCCACAGCTGTTTTGTGCTTCGGTGTCTGTGTGCAGGACTGCACGTCGATTTTCGCCGCTTCCATCGTCATCTTCAGCGCTTCTGCGACGGTCACGGAATTTGCGGGCTTGAACTCGCCCGTCAGCTTGCCATTCTTGTCGCGGAATCCCGAGACGATCTGCCACTCAGCGAGTGAGGTCACGTAGGGCTGGTACCAGTCACCGTCTTTCACGTCCGTGAACACGGATCCCGTGATCTCACCCAATTGGTCGATGACGTCGGAGAAGTCCGAGGCGTGTGCCGTCTCATACATCTTGAGCTCCGCCTTCAGGCTTGCCATTTCATCGTAGAATGCGACGGCACTTCCGGCGAACATGACGAGCGTGAGTGCGCCTGAGACGAGCGAAGCAGACTTCTTTCGGGTGTTCATGGGTGCGTTGGGAGTGTGGATGTTCACTACTATTATACAATAATATTGATATATATTCAAATATTCGCCAGAGGCACTCTGTACGTGAATGTCGTGCCTTTCCCGAGGACCGAGGTTACCCGGATATCGCCACCCTGCAGTTCCATGAAGTGCTTCGCGATGTAGAGGCCGAGACCTGCGCTCTTCTCCGCAACGGTGTTGGTCCCCAGGATGCCCGACCGTGTGAAGAGTTTGTCGATGATTGCCTGCGGCATGCCTTCGCCGCTGTCCGTGACATCGATGCATCCGAAGCTGCCGTCGCGGTAGCACCGTACGGTGATGCCGCCTTTCTTCGTGTGCTTGATTGCGTTGCTCAGACTGTTCGTCACGGCTTCCGCCATCTTCTCGAGGTCGACGAGTACGGTGAGGTCCTCGTCCTTCGGAAGGACCGTCAGTGTGAGCCCCGCTCTCTCTATAGCGGTTCGGTAGTCGCGCAGGGCGCGTTCTACGACGTCCTTCATCTTCGTCGGTTTCGTCTCGACTGCAATCACTCCCCGGTCGATGCGTGACGCGTTCAGGATGTCATTGATGAGCTGGAAGTTCTGTGTGTTGATACTCCGCAGCTCCTCAATGGGCCCTCGGATGCCTTCCGGCAGGGGACCGTACTCACCGTCGGTGATGTTCTCGAGAGTCCATCGCATCGCGGTCACGGGCGCTTTCAGCTGATGACTCACGAACGAGATGAAGTCATCCTTCATCTGCTCGAGCTTCCTGCGCTCTGTGATGTCCCGGTCGATGGAGGATACCGCGACCACCGTGCCGTTCTCTGCCCGGATAGGGGAGAGCGTGATGGAGACGGGAAGGAGCGTTCCGTCCTTCCTCATACGAACGCTCTCGATGTTCTGGATCGTCTGACCTCCTGTGACATTCGAGAGCAGCATCGCGAATTCATCAGCTTTCTCCTTCGGAATGATGCGCTTCACGGATTCGCCGATCACCTCCGAAGACAGGAAGCCGTACATCTTCTCGGCTGCGGAGTTCCACGTGCGGATGCGTCCGTCGCGGCCGAATCCGACGATGGCATCGTTGCTCGTCTCCACGATTGCTGCTGCTTCGCCAAGGCGGAGATTCTTCTCTCCGAGCTCACGGGCCAGCCGTGCATTGCGGCGCTGGATGCGAGAGATGGTGATGACCATCACGAGCGTTACGAGCGTGAGGATGGCGCCCGCAACTCCGATATTGAACCGGACGCGTTTCAAATCCCTGTATGCACTCTCCGTCGTCTTCTCTGCCACGATCACCCACGTACTCCGTCCGACGGATACCGGGACGAGTGTCGCGACGACCATGCGATTCAGGTATGGATCCATGAATTCAGACGTCATGAATGTCCCGTTGAGCGCCTGCTGTACCACGGGCAGCGTGGCATATGAATCGCCTGTGCGGACGGGATTGAGACCGTTCCTCGCAATGACGATACCCCGCTGGTCGAGCACGAAGAGCGAGCCGCCCTCCGGGAGCTCGATATTGCGAAGCCATCGCTCAATCTGTCCGGTCCGGTAGGCGAGTGCTACGACACTTCCTCTGGCGCCGCTACCTGTCACTGGCGCACCGACCATGACCACCGAGCCGCTGTCGCTCTCCACTGCGGGTGAAATACCGGGACGATTGCTCGTCGCCACACTCTGCATGAGAGATGCGTGGAGCGATGTGCTCGAGTTGCCCGTCGGATACCGGTAGACGGTCTTGCCGTTCGCATCCCAGAGCATGGCGCTCTCGAGAGCGGGGAACGCCAGCGTGAGGCCCTTCAGCCGCGTCACGATGCCCACAACGTCGTCACCCCTCAGCTGTCGTACCGTCGTCTCGGACTCTCCGAATGCTTCCGCGAGTGCCACGGTTTTACTCATGTCCTGCTGCACCTGGATCGCCACGTTGCCGGTCGCAGAGAGGTCTTCCGCGCGGATGAGTTCACGGACGGATTCCGATGCGATCTGCTCGCTGTAGATGCTCATGAGCGCGATCGGCGCCATTGCGAGCACGAGCAGGACGATCCACGGCAGTGGTCTGGGTGTGCCGGCTGCGGTTTTTTGTGTGTCCTTCAATCAAGATAGTATACCAGCAGAAGCCATTTCTCGCATGTTGGCTATTTACCTTAAAATATTGTATAATGTTCATGTTACATCCACACCAATTCACCCTATGGATACGTCTTCCACGAGTACGAGTCATGTCTCGAAGATCATGCTGCAGGCAGTACTCGTCATCATTCCGCTCGGACTCGCTGTGCTGACATTCCGTGGGACGGATTCCATCGCGAACGCCGATCCGATCTCCGGAGGTGACAGTTCCCCTGGTGTTGGTGATCTCACCTCCCGCACGCCCGGTGCCGGCGGCGGTGGTATTGATGGCACGGACTTCGATACGACGACGTATTTCCGCGCGCCCAAGGACAACACGCGTAATCGCTGGAAGTGGACACCTGAGGGCGGATGGCAACTTGAGGTGATCGAGGAAACGTACGAGAACGGTTGGACATGGGTCTGGCGCGATGGTTGGCAGTGGGAGCAGGCTGCGAAGCACGCAGCGGCACCTGCGCAGCCCCCGAAGCATGAGGTGGCTGACACCGATTCTCTCTGCTTCGATGCCAGTGGCGTCGTCACAGCAGATGCTTCCGATTGTGCCCCGAATCAGCGTGAAGCAGCTCTCAAGGCCAACGTGGATGACCTCTCTCCTGCGCTGCAGGCGGTGGTTCGCGATGCCGCTCCGTACGCATCAGGAGAAGAGGCTCAGTTGAGGAGCGTGCTCGACACACGTTTCACAGACGACGTGATGACGAACCAGAGGAATACGGTGGTTCGCATCACGTCCGGCATCGTTGATCGCATTGGCGTCCTGAAGAATCTCGATACCGTTACCGATACGGAGCGCGCATTCTTCGTCCAGAAGATTGCTGAGGCTCAGAAGCTTCTCTCCAGTGCGGATAGCGCTTCTACCCGCGAGGCCGTTGATGCGAACGCCACCGCCCTCAGGGATCTCGTGAAGGAAGTGAGCGCGTACGCCGTGTCGCACGGTATCTCCACGAGCGTCGAGAACGCCCCCACAGCTTCACGTATCCTTGCGGACGCGAACCGAGTCATCGAGGGCATTCCGGCTGCTTTCTCGGCGATCGATGATGCAGGGTATTCGACGATGAACCTCCGCTCGATGCTCGAGTCGACGCAGGCTCTCTACAGTCAGGTTTCGCTCGCATGCTCTCACGGACGCGATTGCGCCCGGGTGAGCGACGTCGTCGAGCAGCTGGAGAAGACGGTCGTGACGATGAACGACATGGTGTTCGCCTCCGGCGATTCCGTGTTGAAGTCCGAAGTGCAGAAGCGCTTCGATGCTGCTGTCTCGCACAAGTAGGCTCCCAGGCGTGGTACTCTCGGTGTGATGCCGATTCGTGACGCCATCACCGTGGCTCTCGCTGCGCCCGTTCTCACCTGGAGAGAGCGCCTACGCTGGTTCTCCGCATTCCGTCGCTGGCAACAGCGTGCTGACGCCGATCCCGCATCGTCCTTTGAGGGAGTTCCTGATGTCACGGCCATCGTGCTCTCGTACAAGCGGCCGCAGAACATCCGCCCGATCGTTCGGTCACTCCTCAGCGTCCCGCAGATCGGGCGCATCCTCGTATCGAACAACAATAGCCACACGGTACTTCCTCCAATGCTCGGGTTGGGCGATGCACGCGTGCGCGTGATACAGCAGGCCATCGATGCTCCGACGAACCGGCGCTTCACCCTCGCGCTCGCCGACGGAGCACCATACTTCCTCTTCGTGGATGATGACGTGTTCCTCACGCCTGGGCAGATTGATCGTCTCCTCCTCGCTCTCAGGAAGGAGCCCGGAGTGCCGCACGGTGTCACGGGCCAGATCTACGATGCGTGGATGGACCGTACCCACAACAATGTGTGCGATCACGAGGGGCCCCTCGACATCCTCAACTGCGTCTACGCGCTCACGCGTGATCATGTTCTCGAATTCTTCCGCATAGCCGAGGGTATCGGGTGCGTACCCGGCACGCCTCTCTGGGGAACCAGCATCTGGGATGATATTGTCCTCAGTCACGCAGGGAAAGGCAGGCCGAAGACACACCGCCTCGGAGACATGTTGAGGTGTCCGACTTCTGCGACACGCGGCATTGCCGTCTTCACCGGGGATCAGTTCTTCAGAAACAGGGTCACTCTCTTCCGGAAGATCCGTGCCCTGAAGCCTCTCTGAGCTGGCGTGCCAGCTTCGCATGATCAATCGCCACCGATTCCGCTGTCTCCATGAGCACGGAGATCGGGTCGGCCTCTCGGATCTCGTACCGCAGCGTGAAATCGCATTCCACGGGGTCGTGTACGACAGATTGCACCTCAGTGTTGCTGTACGTGGAATCGATGTACGAATTCACTTTCGATGATGCGGGGAGAGAGTTCCACTGCTCCACCCCTGCGTACTCAAGTGCGAACTTCATCAGCGTCTCGGGCTGAATGGAGTGTCGTTCCTTGAGCTCCCGGAATCCCGCTTCCCATTGGAATGTCCCCCCTGCGGGACGATCCGGATTCGCTACGTATGTGAGCCAGCTTCCATAGAGTTTGCGACGCATCTGCAACTCTGACCGCACGGGAAAATGGGCGATTGAAA
>CAZESZ010000013.1:17299-18643 GCA_964514855.1 uncultured Candidatus Peribacteria bacterium | reverse complement strand
CCTTCGGGGCAAAGGATCAAACCTAAGATTTCTCTACTACACGATGGGGTGAATTTCGGTGTGTCCCATTTCCACCTCACTCCGTCCCGCTCCGATGGGACACCAAACCAAGTGCCGAGAGAACACGGTCTCGGATATTTGCCTGAGGTATGCGATCTGTGAGGTCCGAGAGAAATCCATCCACGAAGATACTGCGCGCGGTGAGCGCATCGATACCGCGAGATTGAAAGTAAAAAAGATCTTCCGCCGTCACCCTGGAAACCGTAGCGCTGTGGCTGGCCTTCACGTCATTGGTGCGGATCTCGAGCCCGGGGATCGCATCCACTTTGGCTGACGAATCGAGCATCAACACGTCTTCCGTGAGGTACGTGTCCGTCCCAGTCCCCTGCTCCGTAATTTCTATCATCCCACTGCAGACCGCGTGGGCCTTTTGCTGTGCCACGCCTTTCAGCGTGATCTCACCACCGCCATTTCTCGCGGCGAAGACATTGCGAACGGTCACAGATTGCTTCTCGGTACCGCGCGAAGCGAAGATCCAATCGATATCGCTCGTCGCGTTCGGACCAGTACACGTGGACACAAGCGAGTGGCCTCCTGCAGCAGAACCGATGGTCGTACAGTGCCAGTGCAGCGACGCGCCCTCGCCAATGGTAGAGACGAAACGTCGCGCAGAATCTGTACTGAGCGAGACGTACAGAAGCTCACTGTGAGCTTCTAGCGTAATACTGACTGCATGTGTCGTGGACGTACTCGTATCGAAGATCACGGCCTTCGCGCCTTCTTCAAGCCGAATCTCGGCATGCGTCTCGGCTCCCGGCATGCAGATCTCAAGAGGCTCTGTCGGAGCCTCTGCGGCCGTGATGACAATCTGCCGTACGAGGGATGAATGTTTCACAATCCGAAGTATGGTAGAAAAGCCGAAAAAATGGTATACTGAATCGATGAGCAATAATATTGTCAGTACCGGCAGCGGCCCTGATGACTACAGTCGTGACCTCTCGGGAAATCGTGCTGAGAAAAAAGTGAAGAAGAATCTCCGGGTGAAGAAAGCTGCCAGTGAAAGTGTGCACAGGGAAGCTGACCCAGCTGTTGAAAATGCGATTCGCAATGCCCAATCAATATTGGACGAAATCTCAGCAATGTCATCCGCTGAACTTGCACAAATTACATCGAAATCATTGGATGAGCTCGGGAAGGATGAAAGTATCCAAAGTGATCCGTCGAGCCAGACAATACTCGCAAAAGTTCGCTCGCAACGCCAAGCATATATCGACATGATCCGTAGAAGCGACCGAACTTACTGAACGCAGTGATCAGCCGACAAACCACAGTTGCCGACGCAGC
>CAZESZ010000013.1:6307-17199 GCA_964514855.1 uncultured Candidatus Peribacteria bacterium | reverse complement strand
CAGACGCCATCGGTACAAATATACTCGCGTTCATCGTTCCATGCGGGCCGAATGCAACCGGGGTCCAACGCATCGATCAGTGTATCGCCGTCATTATCGACGCCATCTTGGCACGCGGTCGTACCATCCGCCTCGTTATCATCGATCGCATTCGTACAACCTGGATCATCAAGCCGATTGCCGTGGATGTCGTGACTGATAAGACTGAAATCCGTCACACCGTCGCCGTCATTATCGATACTATCCATACACTGCGGCCGTGGGAGCGGCTCTTGACCGTCTGGAAGCGTGCGGTTACAGGCGCCATCGCGGCAGCCATAGCCGTTCGGGCAGTAGAAATCCTCCGTGATGTGGAGTGAGCCGGAGCAGAAATTTTCATGGACGATGGCAGGAGTGAGGCACGAATCATGGCTGATCACCATGTGCGTCGGTCCCGCAATGTCCGTCGTCGCTCCCGGAATGTAGATGGAATCATCGAGCAGAATAGCAGGCGATGAATGGTCATCATCGGTGCACGAGTACGCCTCCGCCACCGGATCGACGCACAGGGCAATGATCTCGGCTGTTTCCTGCTCATCTCCGACCACGCTGCCGAGTGCAAGACTGAAGGATTTCCACGCATCCTGCCCTGAATACAGCGTTGTCCCACGCGTCGATGTCCACACCGTGACCGTGGCGCCGAGTCGTGAAAGCTCCGGCATGAGGAGTGTCAGTTCATCGACCGTGGGAAAGCGCCACTGCGTTCTGCCTCCGTCCTGCAGACGATTGCACGCGAGGTGCGCTTCATCCCACGGAGCTGGTCCCTGTAAGCGTGAACTCCAGCGCAGAGATTGCCTACACGTCGCGCTGCAACCATCACCGTCGGCGGTATTGCCGTCGTCACACTGCTCTGCGCCTTGCACAGAACCATTTCCACACACGACTGTCAGCAGCGTCCGAAATGCACGGACGGCATCCGAAATATCGGCTCTATTGAGAGCACCGTCACCGTTCACATCGAAAGCACTATCCTGAGCGGTGACTCTACGGACCACGAGGACGAGCGCCCGACGAATCTCGCGCGGTGTGAGCATGCCATCGTGATCCGTGTCCGCAAGCGTCTGCATGTTCCTGACGATGGTCTCAGAGCCAAGAAGCGCACCGTGAAGAACGACCGATGTGCCGCCCACCACAAGAGCCAGACCGAGGAGGAGGATCGCCGTCCGGGATCGGGAACGCATACGTGACAATGATACCACGGCAGGACTACGGAACGACGGAGTACCGAGTGGAGGTGACGGTCGGCGCCTGCAACGCCGGAAGATAGTACTGCTGCTTAGCGGCCCGTCGATTCATGAGGCGAACATTGGATTCGGAGGTGATCATTCCGATGTCTGAATCCGGCTTGAAGAAGGGATCATTGAAGTCGCGCCAGGAAAGGGTGACCATGGGATTCGACGCACCTGGCACAGGGATCAGCTCCCCATGAAGCGTGAAGGTGGTGGATGCGCTCGGGCCGACGCGCGTTGGGACACTGCCGCCGTATGAGCAGCGCAGCCGTCGAACACCGGGTCCGATAATTTCATCGAGACTGTCTGCGTCCGAGCATGTGAGCGCGACATCCAAGCCTGTTCTGTTGGTCGTCACGGTGATGTGCTGCCGACGGATCTGGTTCTCGTCCGGAGCTGACATAGAGCGAAGGCGGACATTCTGGAGATCGATGGAGAATGTCATCTGTGTGATGTCGATGGGATCTGTCGAATGAATAGTGAACGAACCGAGTGCCTGCATCCCCGTACCGATCGCGGTGCCATTCGGATCGGTAGTGCCGCTGCTCACAGTTGCCGGATACGGCCATGCGAATCCTTGCGGCGGATCTCTGAAGCACGCACCGTCCGTGCAGCCGTACGGACAATCGATACTAACCTCGTTACCCTGTCCGACGACGAACGGACACAGTTGTTCGCGTAGCGTATTGCCATTGCACGTATCCTCCGTGACGGTTTCCTGCGTTCCCTGGACACGGCGGAGGTTGCTCTTCGTGAAGATCGCACTGCGAATGTATGTGTCGTACGAGATAGTGCCAGCAGGCCGATCACCATCGGTACAGGACTGGAAGATCGAGCTTGGTCGTACGCAGAGCCCAAACATGGATGCTTGCTCGGCATCAGCCGCCTCACCCACAACACCAGTCTCCGTATTCCACGTCCGGAACATCGTTGGACCGTTGGGAATGGGACCATGCACGGAAGTCCAGACTTGTCCGGTGAGGCCGATGCGCTGAATTTCAGGTTTGATGAGTTCCAGTTCTGCAAGTGTCGGGAGGTTCCAGTACGTCCAGCCCGCCCACACGAGTTGCTGACAATGTGACCGGGTGTCATACCAGTTCTGAAGTCCAAGTGTCTTCGGATACCACAAAATCGACTGTGTGCACATGGCGCTGCATCCATCCGCATCGGCGGTATTGCCATCGTCACATGATTCACCGCTGTCCACCGATCCGTTGCCGCAGAGGGTAGCCTGTGTCAAACATATCGAGCTGCAGGTGTCGGCATTGCTGACATTGCCGTCATCACACTGCTCCCCCGCCTCGCGCCTATTGTTGCCACAGACTGCTATGAGGAGCGCTCGAAAGGCGCGCGTCGTCGCGACGATATCTGCACGATTCACCGCACCATCTCCATTGATATCTGCATCGCCTTGTTCCTGAATAACGTGACGAACGATGGATGAAAGCGTGGAACGGATCTCTGATGGGGTCAGGATTCCATCGTGATTACTATCCGAACGCTGCTTCAGATTCCATGCGATGTCATCCCCGGAAAGCAAATCACCCCGGAGAATACGTGGGCCAGCAAGGTACAATGCAGCTGCAACGATGCACGCGAGCCCGGTGAGGAGAAGAATGCGCTTCACTGTGGGAACAATAGTACGTGGAAAG
The DNA here is from genome assembly GCA_964514855.1 of uncultured Candidatus Peribacteria bacterium. Lineage (GTDB taxonomy): Bacteria > Patescibacteriota > Gracilibacteria > Peribacterales > Peribacteraceae > JAGORY01. The sequence goes on along the minus strand of CAZESZ010000013.1, from coordinate 14,279 downwards.
TCAGACACTTGCCATCAAAGCCTGCACTGCGCCGGGAAGAGTATGGACCGAAGACGGAGGGGTGATCTCGTCATGATCGCACCGCCCTGAGCAATCTCGTGTTCGGATGTCGGCACGACCCATCCCTGGCCGTACCGAGGCGGAAAGAACGGCCCGGCGAGAATCCGTTCATTGCCGAGCGGATTGTTGAAAGGTTGAGCGAGATCGATCGCAACAAACGTTGTTAGATCGACACGTTTCAGGGTGGAGAGGAAGAACGGATTCACGAAACGCGTCGGGTGGATATGGAGAGACAGTGCGTTCTGCTGCCAATCCGGAAACACATTGAGCGTCAACGCATCACCGGGTGGAGCCAGCTCCGCTGAACGGACGACCTCGAGGGACGCAGTCGCGATCTCCGTCACGCGCTCACCGTTCTGGGTGACCGGGAACACTGGCGCCAAGCCTCCGATGAGGTACAGGCGAGATCCGTCAGGGTGCAGAAGAATTCTGCGGCCGAATGCTGCGCTATCGAGAGCACGCCGCACTTCTGCGCCAAGAGAACGACGGACGTAGGAAGCGGACACGAGGCTGTGCGACGATCCTTGGCTTCCGAGTGCGACGTAGACACGCTCTGCAGACGTATCAACGGCGACATCGGTGATGAAAAAACCGGTCGGCAGCGCATACGATTCCAGCACGACAGGCGGCGACGCTGCGATATCGAGGAGGAGAAGCGCCGGTTCGTTGTTTGCCTTCATGCGTGCAGCGACGAAGAGGAGGCCTCGCTCACTATCGAGTGCGGCAGGCACGCGTTGCAGAGCTTCGGCGAACATGGATGGAAGTTCTGCGGGCAAACGGATGAGCGAGGAACGCTGGAGTGTCACAGCATTCACGCTCATGAGCCATGAGTGTGGAGGTTGGATGGCAGACCCATCGGGACCAGTTTCGATATCAGGTGAGAAGGTAGAATATCCAGCGATGTAGATCTGCTTGCGCATCGGATCATGCGCTAAGAAACGTAGAGTGCGCCTATTCCATGTGCCCCAGGTCTGCGGATTGTCAGATGCAACACCGGCTGCAAGCCGCGGGAAGAGGACCGTGCGCTTCTGGTTGGTCACGGTATTCACCGTCATGACGGCCGGGATAACTCCATCGCGGATGAAGAAAAATAGGCCATCGGAACGGAAGAGTGCGGCCAGAACAGTGCGCTCTCCGGTCGTACTGTGAGGTACGAGGAATGATTGAACGTTCCATGCATCAGCGGGTGGATCGTACTTCACTTCTTCCCACACGCGCTTGTATGACTGACACTCGATGAGCGGTGCACCCTGTTCGCTCAGGCACCAATGACCGCTGCAACCATCGCCGCTCACCGTGTTGCCGTCATCGCATCGCTCCTGCGCAGAGACAATACTGTCCCCGCACCGCGGTCCCTGTATGACCGTTGCAGCACATGATAGAGAGCAAAATGAGCACGTTTCTCCGTATTCGGCTGTGCATGACGCTGCATTGTTCGGACCATCGTCACAGGACTCCAGCCCCTCCTTGCGACTATCGCCACACGTTGCAGTGAGAGTCGAACGCAGGACGGTGACCATAGAACGCACATCATCGCGGTTCACGACGCCATCCCCATTCGCATCGAATGCGCTGTCGTGCTGCGCGCTGCGCATGACAAACGTCACGAGGCCCTTGCGCATCTCGCGTGCGGACATCTGTCCGTCACCATTCGTATCGAAGAATTGTCGCGTCTGTGCGTCCGTCCAGCCGGACAACAGTGACCCACGGAGAATCGGCGCGGTGACAGCGATGAGCGTACCAACGACGAGCGCGATGATGATCGTCATGCGATGCGTCATACGATCTGTACTGTATCACTCAGTGAGAAAATGAAGGGTGTACGATCGAAAATCACATCTGGCTGCAGCCATCCGAGAAGATAATCTTCAGGATTCGCAATGGCTCGACAATGGCCATGCGCCCATCGGGCAACTGGGTTTCCTGCACGGTGCCCATGAACATGTTTTGCTGGTGTATGTAGGGCTGCACGAGATGATCATGCTCATCCAATATCAGAGCCTCATTCGTATCGAGAGGATTTGGCAGTGTCGTGAGAGTGAAACGCTCAGTATCGAGGCGCATGAACGTCGGTTGCGGAGAATCATCGACGAGGACGAGAAGAGAATGCGGAAGGCTCATTGGTCCGAAGGAGAGCAGATACCCGCCGGGAACAAATACCGAACGACCGAGTGTGAGTCCATCCGGCCCTAACAGAATCTCGACGATGCCTTGTGATACACCATCGGTATGGACGATGCCTCCAAAAACGTACAATTTGCGGTTATAAAATCTCACGACGGCATCCATGCTGATGGGATCGAGATGGCCAATCGGAAGCTCGCTCTTTTTTTCGTACATCGATCCATTCCACGAAAATCGGTACGCCATGCTCTGGATACCGACGCGTAGGACGACGACGTAGACATCGCCGGTTTCCTGATCGATATCCATGCGGATACGCACGTTCGGAGATTCGTCACCCATGCGGATCGCCGTTGGCATGCCTCGCAGCACAGTGAACGGTGCCGACTCGGGGATAGTGAATGGGACGATGAAAATCTCTTCCGTCGTGACGCTACTCCCCGCCTGTATCGCCTGCACGGTCACGTCGACGACGCGGTGAAACGCAGGTACATGCTGACTGAGTATTGTCGCCCTGAAGCGACCTTGGACTGGGCTCGTTGTGTCGTGAGGAATCTCTGTGTCCGATGGCAGGAAGATCTCGCCATAGGCAGCATCGCGGATCGCTTCGTCGGTATCGCCAAGTGGCGTCGATGTTGTCTCCGACGTTCCATCGGGGCGAACGTGCAACATGTGTTCAAGATGATTGAAAATGTATATGTCGCCATCGGGAGACACGAGGAGCCGACGAAGATCTCCCCTGCGATCGAACGCCGTCGCAATGAAGGAATCGATATCCTTCGTCTGCGGCGGCGAAAGAGTTTTTTCTGTCCACAGTCTTGTGCTCTGCACTGTGCACACTGGTGTAAGAGCCGAGCGCAGGAACTGAACCATGGAACGCACATCATCGCGGTTCACGACGCCATCCCCATTCGCATCGAATGCGCTGTCGTGCTGCGCGCTGCGCATGACAAACGTCACGAGGCCCTTGCGCATCTCGCGTGCGGACATCTGTCCGTCACCATTCGTATCGAAGAATTGTCGCGTCTGTGCGTCCGTCCAGCCGGACAGCAGTGACCCGCGCAAAAGCGGAAATGAAGCCACGAGTAATACCGCGATGAGTAGGACGACAACCAGTGTCGCCCTACCCGCCGAGATGTGCATACTGCGTTGACCCATGAAATAACTACGGTGCGAGGGTATCGAGAGCGCCGATGATCGCACTGACATCGGTATCGTCGACATCGCCATCACCATCAATGAACGTATTGCCGTCTGGATCATCCACGTCGTAGCGTTTTACGTCCTGATACGGCTGCGTATCGGCATCCAGGATATCGAACGTGACCGCCAATGCCTCGCCATCACTGACCGTTCCGTCATTGTTGGTGTCCGCAATCGACTTCACGTAGTCCAAGAGGATGACTCCGGTACACGTCTGTGAACACTTGTCACCACCGACAACGTTTCCGTCATCACACTGTTCCGCAGCCTCCCGTGTTCCGTTGCCACACACGACACAGTCCGCCACGCAGAGCGTGGCATTCTCGCTTGGCTGACAGACACCGTCGCCACATTGGCTCGGAAGACTTCCGTAGAGCGTCGATCCTACGACATTAACGTCATTCTTCACTCTGAATTTCTGAATGTTCATTCCGCCATTCCTCACAATCCAGCGAATGTGGCTCTTTCCAAAGGCAAGCATCTTTTCTGAGGTTGCAATATTCTCGAGCGTCGCCTGGAGGCTGCTACTTTGAGTACTGTCTAACTGTGTACTGAGAATATCAGCCTTCACAGTGATGAGTAATTCAGTCCCCGCATTCATCCTGACTTTTTCCTCCGGGAATGTACACTTCAGGTAGAGATCGCCGGTAGCCGAGTCTGTCGTGACGATACTTCCGTCCGACTTTGCATGGACAGTGCATTGTAGTTCTGAGGACACCCCTCCCAGGGTCATACTTGATGTCTTCAGGGAGACGTTCTTTGCGCTGATCGTTACGATGAGGTCTCTGATGTCGAGAACGTATCCACCAGCATCCTGTGTTACTTTGAACGCACCGATCGTTTTCGCAGCCCCCACGGACATTGCCGTGTTGTCTGGCTGCGTGCTGCCATTCGCAATGTTCAAAAAGCTTACGAGCGCACATTGATTCGAACAGTTACCCTTCGCTTCTGCCACACAGATACCCCCATTTCGTCGACACTCGTCGGACCCCTGAGCGGTGCAGTTGTACCCCTCAAGAGGTGCTCCGTTCTTCATGCATGCTCCACCTTGATCGCATTCTTCGTCGTCACTACCAATCGTCCACAGCTCAGTATCATCATCCGTGGTTCCGTTCACATCGTCGTCAATGCCGGCTTTGCCCGGCTTACCATCGAGACCTTTACCTTCCCACGTACCGTTGCCGCAGATTTCCAGAAGACAGTTGCTCTGACATCCATCGAAACTGAACATGCCACACGAGCCGCCGGGGCACTGCCTGTCCCCGACGAAGCCACCGAAACTCGTACACGGTTTCCCATCATTGACACCGCCAACACATGTTCCACCATCATCACATTGCTCGGCTGGCATCATCAGACCCCCATTTCCTCGTGGGTCTGGCACCCCATCCGTATCGACATACGCATCTCCGCAGTGCTCGATGAGACAGGCACCGTTCGGATAATTTGCGCCGCTGCAGCCGTCACCACTCACCATATTGCCGTCATCACACTCCTCCGATACATCCTCTCGACCATTCCCACAACTCGCCTGGAGGACACCGCGTATGAACATCGCTCCAGCTTTGATGTCAGCCCTGGTCACCTGGCCGTCGCCGTTGAGATCATACTGCGCATCCTGCGACGCAACTTTGACGATGATCTTCGAGAGTCCTTTGCGGAGCTCTCTCGTCGACGTCGTGCCGTCACCATCCGTATCGAAGAGTGTGAGCATTTGCGCATCGGTCCAGCCGGAGAGGAGATTGCCGGCGAACGGTCCTGAGCATCCTGCAAGGAGCACAGCCGCGGCAATGGCAGAGAATGCCATATGCACGGTCCTCGGCTGACGGAGAAGAGAAGTCATAAGAAGAATGGGGGAAATATGGGGAAAATTAGGAAACAAGTCGATCGATAGCCTCGCCGATGACAACGGCATCAGCCGCATCCACATCGCCATCGCTATCCACATCATACCGCTTCACCGAAGGATACGACGCATCGAAGGCACCACTAACATCCAGCATCACAGCCAAAGCCTCGAGATCACTCACGTTGCCATCGTGATCCGTATCGGTGAGCGAAAAAATGTACCGATCGGTCGCTTGAGTCTTGCGACTACTCGACACCGGAGCGAAAGCGGACGGATGCTCGAGGATGAAAACAATCACTGCGCAGACGATAAGGAACACGACCAGCGCAATTCTTTTGATCAGACGAGGAAGCATCGATGCGCGAGAGGAAGTGGTATCAATTCTATGCCACAGTTTCATCGATACGCGAATACAATAACTTGCCATATTGGGCAAATATAGGTTTTCTTTAACTACGGCCGTGGCATGCAATTCAGCTGAAGTGTCGCCCGATCATAAAGGGCATACGTCTTGTTCTGTTGATCATTCTGCTGAATGACAAGGAGAGAATCCGCGCCTTCGATGTACGCCATCTGCGTGAAGACACCTTTCGAGAACATGACATCGTCATTCAACATGCTCCGGTTATACACGCAGGGCCAAGGGAGAGGAACACTCCTCTTGATGGTAAGTGACTGCGTGTCCAATTCCACAAGCTCACAGCTCTGATTAGGGCGGTCATAAGCAGCAATTGCATACACAGTATTTCTCTGGCGATCCCAAATCGGATTCTGGAACTGTTGCAGCGTATCGGGAAGACGTTGCACTTGTTTGACCAGTTCGCCATTTTCCAAACCGAATTTCGCGATGTAACCAGGCTTTGTGGGAAAGAAAATTGATGTGCAAGAATCACGTGATGGCGTGCATGATTCGTAACCTCCCGGATGAGCACCGAAGAAAACAATTCGCTGCTTACCATCTGAGAGAGAAACTTCTCCCGATATTCTCCATGTATCAAAAACGGAGTGTGTCCAATAGGGTGGCCGAGAAATTCCTGACTGAGTCCTGAGAGGGATATGGGCTCCGTAATGCTGAAAATCCGGCATTGGTCGCACCCGCTCCGTACCCGAAAGATAGAAACCATCGGCTCTGCGGAGTCCGTTCTCGGTGGACATTCCAAGGAGTTCGAGCGCCCTTGTAAATCCGGGAAGCTGTGACGGTAGAACGTTCGTCTGCGCAAGGGATGCAAAATAGCGCGACCAAGTGGCGAGGCATCCATCGCCATTCGAAGACGTGCAAGCGGCGCGGAATGCATCATCCGAACGACCTACGATGATACGGTCGCCCGGCACACCGTGTACCGTCGAGGGATGGAACGTAACGATCTTCCCAATACTCGTGCCCGGGAGCGCTTCGAGTACTACCTGCCAGTCTGAGAGGAGGACAATGTTCGTGCACTGTCCAGTTTCCACCTGCAAGTGATAGGAGGTCGCGTGAGGAAGCGGAAACCGAAGTCCTACGTACTGAATACTAGTTGCTAATGCAGGGTCACAAAACTCGTTGTGGAGATTTGGTATCAGAGATTCAAGAATCCGATTGGATTTTGGAAATCTGAAAGGAGGATCGAAGTCGTATGCATCTCCGGCGGCCGTGGGGAACAAGAGCGCATTCTTCTCCTTCACCTCTCCTGAAGAGGTGACAACGGTTGTGAGTGGGGCGTTGAACGAATAACCATTTGGATTCCCAAGGTTGATATGCACATTGTAATACGTTCCCCCAAGATTGAAATTTGTTTCCCACGACGGAGGGATGGCATTCTGCGACCACCGATCGTAGAGGGATTGCACAAAGGAAGGGAGCGTCTCGTTGAAACGCCAGACTTTGGGGGGCAGAGACAGGGTGCACTGCGACTCCTGGAAACAAGTCCTGGAACATCCGTCTCCATCGGCTGCATTCCCATCATCACACTGTTCCCACGCATCGACCGCACCATTGCCACAGGTTGATACCGGTGGATTTCCACCGTTATTGCCGCCTGTCGCACACACACTCGGCGCCCCGGTACACTCGTAACCATCTTCGACACGACACGCAGCACTACATCCATCTCCACTACCGATATTCTGATCATCACACTGCTCCCCTGCTTCGACTGTACCGTTGCCGCAGGACGCGGTCATGAGCCTGCGCAGTGACTGTTTCGCAATCGTCAGGTCAGCGCGATTCACCGTACCGTCGCCATCGATGTCGTACTCGGGACGATGGAGGAGAACGCCGCGGATAATATCGAACAGAGATTTCCTAATTTCGCGAGGGGACAGGACCCCATCGCCATTCGTATCGGCGCGCACTTTCAATGCAGCATCGACCGCGACATCACCGAGAATGGACCCACGGAGCACAGCGTTCCCAAAGTACGCACTCCCAAGAACAACCACGAGGACAGCGATAGCGAGGAGGAGGAATTTCTTCATGACGATGTGAGAAACTGTACGCGTCAGGACACCAGTGTGTCCAGGATTGTAAGGAAGGTCGTGATATCGTCATTATCCACGACTCCATCACGATCAATATCGAATCGTGCGACGGTCCCATACGACTCGTCAGGTGCTTCGACAACGTCGAAGGTAAGAAGGAGTGCCTCAGTCTCTGAGACAGAACCATCACCATTCGTATCGGCGAGAGACCGTACGTAGTCCGTGTACGAGATGCACACGCTCGGTTCTCCGGTGCAACGGTAATTCGGCTCAACGGAA
>CAZESZ010000013.1:0-6207 GCA_964514855.1 uncultured Candidatus Peribacteria bacterium | reverse complement strand
TGAGCTGCAGCCGTCGTTGTTTGCGGTGTTTTGGTCATCGCAGGTTTCCGGTGCAACGATCGTGCCGTTGCCACAAACAGGCGGGTCTTCTTCGTAGGGTCTAGACGATGCTGATGATGCAGGACTCGATGAAGACATAGGGGTGCACACGCTCGGAGAACCAACGCACGTGTAACTGGATTCGACTCTGCAGGTAGAGCTGCAGCCGTCACCTGAGTCAGTATTCGCATCGTCACAGGTTTCAGGATCGGCGATCACTCCGTCGCCGCAGACAAGATCATCGTCATCATCCGGGCTGCACTCACTCGGTTCGCCTTCGCACACGTATCCGTCCTCGGGCGCGCACGCGGAATTGCAACCGTCGCCGTCATTGCTGTTACCGTCATCGCACACCTCCTCACCGTCCCGCGTGCCGTTGCCACAGGCAGCACTGCCGTGGAGCGTCACGTCCGCGCAAACCTCAGAACAATAGGTGCAGGAACTGCCGGGCGTCGGGCTACAGACGGTACCGTTCGCATCGCCTTCGTCACACTGCTCTCCGGCGTGAATGATGGTATCGCCGCAGACTGCTGCGGATACCAGATGCCACACGATCGACGGATTCGTGACGACGCCTATCTGACACGTCGCAACCGGACACACTCCATTGATGCTGATGCCTGCCAGTGGAGCGGGCGGGGTCTCTCGCCTCGCGGCAATACTCGTACTTCCCGCAAGCGATAGCTCCATCTGAATCCGGTCCGATACTGGCGACTCAGCAATGTCCACAACAATTTCGAAGATGACACTCTCGCCACTCGGGATGAGATAGCCATTTCCCTCGTCTCCCATCGCATCGAAAACAAGTTGCCCGGAAACCTGCTCTACCTCAGCCTGAACGATCATATCGACCGTGTTATCGCCGTCTCTATCAGCCCACAATGCAAAGTGTTCGGCATTCGAGAGCGATCCTGTGGACGCGCGCATCGAAATTTTCGTGAGACGGACATCTTCCCTGGCAGCAGCCTGAAAACGTAGGAGTGTTGCACCAGTCTCACCGTACAGGGCATTGGCATCTTGTGCCGTGTCTTCCACGGTGATCCTCAGACGCTCCAGCGCAGTGGCACCGGATCCGAACGGAATGGGGATACCGTAACGGCAGATATTCGTACACACGTCGGTCGTGATGGCATCGCCATCATCACATTCTTCCGTGGGCTCCAGAATGCCATTGCCACAGATACCACTCTTACGGACGTGAAGTCTGGCGCCTGTTTCTTCATTGACGACGACGACGAAGAGTGAACCTTCGGAGTCGAGGAAAACAGAATCGTCAGTGCCGTCGGTTTTGCGAAAGACGATGTCATTCGTTGCTTCGTACTCCGCGAGCATATTGCCGAACTGCACATCTTCGTCACGAGCTTTCTTGGACGCGAAAAATTCTCCAGGGAACCGCTCCTTAAAGAGAAACGTATTCAGGTGTCGGCGCTCAACCGACGCATCCGCATCGGTGTACTTGTAACCGTAGTAGTTGATATTCCGACCATTACTCGTCACGGCACTGAACACCGCATCCAACGACGCTTCGACGATGTCATCCGCATTCGGAATATGAACGAGATAAATGTTATCCGGGAGTAGCGTCTCGGAGATTTCACCGCTCGTGTACGTCACTTCGTAGACATCGATGCCGTTGCGCTTACCGACCAACGTGAGTGCGCCCTGCAGAGCTGTATCTTCGGAGATGAATGGTATCGGGATACTGTCTTGACGAAGGGACATCGGAGATGATGTGCCGTAGAGATATGCGAAAAAGACGCAGATGCCGATCACACCAATGATCCAGAGAAAATATTTCCGGACGACATCGAGCAGATGATGCATGGCGAGTGTGCGTATCGTTGATCATTCTGCCACCGAATCGTCGCCAGACGCAAATGATCAACCCACGGAACCTTCCATTTCCAGCTCGATGAGTCGATTCATTTCTACCGCGTACTCGAGCGGCAAAAGTCGAACGATCGGTTCGATGAACCCATTGACGATCATCGCCCTCGCCTCCTCTTCCGCGATGCCACGCGACATGAGGTAGAACAAATCTTCCTCGGATAATTTCCCGACGGTCGCCTCGTGCGCGATCGTCACATCGTTGTTGCGGACTTGAATGTCCGGGATCGTATCCGTGCGACTCGCTTCATCGAGAAGCAACGCATCGCACTCGATATTGGCGATGCAGTCGTGCGCGTGCGGCGCGACTTTCAAGAGTCCTCGGTACACCGCGGTACCGCCGTCTTTGCTCACGGATTTGCTGACGACTTTGCTGCTGGTGTGCGGCGCCATGTGCAGCACCTTCGCACCAGTGTCCTGCCACTGGCCCTTGTTCGCGAACGCGAGCGCCATGTGGTCACACCGCGCGCCTTCACCGACCAGGACAGAACAGGGATAGAGCATCGTCACACCAGAACCCATGTTGCCGCCAATCCATTCCATCGTCGCATCTTTCTCGACGATCGCACGCTTGGTATTCAAGTTATACGTATCGCGACTCCAATTTTCCACCGAGCTGTAGCGACAGGTGGCGCCTTCTTTCACGAAGATTTCGACCAGTCCTGCGTGCAGGCCCTGCGAACCGTATTTTGGAGCGCTGCAACCCTCGATGTAGTGCGCATTGGCGCCCGGTTCCACGACGATGAGTGTGTGCTCGAACTGGCCCATGTTCTTGGCGTTCATGCGAAAGTACGCCTGGAGCGGTTCGCTGACCATCACGTTCTTCGGTACGTACAAAAACGTTCCCCCACTCCACACGGCTCCATGAAGTGCAGCGAATTTGTGATCGGTCGCCGGAACGCATTTCATGAAATATTTTTTCACAAGATCTTCGTGCTCCTGCAGCGCGACGTCCATATCCAAAAAAATCACACCGAGTTTTTCCCATTGTTCTTTGAGCCTGTGATACACCATGTTGCTCTCGTACTGCGCGCCCACCCCTGCAAGCATTTTGCGTTCGGCTTCGGGAATACCGAGACGGTCATAGACGGCGCGTATTTCCTCCGGCACTTCCCCCCAATCGTCAGTTTCTTTTGCGCCAGCACTAGCGTAATAGATGATGTTATCGAGATCGAGCTTCGAGAGATCCGCGCCCCACGTCGGCATCTCTTTTTCTCGGAAAATTTTCAGAGACATCAGTCGGTGCTCAAGCATCCATCTCGGCTCTTTCTTCTCACTGCTGATCCTGCGGACCAGCTCTTCATCGACGCCTTTCTTGAGGCCATCTGCGTACGGTGCAGGATTGGCATCATCGAAGACGGATCTATTCAATCCTGCAAAAATCTTCCCCTCTTCGGAAGATTTTTTTTGAGACCATCTGCCAGCGGAATCCTTGGAGAGCGAAGGCTGGGAAAACAAAGGTGTAGACATGTATCTCTGTGGGAGCAGGAAAAAATCATAGCAGCACACTCGCTCTTGAGCAGCCACAGATCTTTCATACTCGACGATACATGAAACGTCGAATAGGAGAGCTTCCTCATGCCGCATGCAGAAAAACCGGACTGCTTTCCTGTTCATCAGCTACCGCCGTAAGAGCAGGCATCATACTGTCGTTCTCCATCAAATCCGGAGCGATCTCAGTCGGCTTCACCTGCCACGCTCCGGTCATCTGGTACCACCTGTGTCGATGAGGCGGCGCCGGGCGTGAATCAGGCCGGAACGACGCCTCCACAGAACTGAGTTCGTGGATATCGCCATCATCGAGCAGTGCTCCCTGGCCACAGATGAGTGCTCTCACACGCTCCATCTGATCATCACGCATGACGATGACGGTGAAATTCGGTGTGAGACCGGACGTTTCCAGCGTGCAGTGAAACCTCGTTCGCAGCTCCTCCTGCAATCCGCTAAACCGCATCTGCTCGCGATGAAAATCTGCCTGACAGGTGATGGCATCCGTATACGGATAGCCAGGAACCGCCGCAGGACTCCGAACGGAGAGAGTGAAAGGCACAGGAGAGTGTTCTTGACCGGACATGATCTTCTCCTCGAAAATTTTTTCAACTATTTCATACACGCAGCCCACCGCCCGAGGTGGAGCGACTGCGCTCTTTGCTCTAGGTCATCGTACGAATCACACTTCGGATGCGGGAACTTTTTGCAGAGACTCACCGCATACCCTTCCCGGATCATCTGTGCTCCGATGTCCTCTCCTTCACGAAAAACGTATCGCAGCAGACGTCCGTACGCGTCATGATCTTCATCCGGCTTCGATGCGAGCGTCACGGTTTTCCCTTCGAGTAAACTCTTCATACGCGCACTCGCCTGTGGACCATAGCACTGGACGCGCTTCGTTGGATCGACGATTTCGGGCGTGTCGATCCCGATGAAACGGACACGCTGCACGGTGTGATCCGAACCACGAACGTCGATCGTATCGCCGTCGATGACGTGCGCCACGGTGTACGCACCGACGATGTCCGGCGAAACGGACGGCGCGGACGGAGATGACGCACCAGGCATGCGACTCGGAGGATCGATGGTGTGATCCAGCATCGAAAATTCTGGAACGAACGGCACCATGACGATGACTCCGAGGATGAACCCGCCGAAGACAAGGCCGAATCTCTTCATGTGTGCTTAGTGACGGAAGGCCCTGACTCCGGTGAGCACCATTGCGATCCCGAGTGCGTCCGCATGTTTGATGACCTCGTCATCGCGAATGGATCCACCGGGCTGAATGACAGCTGAAATTCCCTGCTTCGCGGCCTCCTCGATGGCGTCTGGAAATGGGAAAAATGCGTCCGATGCCAACACCGACTTTTTGGCTTTCTCTCCTGCTCGCTTGAGTGCGATCCAGGTAGCGTCAACGCGGCTCGTCTGACCACAGCCGATGCCGACCGTCGTCGCGCCTTTCGCAAGGACGATCGCATTCGACTTCGCATGCTTCACGACTTTCCACGCAAACAGAAGATCGCGCATTTCAGCATCGGTCGGCCTCTTCTTCGTAACACACGTTAAATCTTTCTCCGTGAGAACGCGGACGTCATCATTCTGGACCAGCATGCCGCCGAAGGAGGAACGATACACGACGTTCTCCGAAAATCGAGTATCGCCCATGGAGAGGAGTCGGATATTCGGCTTTCCCTTGAGAATAGTGAGGGCATCTGGATCGAACATCGGAGCCAAGATCACTTCGACGAAAATTTTCTGGTCGATGATTTTCTGTGCGATCAACTTCGTGCACGAGCGATTGAGCGCGATGATGACGCCGAAAGCAGACATTCTGTCTGTGTCATACGCTTTCTGAAACGCATCTTCGATCGTCGCATCGGATGCGATCCCACTCGGATTCGCATGCTTCACCATGACAGTCGTCGGCTGCTCAAATTCACACACCATGCGCCACGCGCCATCACCGTCCAGAAGATTGAGGTAGCTCAACTCTTTTCCCTGCAGCTGCTGCCAACGTTGCTGATACGTTCCTTGAATCTCGAAAAATTTTCCCCACTGGTGCGGATTTTCTCCGTACCGCAGTGTGCGACCGTGCGTCAGGAGGACATCATCGACGGTACCGCCAGACATGTGTTCGGCGATGAGCGCGTCGTACGCGCAAGTGTGGAGGAATGTTGCAGCGGCTAGTTCGCGCCGAAGCTCGAGTGTCGTCGTACCAGTGTTTTCGATCTGCTGAGAAACGCGATCATAGTCCGACGGTTGGCAGACAACTGTCACGGATTCGTAATTCTTGGCACCGGAACGAAGCAGTGTCGGCCCGCCGATATCGATCTGCTCGATGGCCTCGGGAGGCAGTGATTTCCCTGGTTCTGGCAGAAAACCGATTTTCTGTATCGTGCTCGCGAACGGATAGAGGTTCACGACGAGTACATCGATCGGCGCGATTTCTAGTTTTTGAGCCTCTGCAACATGTGATGCATCGTCACGCTTGAAGAGCACGCCGCCCATGATGAGCGGGTGCATGGTCTTGACGCGACCACCGAATGCTTCTGGAAATCCGGTGACATCTTCCACCGGTCTCACCGGGATCCCGGCGTTCCTCAGTACTCTCTCTGTCCCCCCGGTCGAGAGAATCTCGAAGCCGGCTCGATGGAGTGTTTGGGCGAACTCGATGATCCCATCTTTATCGGCAACGGAGAGTAAGGCCTTCCTGCCTGCCGGCAGTCGCGCCGATTGTGAAGAAGTAGGCACGCCGCAGAGCTTACCTGCACATCGGATCTTGTAAAAGTG
>CAZESZ010000012.1:0-18937 GCA_964514855.1 uncultured Candidatus Peribacteria bacterium | reverse complement strand
GATGACGTATGCCAGAGAGAGTGAGCTGATGCCGAGAGCAACCGCAGGATTCAGGACACCATTGCTCTGCGCCGATGCTGCAAGAACGCCCAAGGCGAGGGCCGAACCGATCGTGAGGCCTGATGCACTCTGGGTGACTTTTCCGTGCACTACAGACGAAACGCCGAGCACGAGAACGGTGGCACCAATCGCTTCCGCGATGCCGATCATCATCGTGCTGTCAGCGACGACTGAGAGTTGGCTTCCGAGGAAATAGTTACCGCTAAGCAGTGCGAGATATCCCCCGATGAGCTGTGCGACAACGTAGAAGCCTGCATCTCGTGGCGAGATCTTTCGCACGCTTGCCAGCGCGAGTGTGACGGCTGGATTTACGTGCGCACCGGAGATAGCTCCGAACATGTACACGACGAGCCCCAGCGTCAGACCGGCGATGACCGGCGTCGGCACCGGGAGTTGTCCGCCCACGCCCATGTGCACCATGAATGCGAGGAGAAATGTACCGACGAGTTCTGCTGCGTATGCGTGATACTTCATGGGGAGAGGGGAAGAAATTGAACACATCGTACTCCAAGAAATGGTATCGTCGAGATATGGCATACGATGTCTTCTCCAAAAACGGCCAGATCCTGCCGACAAGCGACGCCGTCGTGCCTCTGGCGAACATCGAGTACGCGTACGGTTTCGGCGTGTACGAGACAATCCGCGTCGTGAAGGGAAAGCCACTGTTTTTGGGGCAGCATGCAGAAAGGCTCATGGCATCAGCGCGGGTCATCGGACTTGCACATCGTTTCGATGTACCAAACATCACTGACTTCACGCATGAGCTCGTGACAAAGGTGCAAGCGGACGCGCTGAATCTGAAGATGCTTCTGATCGGTGCCAGAGATCCGAAGGACACGCAGCTTTTCATCCTGCCGCTCGCGCCGCTGTTTCCGGATAAGCGCCTGTATCAGCGCGGCGCTACGGTTCTGAGTGTGCAGCATGAGAGGTACCTACCACAGGCCAAGACGCTCAATATGCTCCCGAGCTTCATGGCCTACTCCAAAGCCAAAGCCGCGGGCTGCTACGACGCACTCTTCGTCAACGGGTTGGGCTACATCACGGAGGGAACGAGGACAAACTTCTTCGCGATGCGTGGTCGCACGCTCATCTCACCGCCGAAGAAAGAAATCCTGGAAGGCGTGACGCTCCTCAATGTCATCAACGTCGCGAGGCAGCACGGATACGAGGTCACGTACGAGGATATTCCGCTCTCGCAGATTGCGACGTTCGACGGTGCTTTTCTCACGAGTACCTCGAGCAAGATCATGCCACTCTTGAGGATCGATGAGACGGAACTGACGTTGCCGGATGCACTGCGCGAACTCATGAGACACTTCGATATTTTTCTCGATTCGTTCCTGGGAGGGTAGGGGTGTAAGCTTAGCGACCGGATGGAGATCCGGATCCATGTCCATCGGCCGATTCTGACCGCAGTAATCGTTCTCATTGTGATTCTGTGGTACAACGGCGTGATCCACATCGGACTACCTGCAACGCAGGGATCATCCGATAACGGCGCAGGCGGACCGCAGGCATCAGTCGTGATAACGGATTCGATGCGCGATATCGACCGTGAGCGCGTGCGCCAGGCGGTGCTGGAAAAACGGGAAGAAATTCTGCGATATGAATTGCAGATACTGGAAGATCAGGCACTCAGACATCAGACGCCCGACAGCGTGAAGAGTTTGGCGGAAAAGCGAACCGTGCTCCTCTCGATCATCAACGAGCGAACGACCTCCGAAAAGCTCCTGACGTCATCGCTCGAGCAGCTGTGGGAAGCCGAAGGAACTGCCTACACACTGACACGCCCGGATGGCGGCGTGGACCTGGAATGGCCAGTTACACCTGCACTCGGCATTTCGGCGTTCTTCGAGGATAGCGAGTACAAGAAACGCTTCGGGTTTGATCACCACGCCATCGATATTCCGACGGACCAACAAACGCCCATCCGCGCACCGGCTGACGGTACCGTGCTGAAGGTATCATTGAACGGTCTTGGCTACAGCTTCATCACGCTCGAGCATGATGGAGGCATGGAAACGGTCTACGGCCACATCAGTACTGCGAGCGTGAAAGAAGGCGACAGAGTAGTCCTCGGCCAGATGATCGGTCGCTCGGGCGGACAGCCAGGGTCACTCGGCGCAGGCCTGCTCACGACCGGTCCGCATCTACACTTCGCCGTGAAGATCAATGGCGTACTCGTCGATCCCCTGAAATATTTGCCGTCACGATAAACGAGATTCTTTCTCGATCGCATACGTGTCAGTCATTCCTGCGATATAGTCTTTCACGGCTTCTTCTAGGGCTCCGCCTGTTTTCTTCTGAAGTGATCGCACTTTGGCGGGGGGATTCTGCATGTACATCTGAAAAAGAGTTGTAATCGTACGCTTCCCGCGAGATGCCTGACGCAACACGGACGGACTGCTGTAGAGCCGGTCCCAGAGAAATTTTCGGAGCTCTTTCGTGTGCTGGAGCATTGATGGTGAAAAACTGACGATATCCGTTCGCTCTGCATACACGTCCTCGAGTGTTCGGATCCGCCGCAGTTTCAGGCGCCTCTTGGTTTCTTCGTACAGATCATTTACGAGCATATCGACGATCGCTCCACGGAGTTCCGACTGAGCTTCTTCAGCCCTAGTAGAAGCCATTTTTCCGAGTGCCGTACGCTGGATGTCCGCTCGCGTGAAGAGTCCGGCACGCAATCCGTCGTCGGTGTCGTGGGCAGTGTACGCCACTTCATCAGCGAGGTTCACGACCTGGGCTTCGAGCGAGAGGGAACGATGATCCGAAAACGTGCCTTGATCCCGATGCTTCGAGAGGCCTTCGAGAATTTCCCGAGACAGATTCAGCCCCGGATAGCGCAGGGATTTTTCTTCGAGAACACTGACAATTCGCAGTGACTGACGATTATGCTCGAACGACACACCGTACTGTCGCATACAGTCGTTCATCGCGGCTTCGCCGGCATGTCCGAACGGCGTATGACCAAGGTCATGCGCCAGCGCGATAGCTTCGGCAAGATCTTCATTGAGCCCAAGCGTGCGTGCGATATCACGGCTGAGCTGCGCTACTTCCAGGGTGTGTGTGATACGCGTTCGGTAGTGATCCCCATGACCGGAGACGAAGACCTGAGTCTTGTGTTTCAAGCGCCGAAACGCCTGCGTGTGGATGATGCGGTCGCGGTCGCGCTGAAAGGGAAACCTCGTCGCATCGTTTGGCTCTGGGTACACGCGTCCAAGGCTACTTCCGTGCGGCACTGCATACGGCATCAACAAGCTATTGGTGGCGGCGATGCGAGCAGAAAGCGACTTCATGAGAACGCCAGTATACAGCCACGATCAAGACGACCGTTGTCCGCCCTTGGCTCGTCCCTGGAAATCCAGGTGGGTGACCGTATCCCGGATCCTCGGACCCGAGTGATTTGGCCTCCCGTAGTGAGCTGTCAGAGAAAAAGCATTGGGGCGTCCTGACGCGTCGTCGAGACAACCTGAGAGTATACTCAGATCTTTCGCGGCGGGAAGTAAAACGTACTGATTTTTCTGGCGATTGTCTCCTGGTTTTACTCTCCGACGAGTGTCACTGCGAGACAATTAATGAATCCCTGCTCGACAGCATTTCTATCGCCGCCTCGGTATGTGAAATACGTCTCAGGATGACAACGTGTGCATGCGTCGAGACGATCGATATTTCCCTGCAGAACGCCAAGATTGGTAAGCTCATGATCTAGTGCTGCTCGTAGATCAATACTGCGTCCATGAATAAAATTCCGAAGCTCGGGAACTTCGGAATGTGGATCAGTAAAATCAGAGCATGCGGTACAGAGTGATGGACCGAGGCCGACGAACGTGTCCTGCGCATCGATATTCCACTCCCTGCGGAGAAGACCGTACGCACTCGTCATGACGCTCGCCTGCACCCCACGCCAGCCTGCATGCACGAGGCACACGACTCGTTGCTGCGGATGAAGAATGATCGCATTTTGGCAGTCGGCAAAGCGGATCGTGAGTGTAAGGTTTTGCGTGTCGGTTGCCAGTGCATCAGCGTGCTCTGTTCTGAGCGATGGTGCCTTCACGCGCACAGCGGTATTGCCGTGGACCTGGCGAAGACTTGCGAGAGTGTTCTGCCCTGTCAGACGCGCGATATCCTCATCGGAGGAAACATTGTCTTCCCGCACGAGAAAGCGAAGATCGATGAGATCCTGAAACTGACGGAGGAGGGGGAATGGGTGGGTGATCATGTGCGCACAATGTCCTTCAGAAGTTTCGGCATCATCCGAATGACATCCATGGTCGTGAACGAGAATCCAATCTCCTGCAGAAGAACATCGCCCGCACGCTTAATGGCAGTGCTTGCCGTAACGCAGGCGTCGGCATGGGGCATTCCCTGAGCGATGAGTCCAGTGATGAGTCCCGCAAGCGCATCTCCGGTACCACCCACGGTGAGTCCGGCATTACCGCCTTCCACGGTGCGAATTGCCCCATTTTCATCGACCACCGTGTCCGCGGAAGACTTGAGGAGAATCGTACAGGCGTGCTTCTTGGCGAGTGCTGGCAGCTCGGTACGCATGAAGCCCATGCGCTCCAGTTCGCCGAGATGCGGCGTCACAACGGCGTGGCGCAGCGTGAGCGCCTTCAGTGTCTCGGGCTGTAGTGCCGACGCGTCGGCGACGATGGGACATGGTACTTCCGCAAGAATATTCATGACTGATGCCAGACTCACAGCACTTCTGGAGAGCCCTGGACCAATGATGACCGCGTCGATCGTCGCAAGATGCTCGATCATCCGTTCGCGGTCGAAGGAAGAAATTTCATCCGATTTCTCGGAACCAAAGGTGTGAATCTGAAAATTGTACGACGCGTTTTTCGTCACTTCTTCATGGGCCATGGGAACCCACACGTGCAGAAGATCGACACCCGAGGCCTCGGCCGCAAGCGCAGAAAAGATCGGCGCGCCATGCTGGTGTCGGCTGCCGCCGATGACCGCAACCGTGCCGTTGTCGCCTTTGTGGGAATCTGCTGGACGCATGTACACAGTGTACGCTGGTCCGATGGAAAGGAAGTATCATTTGTCCTTCAGCGCGGCCTGGAAGGTCGCGCTGTATCTACTACGTAGATTTTTCGTTGCACTCCTCCTATGTCTTCACGACATATCGCCGATAAGCCAGTGTAACTTCGTTCCGCATTCGATTCTTGAAGACATCGATGTGAAAGTTACGAGCACGCTCGCGAATTTGTGCATGGTCCCACGGAGTAGTCTGAAATTTTTTCACCGCGTTCACGAACGATTCTACTGATTGTTTCTCGGCCAAAATCCCAGTGACGCCATCGGTCACAATGTCAACGATGCCACCCTGGGCGAGTGCAATGATCGGCGTACCGCAGGCCTGCGCTTCCATCGGAACGATGCCCGCGTCTTCAATCTGCGGGGAAAAGAGTGCCGACGCTCCGGCGTACAACATTGGAAGATCGCGTTCGTCAGCATATCCCACAATGTCAACCGTTGGACCGGCGATGGATCTGAGCCGAGATTCCTCGCTACCTTTTCCGACAATTTTCAGTGGCAATTTCAGGCTGTTTGCAACGTCGATCAAAAGATCGAAACGTTTGTAGGGAACCAGACGACCGAGGGCCAGAAAATATTCACCGCGACGTTCTGCGAGAGGAATCTGAAAAAATCGGTCATCGACCGGCGGTGGAATAATGACACTGTCACGGCCATAAATTCGCCGAATGCGCGCTTGGGTTTCCGAGGAATTTGCGATGAAGTGATCGACGCGTCTCGCGGTCGTGAGATCCCATCGACGAATGCGCTTCAGCTCGGACCGCACGCGTCTCCTCAGTAGGCCCTTGATCCGAAAATCTTTCAGATATTCTTCCTCCATTTCCCAGGCGTAACGCATCGGCGTGTGACAATAACAAACGTGTACGGAGTTTCCTGGCGGCAGGATGCCTTTTGCGACTGCATGCGACGAACTGAGAACGACGCTGAAACCGGTGAAGTCCATCTGCTCCACCGTACGCGGCATCCACGGCAGCAGCCACTGGTGCCGACCGAGAATACAGTACACGCGCTGCAGCGGCGACGTGCGGATATCGGCACGGCGCAACGACTCCGGGAGAGACTCTGGTGATGCGACCGTCGTGAAGATCGGCGCATCCGGCCACAGAGCGGATAGGGCGGCAACGACATGTTCCGCTCCTCCGTACGTTGGAAGCCAGTCCGCAACGATGGCAAGGTTCATCGAAAGCACTATGACACAGAGAAGAGAGCCCGAACAGTTCACGAAAACAGTCTGTACGGTTACACTTTGTCCCATGTCGATGAAGGCCTCCAGAAAGCTTCCCCGTCGGTTCAACCGTCGGGCAGGGCCGCTCGTGAAATCGCTCGCGCATAGGCACTACGGCGGTCCGCGTCGGCGTGAGCGTCGACGAAAGGAGCTGTTTTCTCGATGGAACCGTACAATAGCTCGAATCAAGGACACCGTGCTCCTGGAATTCCGCATGTGGCTCATGATCGGCACCGGACTCGTGATTCTGACCGTCGCTGCGACACTCCTATTCGCACCATTCTTCGACGTGCGCGACATGCGCGTCCGCAGGCAGGATCCGCGCATCGATCCGGAAGAAATTCAGGACACTCTCTCGCCACTATTCAAACAACGCCTCGTCCTCGTCACCCGCAGCCAAGTTGCAGGCATGCTGCAGAGTAAGTATCCGGAGATCGAGCGGGTGGAAATCAGTAAAAAGTACCCCTCGACGCTCAGTATCAGCCTATATCTAGAACCGGTCGTGGCCGAAATCATCATCAGTGATGTCATCGATGGCGCTAGTGGTTCCGGGAGTAGCGTCGCGGGCTCGGGCAGTAACGTCTTCACGTACGTCACACGCACCGGGACATTCGTGACATCGCCGATTCGGCTAACCGGCGGACCACTGCCCAAACTCACGATCACGGATTGGGGCATCAGGCCACAAAATCGCGATACGCTGCTGTCACCGGTTTTTCTACAGACAATATTTCTTACCCGCGATGCGTTACTGCGGGATTTCGGTCTTCAGAGCCTGAATATCCTTGTATTTCTCCGTGCGCAGGAATTCCACATCACGACAAATAAAACGACGCTCTGGTTTGATTTGCGGAGCTCTCTCAACGTACAATTCCAGCGGTTCAGAGAGTTTCTGAAAACGCTCTCGTTGGATCAGGCAAAGGAGTACATTGACCTTCGCATCGCCGACAAGATCATCTACAAGTAGCCGCTGAAACCCTTTTGCTGCGATATCGCATATGCTCTCCGTTCTTGCCTCCGTCCTCGTCCTCGGCCTCATCCCACCGGAGCCACCTGTGGCCCAGCGTTCGGTCCTGCCTGGGATCGAGATTTTGTCGATCGCCGCACCGAATAGACTCGGATCGATGCTCCTGGTCCCGAAACTGTCGGCATCGGGGGCAATTCTCATCGATGCCGAAAGTGGTCAGGAGCTCTTCTCCATCGCTCCGGACGAACGTAGGCCGATGGCGAGCCTGACGAAGATTATGACCGCGCTCCTGATTCTCGAAAACCACACGCTCGATGAAAGTGTCACCGTGCCGCCGATCGCAGATGAGATCAAAGGCAGTACGATAGGCCTGACCGCGGGGCAACGCTTGTCGGTACGCAGTCTGCTGTACGCGCTTCTGTTGCCGTCGGCGAATGATGCGGCATACGCACTCGCGGTATTCGATGGACGGCGCATAGGAACTTTCGTGCAACGGATGAATGATCGCGCCGAATCGCTGGGTCTCACGAATACGCGTTTCGCCAATCCGGCAGGGCTCGACAGTGAGCAACAGTATTCCACGCCGCGAGATCTTGCATGGCTCACGCTCGCCGCACTGAAGAATGACCACTTCCGGACGATCGTCGGAACGCGGACCGCGCGCATCGTCGCGAGCGACGGAACGGAATTCAGTTTAAAAAATACGAACGAAATGCTGCACTACAACGCCAACGTCTTCGGTGTGAAAACCGGCACGACGGATAAGGCAGGGGAATGCCTCATTATTCTCTTCACCGAACGAGATCATCCGTACCTTCTGGTCCTGCTCGGGTCATCTGAG
Organism: uncultured Candidatus Peribacteria bacterium; assembly: GCA_964514855.1. Lineage (GTDB taxonomy): Bacteria > Patescibacteriota > Gracilibacteria > Peribacterales > Peribacteraceae > JAGORY01. The sequence continues at coordinate 10,801 of CAZESZ010000012.1, read as the reverse complement.
AGATATGCTGATGGCTTGAAGCAGCTGCAGGCGGTTCGCACCGCTCTCCAGTAACATTCGTCCTTGCATGCGCCCCCCAACGACCTCCGTTCACTTCTGGCTGAGCTTTCGCATTCGGTTGCTCTGCGCTGCTGTGTTTGTTGCATCGCTTTTCCTGCAGCCGTACGTGCCGGATTCTTCCTCTGCTCCACCAGACGTTGACCCGGAGGTGGAAGGCTATCTGTTAGCTGAGGATGGTTTCCTCACGAAGACGTCATCCATCAGCGAAGTCGGAACCAGAAGCGCCTTCAGCCAGGGAATCATCCACACGGTGGAACCCGGCGAGAGCATCACGAGCATCGCCAAGATGGCGTTCTTGAAACCGGAGACGATCCGCTGGGCAAATCGCCTTGCCGATTCTGCGTCGGTGAAGCCGGGGCAGAAGCTCCTACTGCTGCCTGTGGACGGCGTCCTGCATACGGTGAAGCGAGGCCAAAATCTCCAGACGATCGCCGACTTGTACGGTGTTCCTGCACCTGTCATCGCCAGCCAGAACAAGATCAAAGGGGGTTATTTGCTTGCGGGACAGGACCTCATTGTTCCCGGCGCTAAACCGATCATCGAAGCCTTGCCGAAGCCGCCGAAAGTCGCCATCGGAAAACCGGGTCTCGCGCTGCCAACGACACCGAACACCGTCACGAAAATACCGGATAAAAACTATACGATCGAGGCATCGCATGGAATTTTCCAGATGCCGTGCGACTGTTTCTATACACAGTACTTTGGCGTATCGCACTACGGAATCGACATCCAGCACAAGGGCGGGGCTCCGATCTTCGCTGCGGAAGCTGGCACCGTTATTCGTGCAGATTATGGCTGGAACGGCGGCTACGGCAACGTCATCGAGATTGACCACGGCAAAGGCCTCGTGACCCTCTACGCACACAACAAGGAGCTCTATGTGAAGAAGGGTGACACGGTGACACGAGGGCAGCCAATTTCATTCATGGGAAATACGGGCCGCGTCCACGGTCCCACCGGCATCCACCTACACTTCGAGGTTCATGTGAATGGTGTGAAGAAAAATCCGAAGGTGTATCTGCAATAAATGTGCATCAAACCACCACCATCCACGTTGTCTTAGCATCAAAAAGATACTGTGCAGGATAGATACTGACGTCTTCGTTGCTTTTCTGCATCGTTGTAAGCAACGTTGATTTTTTCTCTCCGGTCACGAGAAATAGTCGCTTCGCTGCATGCAGGAGTACCGGCAATGTCACGGTGATACGGTCACGCACCGCAAAACTCTCCGTCGTCGTGTGCATGGTTTTTGCAGGACCGTATGCCTTCGGATCAATGGGTGGAAAGAGTGACGCGATGTGTCCATCATCGCCCATGCCCATGATAACGAGATCTGCCCTATGCAGTGCGGATATCTTTTGTTCGTAATCACTCACGCACAACGGAAGTGGTAATGACGTATCAGGGAAAACCGTCGCCGCCTCTGCGGCATGGTGTGTCAGGAGTGTCTCTCGGATCATGCGCTGATTGCTATCCGCGTGATCCTTGGGAACGTATCTCTCATCGACCAAGAAAAAAGTGACGCGATTCCAATCGATACCGAGCTCGGCTGCAAGCATCACGTACACAGGCTTCGGGGTTGATCCTCCGGAGAGACCGATGACTGCGGTTCTGCCATCATGCTGAGCCTGCAGAATCGTCGCGGCGATCCACCGCACGGAAGTCCGTACGAACGTCTCGGTCGTATCGAAACGAATGATATCCATGGAGGAGATGATACAGGGATTTACCGCGCCCTGTTAACCAGCAGCGATGATGATTCCTCCGCGATATGAACATTTCTACAACCACCGATGCCCAAACTTCGCGATGAAATCATCGGCTTCTTTCGGCCCAGTGGAACCCGATGCGTAGATCGAAAGAGGTGTAGCTACATCGTCAAAATACTTTTGCACCGGGTCGATGAGGCGCCAGCAGGTACGGACTTCTTCCGGACTGAGAAACCACTGTTGACTGCCATTGATGGCTTCCAGAAGGAGCAAACTGTGTTCGACTAAACAGTCGCCCATGCACACCAGAGGATCCTCCATGACGAGTGGACGGAATTTCGGTTCACTGCCACCGAGTTTGGTCTGGAGGTACAGCTTCATGCCGGCCTCGCCCTGGAGAATGATATCGAGACGATTTCTCGCGCCTTCTTTCCCCACAAGCGTCGGCGACTCTTGGAACTCGATGGCGATGCGCGTCTCTTTTTCTTTCAGTCGTTTGCCCGAGTGGAGGAAAAATGGCACACCCTGCCACCGCGACGACCGTGACATCAGGCGCATAGCTGCGAATGTCGGCGTGCGTGAATCCGGTGCAACGCCATCCTCGGAACGATATGCCACGACGTTCTTTCCGCCCGATGTCCCGGCGCCATACTGGCCCTGTACTGCAATATCAGCGAAATTCGCGGCAGGCGGTAGGTAGAATTTTTTGATGGCATCGAGCCGCGTTGGCTTGAGGTCGCTCGTGTCATTTACGAGACGCATCGTCAGAAGTGCGGCGATCTGGATGAGGTGACTCTGGAACATATCCCGCAGTGTCCCGACTGCATCGAAGTATCCGGCCCGTCCTTCGAGCCCAGCGGATTCGGACGCCGTGATCTGCACGCTGCTGATGAGCGTATTCTTGAGCAGTCGCTCGATGACCGGATTCGCGTGACGGAGGTAGTAGGCATTGCGAACGGCTTCCTTGCCGAGATAATGATCAAGCATGTACACCTCGCTTGGCTGAAAACAGCGTGCTAGCTCTGCATTGATGATTTCGAATGACGCAAGATCGTGCCCGACAGGCTTTTCGACAATGCAACGAAACTCGTGCTTCGGATCACGAACTTTGCTCTTGCAGATGTTTGTGACCGTGGATGCAAATGCTGTCGGAGGAATGGAGAGGTATGCAAGACGCACGGCATCCTTCGCGCCGGTTTCGAGTACTGTGAGTTTGGCCGCGAGCTTCTGAAAATCGGCGGTATCGGCATACTGTCCTGCGTGATACGTCACATGCTGCAACATGTTGCTCAGGACTTTTTCATTCACGTCGAGGACGTATTCTTTCACGGCGTCTGAAACACAGGTCTTGAACTCCTCATCCGTCATCTGCGTGCGTGCGAAGCCAACGATGGTGTAGTGCTCGGGAAGCCGTTTCTTGAGCGCCAAAAAATAGAGCGCCGGGAAAATCTTTATTTTCGCGAGGTGCCCCGAAGCGCCGAAGAGAATGAAGGAAAATGGACGGTTGGCTGCGAGCATAGGTACGGTAGGTGGGGTTAGTATGGTAGGTGTGGTGGGGGGATACAAGCGTAAGGTGAAGAAGGATTGGAAAATTTTGAGACACGCAGGGTATGCATTCATGGTGCGGACCGCACCGCAACCGCAGGACTTCTATTGATCCTTCAGAGTTTTCATCGCAAGTGCGATAATTTTCGCAACCTCGGCCCGATTCATTGCCTCATCGGGGCGGAATCGGTTCAGGAGCACTCCTTCAGCATTTCGATCCCCCTCGATGAAGCCGTAGTACATAGCCAACCCTATTGCTGCGCTATGACGGTGGTCCTTCGGTACATCGGAGAACGTGGACGGAGTTTTCCCGATGGGGAAAGAGAATGTTTCCAGGAGGATCTGGATCACCTCACCTCTGGTTGCAGGAACATTCACATCAGGATTGCTCCGGAAAACCGAGAGATCCATATCCTCAGCTCTCCGAATATACGATGCTGCCCACATGGCACGTGCTGACGAATTCTTAGGAGCAAGTTGCGGGAGATCTGCCGTACGACCAGCTGCTTCGAGGGCCATCCTCAGGACCTCCGCTCGTGTAATAGGATTATCAACACCGAACTCTCCCAGTAGTTCCCCTTGCGCATCTCTGTACCCTTCTGCGATTCCCTCGGTGATCATGTAGGAAACATATGGCGCATACCAACTCTGTGTCACGACATCTCGGTAGAGCACTTCGCTCTTTCCTCTCGTGACGGAAAGTCTGCCCCTCTTCTCACGTAACACTGGCGACTGCGATAGGGGAATGGCACTCTCGTGAACCCTACCATCCGGGAACCACACCGTTCTCGATGGATCCGGGATTTGTTCAGCGGCAGTCTCGGTGAGACGACCCTCATAGCGGGCAAGGATGGATGCCTGTGCCTCATGAATCCTCCCCTGCATTGCCTGGAGAGAGCCGCGGTGGCCACCCCGAGAAATTGCCACAGGAGCATCGGATGCCGTGGAGTCTGTCGAAGCATTCGTACTCGTGGCTGCATTCAGAATACTTCCGTTGGTATTGGCCAATGCTCCGTAGGTAACGGCTTTCGAGGCCGCATCGAGCGTCGTACCGTTGATAGTCAGTGTTCCTGCGACCGCGAGAGCACTACTGAGCGTGTACGTGATGCCGGAGGAAGGAGCCTCTGTTCCGGCGGCGAGTGCGGCGATCTCGACAGACGATATTGCCCGGCGGTAGATGCGAACATCATCGATGTATCCGGCAAAGTGCTGTGTGCCGAATCCAAACGTGCTTCCGTCGTGACCGATGCGGAAGTTCCTGATGTTGTGGGTCGGGAACGTATTCGTCTCTGTGTTGGAAGCAGTGAGGACTCCGTCAACGAAATATCGTCGTGCACCTGTTCCGGTTCTCTGAGTCACGATGTGCCGCCATGTGTCCGAACGAAGGTCGCCCTGACTTGTGGACATGAGGCCGCTTGAATAATTACGGCTGAATGTTCCGTAGTAGCCTGAACCGGATGCAATGGTCATGTCGATGAGGTTCGTCTCGACACCGCTATATTCTCCTTTCCCGAGCACTCGTAGTGTTGTAGCGACACTGCTCGTCCGGATCCAGAGAGACGTTGTGCTGGGACCACTGTACACGTAGTTGAGAAGCGTCCGGTTGCCATGCTCAACGTAGTCATCAGTCCCATCGAGCACCAGGCTCCTGTCATTCGTAAATCCAACGGTGGGCATTGTTGCAGTGGAAGTGGCTGCGCCACTCACGAACGAGCCAGCCATCTCGAACCCAGCGGAGTCAGTCGAAAGAGTGCTACTGGTGTCATCGAATTTCCAGTACGCAACAATGCTTGGGAGAAATTTCAGATTATAGAGAGACGATGGTGGTGCAAATGTGCGATTCTGGCCACTACTCATGATGAGCGTACCGTTGCCATGGGCAAACGTTCCTGCAACGTAACTGAAGTCCCCACCAATACTCAGGTGACCCGAAGGAGCGGTAAAGGATCCTCCGGTTTGCGAGAAGCTGCCTACAATGTCGATTCCGCCCGCGCCTCCCTGGAACGTGCCGGCGCTTTGAACGAAATTATTGCCGATCGTCAGTTGGCCGACGCTCGGCCCTACGAGCGTTACATTCGGAGCAGTGAGCTGAAGACCGGGAATACTTCCACCGGTCAGCGTCACGGTGCGAGTAGTATTTCCGGAGATGAGCAGCGTGCCACTACCGCCGTCGAACGTGCCCGCGTACGAAATGTCTCCGAGCGCTTCCACAGTTCCCCCATCGATCTTGCCTTCGGTGAGCGTGAGCGTTCCTGCAACCGTGAGTGTCGTGCCCGAGGCAATGACGAGTCTGCGGTTGATGCTTCCGCTCGAAAGATTGAAGATCACGTTGTCGAGGGTGTGGGAGCCTGAGATTCTCGGGATAGCAGTACTGAAGAACTCGAGCGTGGTGTCATTGGTTGTGGCATCGATGGTACCCGCGGTGTACGTCCAGTTACGCGCCGTGCGCATATAGCCAGAGAATGTCAGTGTACCGCCTGCTTTGTTGATCGATACATTCGGGATCCCACCTGCAGATGAGGATGCGCCGCTCGTCCATGTTTGGTTGCCAGTTCCATTCACCAAGAGCGTTGCTGTTCCCCCATGTGTGAGGGCATCGGGGATGGAAATGTTGCCCTTCACCGCGATCGTTCCTGTGTTCAGCGTAATCGCTCCGGCATTCCCAGTCTGGTCGAGCGTCAGGTTACCGCTGGCCGTGAGAGTCGTCGTCGAAGGCATGGTGATAGTGAGCGCTGTAGAGTTTCCATCGAAACGTACGTTCTGAAGCGTGTGTGAACCCGAGAGCGTGAGTGTTGCTGCGAAGATGACAGTGACGTTGTTCGTGGCGGCATCGATGGTGCCCGCGTGATACGTCCAGTTACTCGTCGTACGTAGTGTTCCGGAGAGAGCCAGGGTGCCAGAGGATTTGTTGATGTCGATTCTCGGGAGTGTTCCCGCCGTGACTGTCGCGAAGGATGTAAACGCTTGGCCAGATGTTCCATCGATCGCGACGGTCGCAGTGCCGCCGTCGAATGTGGAAGCCTGGATGATATCCCCCTGCGCACGGATCGTTCCTGCTGTTGGTGTTGTTGTTTGTGAGACGAGACCATCCGTGAGTGTCAGCGTCCCTGTGACGGTGATCGTGTCACTGTTTCCAATCGTTTTTGTCGTCGCGGTCGTTCCGCTCAACGTCAGGTTGTAGAGGCTCAACGTACTATTGATATCAATCGTTGCGGCTCCGCCGGAGAGAACGACTGTGCCCGTTCCCGCCGTGAATGTTCCTCCGCTGATCGTCACGCCTGCCTGAGGTGTAAACGTCTGACCCAGCAGCTCGATCGTTCCCGCGGCCTGTGTAAAAGTAGACGTAAGAGTGAGAGATCGTCCGAGCGAGATCTTCCCCGTGTATCCAGCGTTCATATTCATGATCGCATACGTCCCGCTTGCGCTCGCATTCAGAAATGCGTCCTCCGTGCTCGTACTGTCGAAAGTCACCGTGTCCGCGGTCGTAGGACAGATATCGCTGCTCCAGTTCGTACATGTGCTCCAGTACTGATCGGCACCTCCTCCATCCCACGTACGAGTAGCAGCAGAGACAGAGACCGGACCGAGCAGCAGGAGAAAAAATCCGAAGGAAAAGCTCAAAAAGCGAATGTGCAAACCTTTGTTGAGGGAACAATCTCGCATCAGCGATGCATTCGAGGCCATGGGCCTGAAGAATACTCCCCCCCCCATCAGATAAGAAATATACGATCCGCAAAGTTGCTTGATACGCCTCGTAAAACGTCGTGTAGTCGATGATAATGCAACAGTCTTCAAATAAACACGAAAATAGTGTATGATGAAGGGATGCCCGAAAAGAATAACTCCTCGCCGAGTTTTGAAAAGGTTCCACGCGTTGAGGATACTCGTCAGACAAATCCGGAAACTAACAAAAATATTGAAACACCAAAGACCAAGGAATACAGGCTCTTTCGTGAACCCGTGACACTGGAAGACGCACAGGAGCAGATGCAGATAGAGAACATGCCCTGTCTCTTCGAAGTGACAGCGAGACGAGAAGGATATGTACGCCTCAAAAACGGAAAAACTTCCGGATGGGCAAAAGAAAAAGATGTCGATACAAACAGCTATCGGACGACTTTGTGGGTAACCACTGAAAAGAAAAGCCTGAGTGTCTACGGACGACATGGGGATAGCTTGGGTGAAATGACAGTGGATGGCGGAAATCCTCCGCAAGTTCTGGAGGCATATATCTGGAGAAGAGGACATCTCTTGAATAAAGATGCACTAAAAGATTCGTCGCCCTCATACATCGAAGAATGCTTCTCGAACCTCGAGATCGACGATCGAAATGGGCTGGCCGCAGATGCAGTTTTTTCGGCGTCTCAAGATATTATTCGATGCTCGAAAGGCTTCGATATTATTCTGAAGGCCGCAAAGGAAAAACCATACGCTGCCTTCAGGCACTATGAAAAATATAAAGATGCGACATTTGCTACAAGTATCCTTCAGGTTGCTGCACAGACAATCGGCAATCCGGCTCGAGTCAATGCACTACTGACGAGCATCCCAGCTTTCCGCAAAATGGACACCAAGACAAAAAAAATGTTGCGTGATTCTTCTGTCAAAAACACAGACACAAGTAAAACGGCAAAAAGCGTGATTGACGGCTTTCGCATGGGAGAGGCGGACGTACTCGAGTTTGCGAAAGATCCCGCCCTCATCTTGGTATCGGCAGTGAAAGAAGAATGGATTGACTGGCATCTTGCCAAAATGGTGCCGGATGAAAAACCATCAGTCCCAAGTGAGCGCTGGAAGGCAAGCGTGCGCTCTATGATCGCGCGTAACCTCTATTTTCAGAAGCTTGATATCACTGAAACTACTGTAAGAGCAGAATTCAAGCGAATCATGCTTGAACGCAAGCGGTATGGATCGATTCCACTCTTCAAGAACAGAAACACTATTTTCGCAGCGCATTCCGAACTCATTTCTGATACCAGTTTCTGGCTGAGACCCATCTTTCGCTATATGTCGGGGGGCAAATACACGTTCGGCAAGAAAAGAACTCTCCTCGAACTGGAAAAACAGAAAGGTTCAGGCACTCTTCGTTTTTCTCGGCCGGAAAAAAACAAAGAATCATTGTTAGCGAATAAGAAAGCAATTCTCGACCGATTCCGAAACTCTGAACCTCCGACTACATTTGTATTTGCGGGACACGGATCACCCGAGGGTTTATATCTCGATCAAGGAGAAAACATCAAAGATCTCAAGGGAGATGAGATTCGTATCACAGCAAAAGAGCTTGCCGAGGTAATCAGAGAGCGATCAGAACAATACCCGCACATGACGAATAATGCCTCCAGGAAAGATATTATTGTCCTTCTTGCATGCTACAACGCGACCTTTATCCGTAACGTATACGCCGAACTCAAGGGAGCCACTCACCCCATCATGCTTGGTTCAGCGGAATACAATCAGATGGGCATAGTTAAGCCAATGTCAGAATTTGAAAGCGATTTCATGGAAAAGACACTGAATCTTGGCGGTGAAAATGCGTGGCAGCATGAGAAAGGGGTGACGACAATCGATGATGTATTTGTACATGAATTTGAATCGGAAACGAATCCAAGTCTGTACATCCCTGACGATCAGGGGAACCCCATGCAGATTGCGCAGAAAAACGAAGAAAACACTCTAGCCGTGTGATTCCAGGTGAACTCAGGGGCTCCTGAGCCTTGGAAAAATGAGATACTTGATTTCGATCCTCAGACGGTTCTAGACTGCGTCCCGACATCACCGCCTATCAAGAGAGACGCGTGGGAACTGGCCCGATACGCGTCCCCCAACCCCCGAAGATTCGGAAGGGTGGGAACTCCAGCCCCTCTCGGGGATAGATAGCTTCTAGGTCGCTCTCTTCCTCTCGGGGACAAGAGTTTTTTCTCCTTTCCTTTTTTTCACTTCTCCTTACCCCTTCTCACTTCTCACTTTTCGCTTTTCTCTTTTCTCTTTTCACTTCCTCTCTTCTTATGTCTTCCCTCTTCACATCCGAATCCGTTACCGAAGGTCACCCGGATAAACTCTGCGACCAAATCTCGGACGCAGTACTGGATTACGCACTCGGAAAAGATCCGAAGTCGCACGTCGCGTGCGAGTGTCTGGCAACGACCGGTCTCGTGGTCGTCGCGGGAGAAATCAGTACGAATACGTACATTCCGATGGCTCAGGTTGCTCGCAAAGTCATCGAGGACATCGGATACAACGACGGCATCTTCGGATTTGATCACAAGGCGTGCGCCGTCATGGTCTGCGTGGGAGAACAGAGTTCGGACATCGACCAAGGTGTCACCGCAGAGAAAACTGCAACGAAAGAACAAGGCGCCGGTGACCAAGGCCTTATGTTCGGCTTCGCGTGTGACGAAACACCAGAACTCATGCCGCTTCCGATCTCGATGGCACACAAACTGACGCGCAAACTCTCCGAAGTCCGTAAAGCAAAAGGCCTCGATTATTTGCGTCCCGATGGCAAGAGCCAGGTCACCATCGAATACGATGATGCAGGAACACCGAAGCGCGTGCAGACCGTCGTGATCTCGACACAGCATGCTGATCACGTCTCGCACGATCAGATCTGCAAGGACATCAAGAAGCACATCATCGAGCCGGTGTGCGGCAGCTACCTCGATACGGACACGATCTATCACATCAATCCAACCGGACGTTTCGTCATCGGCGGTCCTCCAGGCGACTGTGGCCTCACTGGCAGAAAAATCATCGTCGATACGTACGGAGGCTACAGCCGTCATGGCGGCGGCGCCTTCTCCGGCAAAGACCCCAGCAAAGTCGACCGTAGTGCTGCGTACGCGGCGCGCTGGGTCGCGAAGCACGTCGTGAAGGCGGGCCTGGCGAAGAAATGTGAGGTACAAGTAGCCTACGCCATAGGGGTCGCTGCCCCGGTCTCGCTACGAGTCGACACCTTCGGCACTGGAAAAATCTCGGACCGAACGCTAGAGAAAGCCGTTTCCGCAGTCTTCGATCTTCGCCCGGCGAGCATCATCAAAGACCTCGATCTCCTCCGTCCGCAATACAGACAAGTTGCGGCCTACGGCCACATGGGACGCGAAGATTTGGATGTGAAATGGGAGACGTGTGACCGCCTCGACGCTCTCATACGAGCAGGGCAGTAGGACCATTTTCCCGCTGACAGATGGGTCCCTCGGATGGGGGACCTTTTTTTCTTCGCTGATCTATAGAATCCGAGTACTCTAGAGCCACTTACCCACCACAATATGTCATCTGATAGACCAGCGGAAGGCACCTCGGATATTTACGCACATCCTGAGGCTGATCCGGATGGAAGACCAGCAACATTGGATTCGGTACGACGTGTCTCGGAGAACGCACGGGATGCTCAGCATTGTCTCTATGGCATTTTTATGGGTAACATAGCTTCACTCCGTGGTAGAACACCTGACCAATACGATGTATAAAGTGAGCGATGTGGAGTTCGT
>CAZESZ010000011.1:0-19462 GCA_964514855.1 uncultured Candidatus Peribacteria bacterium | reverse complement strand
TGGTACCCCCGGCAGGAATCGAACCTGCGACCAAAAGGTTAGAAACCTTCTGCTCTATCCACTGAGCTACGGGGGCCAGGAACTGCACTCTAGTATACCGGAACATGACACATGCTGTCGCAGTGGTTTTCCGCTATACTAGCCGCATGGACGATCACCAGACTTCCAACGCAGGCGAAACCGATGACCAGCGCGATATCCGCATGAACAAAGATATCGCTGCATTCAGTTACGCGTGGATCATGTCCGTCATCATCTATATCGCCAGAAAAGATTCGCGTTTCATTCAGTACCACAGCAAGCAGGGCATCGTCCTGTTTCTCCTTACTATTCCGGCCGCGATGATCCCGGTCGTCGGGAAGATTCTCGTCCTCGTCCTCGTTGGTGGTATGGTGCTCGGCTTTATCAACGCTGCAAAAGGCTCCTACGATGCCGTGCCTCTCGCAGGTGATCTGTCGAAGGGAAATCTGAAAGCGAAGGATCTACTGAACGCATTCGCAAAACTTCTGGAAAGTGTCGTCAATCTCATGAAGCGTGCATTCACGAAGTCTGACAATCAAAAAAAAGAAACACAGACCCCTCCCATGGACACTCCGCCCGCCGCTCCGGTACTCTGACCAAGACCTATGAAGTACAAGCGAGTCCTCCTCAAGATCTCCGGCGAAGCACTCGCCAGCGGTTTTGGTTTCGATTACGAAAAATTACACGATATCGCAGGGCAAGTAGTGGCGGTTCGTAAGGCAGGGATCGAGATCGTGATCGTCGTGGGTGCCGGAAATATCTGGAGATTTCGCGATACGACCGAGAGCGGCATCGAGCGAACAGCAAGTGATGCGATGGGCATGCTCGCGACCATCATGAACGCCGTTGCGCTTCAGTCCGCCATCGAAAACCTCGGTACAGCAACGCGTGTGTGCTCGGCTATCAATGTACCGCAGCTTGCTGAGCCGTACCTTCGGAGGAGGGCTGAACGTCACCTGGAGAAGCATCGCATCGTCATCTGTGCTGGTGGTACCGGAAATCCGTATTTCACGACGGACTCTGCGGCGGCTCTCCGCGCACTGGAGCTCAATTGTGGAGTGATCTTGAAGGCTTCGACCGTGGACGGTGTGTATGATAAGGATCCGAATAAGTACAAGAATGCGAAGAAGTACGATGCGCTGACATCACCGGAGGCAATTGAAAAAAATCTGAAAGTCTTCGACCAATCCGCCTTCAGTTTGTGTCGCGAGCAGAATCTTCCGATTATCGTTTTCGACTACAGTCGCAAGGGCGCATTTCTCGATGCCGCGATGGGCAAGAAGGTCGGCACGCTCGTGAAAGACTGAACGTGATTTTTCACCGCAATCTGCTAGGATGGGTCGTATGAACCACCCGCTCCTCGCGCAATTCGACCAAGGCGTCAAAAAAGCACTCGATCATCTTCATCAAGAATTCGGCAAACTTCAGACCGGACGCGCCAACGCTTCGCTCGTGGAGCACATCGCCGTGGAAGCCTACGGACAGCGCATGGAACTGAAGGCAGTGGCCAGTATCGCAGTTCAGGATGCACGCTGCATCGTCCTACAACCGTGGGATAAGTCAGTTCTCGGGAGCATCGAGAAGGCCATTCAGATGGCCAACATCGGCGTCAATCCGGTGAATGACGGCATCGTCATCCGTCTGAATTTTCCGCCGATGAACGAAGAGCGCCGCGTACAGATCAAAAAAATCGTCAGCCAGCTCGCAGAAGCCGCCAAAATTTCCATTCGCCAAGAACGCCAGAAGGTACACGATGGAATCAAGGGGATCGCCGATGAAAACGAGAAAGAGCGTCTCCAGAAAGATTTGCAGAAAATGGTCGACGATGCGAATAAGAGTGTCGAAGACATGGCAAGAAAAAAAGAGCAGGAGGTCATGACGGTCTAGCTCTCGCGTCCTTTCTTCATCATTTTCGTGCTATCATTCACGCATGAAGAAGAAGCCTCTCTTCGCCATTCCCAGTTTCCCGGGTTCCAACGGTGAAGTAGACAATCTGCGGGTTCTTCGGCGCTGCGGGTTCGACGCATTCGTTTTTCGATGGAACGATTCCCTCGAAAAATTGCAGGACGTCGACGGATATTTCTTTGGCGCTGGATTCAGTTACGAAGACAGGGGCAGGTCTGGCATGGTGGCCGCCAGAGATCCACTTTTTTCGTTCATGCGCACGGAAGCAGCGAAAGGCAAAGTCATCGTCGGAAATTGCAATGGTGCTCAGGTTCTCATCGAAAGCGGGCTGATCCCGATGGGCGACAAACTCAGGATGTGCCTTGCTCACAACGCGGTGCGCAGCACGAGCGGCACCTGGAAATCTCCGGGTTTTCTCAATGAATGGGTGTGGATCACCCCGACGTGCGCTCAGAATCGGTGTGCGACGTCGAATTGGACAGGCGCAATGCACATTCCCATTGCACACGGTGAGGGGCGCTTCGTGACGCGCGACAAAGATTTGATCGCCGAACTTGAGGAGAATGATCAGATTGCCTTTCGCTACTGTACTGCCGATGGGACGGTTTCTGCCCAGTCTCCTGTCACGCCGAATGGTTCCACTGGCGGTATTGCAGGCATTTGTAACCGAGAAGGCAACGTCGTCGCTCTCATGCCCCATCCAGAGCGTACCGAACTCGGGGACAGGTATTTTCTGTCGATCGCACAGTGGCTTCAGAGAAAACGAAAACTCTCCTCTGTAGTTTCTCATGCCAAAGCCTCGGATCTAAAAGTGCCGAATCGTCCGGTCATGCCGTACGAGATCTTCGTCGATACGCTCATTACGAATAACGAGGAACGCACTGTTGAACAAGCAGCGCGAAGAACACTGCCGAAACTACGCCTCAAGCAGTATCGATTCGTCGGTCTCTCAGATGATCGATACGCCCAGCTCCTTACATCCCTATCGTTCTTCAACCCAAATAAAGAAGTGGCGTACGTACGGTCTCGCGGCGTCTTTCAGAAGTGGAATCCTGAATCTCGAAACCTCGAGGATACGCCGCACGCAATCCTGAAAGGGATACCACTCCTTCGTCGTGATGAGCCTGACCGCGGTGCCATAGTGCTAGGATCGGGTGCTGAGACTGGTATCTGCTACGATTGCCGCGAGGTGGGGGAGTCCGCTCTGCTGAAAACCGATGCATGCGAGGTCCTCAGTAATCCGCACGCATCTACTCTGGAACGTCTCTCGGTGTGAAGAGCGATATCGTCGTCATCGCGCACAATATTCGCTCGCTCTGGAACATAGGAGCTGTGTTTCGGTCAGCAGACGCCTTCCAGGTTTCCCACATTCATCTCACCGGCTACACCGCTACACCTCCGCGCAAAGAAATAACGAAGACGGCACTCGGAGCCGAGAATCTGGTTGCCTGGTCTCAGGAACAAGATCCGTTGCAGGTCATCAAGCGGCGACGTCAGGAGGGATTTCTGATTGTGGCCCTCGAACGTCGTGAAAAAAGCACGCCGCTGATGGATCTCAGGACCGAGAAGCCTGTTTGTTTGATTCTCGGACACGAGATACTCGGCGTATCGCAGGAGCTCTTAGAAGCATCGGATTATACGGTTTGCATTCCGATGCTCGGTGCCAAAAACTCTCTGAATGTCTCGGTCGCCGCTGGTATTGCGCTGTATCAAGTACGTTGTTGCTGTTGATGAAAGCCTGCATTGTGCTACCATCAGTCTGTCTTTCCTCTCGTTGTTATGGCTGACCAATCACAAGGCGGCAACCCGCCTCGTCCAGGAGATCCTGTACCGACCGATGGCTTGGACCCAACCCAAGTGTTTGGTTCGCCACCATCCCCACCTCCGGCTCAGCAAGCCGCAGCTGGTGCACAGCAGGACGGTGCAAGTCCTCCGGCCCAGGATACAAGTCCTCCACCGCCATCGGCTGGAACAGTTGCGACGAAAGAAATGGGCTACGATGATGAAGATATCCGCATTCTTGCAGAGGTCGGCAACTACCGTTTCGGATCAGTATCACAGACACTCAATAACGACAACGTCGTGATTCCTGCACATGCGGAAACTACGTTCGATGAACAAATTTTTCTTGGTTTACTTCGTGGCTCCATCTCTCTCACGAGGGATGAAAAATGGCGCATCATTCAGGCAGTTCCTAAGCTCAGTCAGTTTCAGATCGATGAGTTGCAGAAGATTCTTGAGGAAGAGAGATTTAAGTTTAGTCAGCTTTCGCCCAAGCACCTGAAGCACCTGATGCAGCTTGAGAAGAAACATTCTGAGGACTGGAAAGATCTTCAGGCTCTGTACGTTCAGCAGTCTGCCAAGCAGAAAGAACAGTCACAGGCAGATGACATCAGAAAGCAGCTTGGCTTATAAGTTACGCCAGAATCCGTACGCCAACAAACAGCGCTATTCCTAGTACGGTGAACGCGATTCCGGACAGTGCGCCTCCGCGCATGGCTTTGTGGAGCGCTGAAAGCATAAGCAAGAGGAAAATCGCAACGATGAAACTGAGGATCAGTGGTGACAGATAGAACGCCTGTACGAACGGAATATCCCACGGAAGTGTGCGCTGTACGGAGTAGTAACCAATCGCGACGAAGAGTCCGTACCATGCGAGCAGCCACCCTGCGTACAGCCGCAGTGTCGCAGCGAGGGGGTGGTATGGCGAATCAGCAGATGTCCTTAGGGCTGGAGATGCGGCTCTTTGGCTCTTCGACACGTCGGCAACGTCGGTGAAACCGATCGTGGGACGCTGAGGGGCTGTCGTCGTTCGTGCACCGCGTTGCCACTGGTCGAGCTCGGGATCTTTGTACTGCGGCAGGATGCCGACTGGCGAAAGCATCGTCAAAAGAAGTTTCTGATCATCTCGCAGTTTCTTGAACGCTGCGTATTTGTCACTCGCTTGCACGCTGCCTCTGCGCACAGTTCCGGTGCTGTCCGTTCCTTCGAATGCGAAAGCTGGCATGGAAGGTTCGGTCGTAGCAGGAACTGATACAGGTGCGCTGCGTGAGGCTTCTGCAATTTCCAGAATTTCAAGATGCAGATCCTCGAGCGCCTTTCTGGCATTCTCTTCATCCGGAGATTCGATGGAACCTCGGACCTCCTTATTGTCATCGTTCGTCGCTCGGTACGTGAAGAGTGGCATACGGAGGATTTGGATAGCTTACTGGACGCTGGCGTAGGGCGTGATGTGGGCGAGCATGTACGAGACGGCGGCCTTCAGGCGTACATCAGCGATGATCTCGAAGTGTGTACCATCCTCCCAATCCATGAAGCCGATGACATCGGATCCCTGAGTTTTGATCTGTCCGCTCTGCGCCTGCATGGAGGCGGATGATCCGGAGACGAGATTCAGGATGATCGCGCCATCGCCGAGTTCGACGATATCGGACATACCGAGTTCGACGTGCCAGAGATTGCTCGTCGTTGCGCCGAAAGATTTGAAGTACCAGTTCTTGTGCACTGGAACGCAGAAGGCGATGTGACTGGTGCAGTACTTCTGGGTCCAGAGCGAGTCCTGGTCGTATGTTTGCTTTGCCATGATGACGTTCTGCTGTTCGATGGCGGCAGAATCTCCAGCGACTGAACTTTGGCTGGATGCGACGACTGAAGAAGAAGTCATCATGCTCTTCGACGACACCTGCATCACTGACGAGCGTACGGCGGAGGACATCACCGAACTCGACCTCGTTTCCGAAGAGGAGCTTTCCGTCGCAGTGTCGGAGACGCAGATGCCCGAGCAGTCGGCACCGCCCTGTAGCGGATCGCAACTGTCGGACGGATCATCTTTGCATGTTTGGCCATCGTCGCACGGTAGTCCTGCGATGCCGCCACACATGGTGCGCCCTTGGCTACTCGAGCTCTCGGGCGACGCGGAGGACGAAGCTGTGATGCCAAGCACGATGACTTCCTCTGCCCGGAGAAGCATGCCTCCAGCTTCGACTGTCGGCTGGAGTGAGCCGCGGATTTCGACGGTCTTGCCGAGATACGTATTGAGATTCAGGTTCGAATCTGTGGATTCCAAAATGAGAAATTGACCGTTCTCGAGCATGAGTCTATGCGTGCCCTGCTGGTACGTCGTCATCCCGAGTTCATCGATCGTTCCTGTGTAACTGACGTTGTGCGTCACGAGATCACCCGCGTCTTCCGATGAAGAACTGGACGATGACGAAGTATCAGATGGTGTTTGTGAGCTGAAATTGCAGGCGGTAAGCCCGAGGCAAAGAACTACAACGAGTGGGAAAAGAAGACGTCGCATTGCTTGTGGGGGATGAGGACGACAGTATACGTCGGGGTCCGCTGTTGCGAAAGAGGCTTCTGCATGTGAGCGCAAAATTCTGTACACTGCCCGCGATGTCTCAGCCTTCTGATGCTGTTCTCGGCAAGTACGCAGATCTTCTCATCAAATTTGCGCTGAATGGAGGTCACGGCGCACGGAAGGGAGAGGTCGTGCAAATCAATGTCCCGGACGTCGCAAAGCCCTTGTACAAAGAAATTCTCCGCGCGGTTTTGCAGTGTGGCGCGTATCCAAAAACAAATCTCCTGGCGACGGAAACCGATGCAGTTTTCTTCCGGCACGCGTCCGATGATCAACTGGTCTTTTTTCCTGAAGCGTACAAGCGTGCTGAGGCAGATCTTATCGATCATCAGGTTTCGATCATCGCGGACACAGATCCCAGTGAGCTGAAGGACGTGGATCCAGAAAGACTCTTTCGAACGATGGATGCTCGTCGGAAATTTCGCGATTGGCTTTTCGCGAAAGAGCAGAGGAAGAAGTTTTCCTGGACACTCGCCCTGTACGGTACGGAAGCAATGGCGAAAGAAGCAGGCATGTCGATCAGTGAATACTGGGACCAGATCATTCAGGCGTGCTATCTCGACTCTCCTGATCCCATCAGTGAATGGAAGAAGATACAGGCAGAGCAGGAGCGGGTGAAAAAAGCTCTCGATGCTCTGGAGATCGAGTGGCTACACGTCGAGGGGAAGCACATCGACCTTCGAGTTCAGGTCGGGGCACATCGGTGTTGGCTTGGCGGAAGCTGCCGCAATATCCCGAGTTTCGAACTGTTCGTCTCGCCGGACTGGAGAGGGACCGAGGGAACGATTTTCTTCAATCAGCCTCTGTACCGCTATGGAAATATTCTACGAGACATCACACTTGAGTTTAAAAACGGTCTCGTCGTTCGGGCCGAAGCGCGAGAAGGCCAGCATGTCCTCGAGAGCATGATTAGTCGCAGAAATGCGGATAAGATTGGCGAATACTCGCTCACGGATAGACGCTTCTCACGCATCACGAAATTTATGGCGAATACGCTGTTCGATGAAAATATCGGCGGACAGTTCGGTAATACTCATCTCGCACTCGGAAGAGCGTACAAGGACAGTTTTACCGGCGATATGAACAAGCCAACGCCCGAGGAGTGGGAACGTATGGGATACAACGATTCACCCGAACACACGGATATTATATCGACGGAAGATCGTGTTGTTACTGCAACACTGCCGGGAGGTGCAACAAAGGTTATTTTTAAGGATGGTCAGTTCACTCTCTAGACAAAAAAGCGGCAGGATGAGTGCCGCTCTCTCCTTTGTATACTGACTTTTACTCAGTCATCACCTTGTCTGTGAATTGCCAGAAGGCATCAGCGCCGCCGAGCTTGTTCGCGCACTCTGCGCCGACGGCAAGTGGTATTGCTTCCTGGTGGAAGCCCAGCGGGAAATGGCGGTATACCCACATGACCTTTCCGTCGTATTGCGTCATCAGCTTTTGGTATGTTGGGTGAACTGAGTGGCAGAAAGGACACTGATAATCCGAGTACTCAATGATCGCAATCTTTGCAGTCTTGCTACCGCGGATGTGATCAGCATTGAGATCGACCGGAGGGACGTCTCCAGCCAACGTGACGTCCGGCTGCTTGACAGCGCTAGCAGAGTCTTTGAGCATCGCATCGATGACTTTCTGAAAATTTGCAACAGGCTGAGCCCCCGAGACAACGATGCCCTTTTTTGACGTTAGATCGTAGACGATGTTACCCGGCGTGCCGCTGATACCGGCCGCCTGTCCATCTGACATTTGCTTGTTGATCTTTTCGTTGAATTCGTCGCTTGCGATGCAGCTCGTGAAATCGCCGTCATTCAGGCCAATGTCTTTTGCGTACGCGATCATACGATCCTGAACGCTTGCCTTCGGCGCGGTCGGAGCCTGCGGTGCGATGGCTGTGCCACCAGAGCCGCCGTTACTGCGAGGCACGGAACCGGATGCGAATGCCAGTATGCCTCCAGAGATCAGACCGATGAGAAACATTGCGACGCCGAACCAGACATTGTTCTGCCCTGTGGATTCTTTGGATGACATACGGGTTGAGAAAAGGATAAATGACCGACCGAGTGTAAGGGATGGTGGTAGAAAAGTGAATGCAACTTCGTGCGAGCAATGTGCAATACGTGAAATCGGTATATGTTATGGTTGCATTGCATCTAGCTCCCCCCATTGTCTATGACTACTCTTGGATGTATCCGATGGTTCAATTCACCCCACCGTGTTGCTGCCGGGGGACTTCTCGTCGTTATCTTCATAGCAGCGGTCATCGGTGCGTTCCTCGTTTCCCAGCCACCACCGTACAGCTTCTCTCAACATCAGAAGATTGCAGTGTCGTCACCACTTCGTCTGTCGTTTCCCGAAGTCATGGACCAGGCTTCCGTGGAGCAGAATCTGACGCTTCCTGCGTCACTCGAGGTCACGAAGCAGTGGGACGGTGACATGCTGGTTCTGCAGCCTGTGACTCCATTAGAGATCGACAAGAAGTATGTCGTTCGTCTCGATGGACGCGCATTGACGAAAGGAGGGATGCCGATTGGTTCTGATGTGGAATTTGTCTTTGAGGTGACTGGCTCTCCTATCGTCTCCGCGCAGATTCCTCCTGTGCATGCCGCACACGTACCGGCAGATGCAGGTATCACCATCGTCTTCGATCGCCCAGTCGTACCTCTCACGCAGGTGCAGGGTCCTGCGGCGGATAAACGTTTTTCTGGCTGGCCAGTCACTATCACCCCCTCTCTGAAGGGTCGTTGGCGCTGGTTGGGAACAACGACCGCCTCCTTCGTACCTGAAAAACCACTCGCCATAGCGACGAAGTACACAGTGAACGTTCCTGCTGGCATCAAGACGATCTCTGGGGAACGTACGGAAAAAGACTTTAGCTGGAGCTTTGAGACAGAGCGACCTGCTGCCATGTCTGCTTCTCCCTCGGAGGGAAGTAATTTGGCAGGTCCTGGCACCGAAATATCCATCGTGTTCAACCACGACATGGATCTGATCAGCGCCAAAGATTCCATCGTCCTCGTGGAGAAATCAGGCATCAATAGAGTCCAGGATCGTATCGTTGGCATTTCGATGGTGAAGTATGGCATGACGGATGTAGGAGTCGCAGAAACAAAGAAGGTTCTCGATAAGAAGAAAATCATCATCCTTCCTTCGGAAGAATTGAAGTTCAATGCACAGTACGAAATCACGGTGAAGGCAGGAATCCGTGGCCTCGTCGGAGATCTGGGTAGTGCCGCAAGCTACACCCTTCGCTTCTCGACTGTCGGTCCTTTCTCCGTCACCAACGCTCGCTATAACCAGGGGGCAATAGAGATGTACTTCTCAAGTCCTGTCGATGGTACAGAAATTGAAAAGGCAATTTCCATCAGTCCAGCATCCGCCTCGTTTGACGACATTGATTTTACAACGTACGGGGACCAGCTGGGTGATGATGCGACGAAGAAAACCGTCTCACACCTGTACCTGTACCCGAAACTCGAACCCAGTACCACGTACACGATTTCTCTGAAAAGTACTCTGACAGACCACTACGGACAACGTATTGACAAGCCCTACACACTCACGTTCACGACTCCTCAGGTGGAGCCACGAGTATTCATTCATCCCGAGGGGAATACCTTTGGTATTTTCGAAAAGGGAAAGCCGCCTGCGTACTTCATCAATAGTGTCAATGTCAGCGTTCTCAATGTTGAGTTCGGGAAACTGCCATTCTCGAAATTTACTGCTCTGCGTCAGAAGATGATGTCAAATGGCTCTGTAACTCCGACGGAAGCCAAGTCTCTTGTGGAGAATTACAAGCTTGTCCCTTTGAAGCCAAAGGCGAAGCACGACTATTGGGAGTCTCAGCCGATCGATCTCGTCTCAACGTTCGGTGCGCTGAAACCTGGCCTCTACTTTATGGCTGTGCGAGCTCCGGAGTGGTTCAATGCGTACAATAGAGTTCCCTATCAGGATGAGCGAATCTTCGCTCTGACGAATATGGCGATGACACTGAAGTATTCTCGTGGGAGGGCACTCGTTTGGGTTACGGATCTCCAGACTGGTAATCCAGTTCCAGGAGCGCTCGTCAGTTTTCACTCGGATGCCGGAAAGGTAGAAGTATCGGGAAAGACAGACAAGGGGGGATTCTTCGAAACTCCTATTACACTGAAAAACTTCAAGAATCGTGAATACGACTATCAGCCGGAATTCTGGGTCACCGCTGAGAAAGATGGCGACTTCGCTTTCGTTGGAAGTGACTGGAACCGAGGAGTACAGCCGTATGACTTCGATGGTATCTACAGTGACTTTCGTTCCCCGGATGCAACGAAGTATCGCTTACAATCAACGATGTACACCGAACGTCCACTCTACGGTGTCGGTGACACGGTGCATTTCAAAGGCATCGTCAGACTCCTGGATGATACTGGAAAGCTCTCAGTGCCTGATGTAGGACGCGCAGTGCACGTGACAGTTCAGGATACGAATGGAAAACAAATCTATGGAAAGGATTTGAAGTTGAGTGAGTTCGGCACCTTCAATGATGCTTTCACTTTAGCCAAGGAAGCACCCCTTGGTTCGTACGCAATTCAGGCTTCTGTTACACCAGATGCTGACATTGAAGGTTCTTCCTACGCGAATTTTTCCGTGCTTGCGTATCGGAAGCCTGAGTATAAAGTCTCCGTCACTCCCGACAGAGAGGAGTACGCAAATCACGATACAGCTACCCTTGCTCTCAACGGCGCCTACTACTTTGGAGCACCGATGGCAGGGGCTAAAGTCAGCTACCGACTGGAGTCTACGGATTACTACTTCAACAAGTTTACGAGTGGCTGGTACTCGTTTGCTTTGGAGGACGCATGGTGCTGGCGTCGCTGCGATCGTGCCACGAATGTTGTCACATCAGGAGATGCGGTACTCGATGCCGCCGGAAGGCTAAAGATTTCCCTGCCCATGTCCATCGATAATAAGGCAGTCAGTCAAGTCATGACGCTCGAGGCAGACATCACAGATCAGAATAACCAGGTCGTCAGTGCTCGTGGATCGTTCGTCGTTCACAAATCAAACATCTACGTGGGAGTCCGTAGTGATGATTACGGTGTGCCAGCAGGTACTGCGGCTGACATCAAAGTAGTGACCGTCAATCCCGACGGCTCCATGGCGAAAAATACTCCAGTGACAATCTCGCTCTATGCCAGAACGTGGAACGTTGTGAAACAAAAGGGTGTCGATGGCGAATACTATTACGATAGTGAACCTCTTGATACGTTCATTCGTTCGCAGAACGTTCGAACCGATTCCGATGGAAAAATCACGACACCGGTCACGCTGGATCAGGGAGGAGAGTATCGCGTTGTCGTCACGGCAAGAGACGCGGAGGGGCGCGAATCAAAGGCAGGCTGGTCACTGTATGCATGGGCAGATACGTACTTCAATTGGCCTCGAACGAATAATGATCGTATTGATATCGTCGCCGACAAACCGGAGTACACAGTCGGTGATACGGCGAAGCTCATTGTGAAATCTCCATACCAGGGTCAAGGCGTGAAAGCGCTTGTGACCGTGGAGCGCGAGAACGTCATGAGCAAACGCATCGTCGACGTTACCAGCAATGCATTACCGATTGAGGTTCCGATCACTGAAGATCTTCTTCCCACGGCGTACGTCTCTGTTGTCATTATCAAGCCGAGGATCGGAGAGACATTCAATGAGAATGGTCTCGATACGGGAGCTCCTGCATTCAAGGTTGGATATGCAAAACTTGTCATCGACACACGAACAAAGAAGCTCGATATTTCATTGACGACGGACAAAGAGAAGTATGTTCCAGGGGAGAAGGTGAACGTCTCATTATCTGTCAGAGATGCCAGCGGTAAACCCGTAGAAGCTGAGCTGTCGCTCGGAGTCGTAGATCTGAGTTTGCTCGACCTCACCGGCTTTGAAATGCCGGATCTCGTATCTTTTTTCTACGCGGAGAGAGGTCTCGGTGTTCAGACAGCGAACATGCTCACCTATCTCATGGAACGCTTTAAACCGGGGTCCAAAGGTGGAGGAGGCGGGGAGGAGAAGCGACGCGGAAACTTCGTCGATACTGCATACTGGAATCCGACGATTGTTACCGACAAAGACGGTAAAGCGAGAGTGAGCTTTACTCTTCCGGATAACCTGACGACGTGGCAGCTTCTCGCCCTCGGTTCTACGAAGAAGACGCTTGTCGGAGGATTTGCAAAGAACATTATCGAAACAAAAAAAGTGATTCTTCGCCCGGTTCGTCCTCGATTTGCAGTCGGTGGGGACGATGTTACGCTCGGGGCAATCGTCCACAATTATCTCGATGAAGATCGGGAATTCCTCGTGTCTCTCAAAGGAAATGGTTTCATACAGACTGGTCCAACGGAGATGACCGTACACATACCCAGGAACGAGCAGGTCAGGGTGAACTTTCCCGTGAAAGTCAGTGCTGTCTCATCGATGACTATGCATTTTTCTGCGACGACAGAAGGCGCCAAAGATGACATCGAGGAATCCATCCCAGTATTCCGTTTCGGCATTCAGCAGACGAATGCAACCGCAAACGTCACGGAGGGTAGGGAGACAGAGAAAGTATCAGTTCCGACCTCGTCAGATGCTCCCGATGGAACACTGACGGTAGCCACCGCTCCGACACTCGCTGTCTATCTTCCGACGAGCCTCGAGTTTCTCTCCACATTCCCATACGGGTGCGCCGAGCAGACCGCGTCGAGCTTTGTGCCAAACATCGCACTCGCACAACTCACGTCATTTGATCAGTTCAGTGGTCTGACAGGATCTGATCTGCAGAAGAACGTCCAGGTTGGTCTCCAGAAGCTGTACACATTCCAGCGCTCAGACGGAGGATTTTCTTACTGGGAAGGCAGTTACGATAGCTATCCGTATCTCACGGCATACATTCTCCATGCTCTGAAAATGGCGAAGGATGCAGGCTACGCTGTGGATAGTGGTGTCATGGATCGCGGTCTTTCGTACCTAAAATCCTCATTAAAAGGAGGACGACTCTCGACCTACGTGAGTTCCGATACACGAGCATACGGACTCTTTGTTCTGTCTGAATTTGGCACGAACGATGTTTCTGCACTGAATGTTGCGTACAAGACTCGTCTTGATCTTCCGCTGTTCTCCCGCGCGTACCTTGCCATGGCATATATGAAGACTGGTGGACGCAGCCATGAGGCGAAGGCGAAAGAAATCCTCGATGAGATACTCAGCCACGTCAATATCGATGCTCGAGGTGCTCACTTTGAGGAAACTGATAACCGTTCAAGTTACTCGATGAACACTGATGACCGCACCACGGCGATAGTCCTCCAGGCACTCGTTCGCATCGAGCCCTCTCACGCCCTTCTGCCGCGAGTCATACGTGGAATGCTTGCCTCTCGTGTCAATGGGCATTGGGATACAACCCAGTCGACGGCGATGTCGGTCCTCTCGTTCGTTGAGTATCTCAAGCAGAGTAACGAACTGGCGTACGACCAAGAGGTCGCTGTGCAGATAGACGGAAAAGACAGGATGAAAACCGTATTCAAGGCACCGGCAATGGAAAAGAAGGATGTCGTCGTCGCTCTTTCCGAGCTTCCACGAGGAAAAGACATCGATGTCAGCATCGGAAAGAGTGGACTTGGAAAACTCTATTACGATGTCATTCTGTCGTATTTTTATACACCTAATACGATCAAGCCTGCTGAAGAGGGGATCGGCATCATTCGTGAAACACGGCCGCTCACGAAAGAGGATGCGAGCATGAAAGTTGGTACAACACAGAAAGTGACGTTGACGATCACCGTTCCACAGACACGTCACTTTGTCGCCGTCGAGAGTATGCTGCCGGCTGGCTTCGAGCCTATTGATCTACAGTTCGCAACAGCGCAAAGGAATCTACTCGACGATGCAGTGAACGTCATGAAAAGCTGGAGGGATTATGAGCGTAACCAGACATGGAGATTCACGCATATCGAATACCGCGACGATCGCATTTTCATGTTCGCAGAAGAGCTGCCCCCCGGAGTGTATACCTACGAGTACCTTGTTCGTCTCACGACGCCGGGCAGGTTCCACGAGCGCCCTGCGAAAGTTTGGGAGATGTATTTCCCTGAGGTTTTCGGACAAACTGAGGGGAAATGGGTACAGGTTCGTGAATAGTCATGTCTCTTCATGAATGCCATTATAGAGACGCCTGGCCGGTGCGTCTCTATAATGGCAGAGTGAAAAGAGGCTATGTGCTGTTCGTCGGCACTCTTGTCGTCGTCACAGCTCTCACTCTGTGGCTGCTTCCATTGCCGCGAGAGCTGAGTGGTCGAGGCATGCCAGAGAACACGCATATTCTTGATCGGAATGGTGCTCTTCTGTATTCGCTGCAAGGCAATGGACTGCGCAGTGAGATACCTCTTGAGAATATTCCGACAATAATTGTCGATGCACTGCTGTCCACGGAAGATCGTACGTTCTACCATCATCCAGGTGTCAGCCTTCGTGGGATTCTCCGGGCTTCCTACCACAATATCAGGGCCGGTCATGTCGTTGAGGGCGGCAGCACCATCACGCAGCAACTTGTCCGCACACTTCTCCATCCGACGAAGAGGGGATTTGCATACAAAATTCGTGAAGCGTGGCTCGCTGCCAAGTATGATGCGCGATTCAGCAAGCACGATATTCTGGAGAGGTACCTGAATGTGTCATTCTTTGGACACGGAGCCTACGGCATCAGGGCTGCAGCGGCAGTCTATTTTGGCTCAGATCCTGCATCGCTCTCGATCAGCCAGTCCGCACTCCTGGTTGGTCTTCTGAATGCGCCAAGTGCGTTGAATCCGTTCAGGAATCCTGATGCTGCAAAAGAGAGACGAGATTTTGTCCTGCGTGCAATGTTGTCACATAATGCCATCTCGAGCGAAGACTTTGAGACGGCAGTTTCAGAACCTGTGCATCTGAGAAGTGGCAAAACTGATATTCGCGCACCTCATTTTGTTCTATGGCTCCTAAACTCTCACCCAGAACTCAGGGTTCAGAAGAATGTGCGCACGACAATTGATCTCGATCTTCAGACTGCCGCTGAACAGATTGTGGATCGTCAGGTCGAAGCATTGAAGACGAAGAACGTAACATCAGCTGCGGTCGTGGTACTAGATGCTCACACGGGTGAAATTCTGACGATGGTCGGTTCACGAGACTACTTCGATACTGAACACGATGGAGCTGTGAATGTCGCAGTGTCTCCGCGCCAACCCGGCTCTGCCCTCAAGCCATTTACGTACGCGCTAGCGCTGTCTATGGGAATGACACCAGCAACGACGATCGCAGATATTGAAACACAGTTTTTGACCGCCGACGGTAATCCGTACGTGCCGAGAAATTACGACTACGGCTACCACGGACTCGTGAGGCTGCGGGAAGCACTTGCCAATTCTTACAACATTGCTGCAGTTCGTGTCCTCGAGACAATAGGCGTAGAAAGGTTACTGAACTTCCTGAAGCTCGTCGGCTTCACGACTCTTTCAGAGACTCCTGAATACTACGGACTTGCTTTGACACTCGGAGACAGCGAAGTAAAACTTCTTGATCTTGCCTCGGCGTATGGAGTATTCGTTCGAGGTGGCACGACACTGCGCCCTACATCGTTTGAGGGAGAGGAGCGCACGCTCGACACACAGGTTCTTGATCCAAAAGTCGCATGGCTCATCACTGATATCTTGAGTGATGCAGATGCTCGTGTTGCCGAATTCGGACGCGATGGACCTCTACACTTCCCATATCCGGTTGCCGTCAAAACAGGAACAACAAGAAATTCGAGGGATAACTGGGCTGTTGGATTTTCTCCGGATCGTATCGTGGCTGTTTGGGTCGGCAATGCGGACAATACACCAATGCGTGGTACGTCGGGTGTCACCGGAGCGGGTCCAATTTTTCACGACGTTATGGAGGAGGCGATGAAGTACATTGAAAAAAAACCATTTCTACGACCTGAAGGGCTCGTCGATCGGGTGATTTGCCGGCTTTCTGGGAAACTGCCGTCTCCCTATTGCACGGACAGAGTGACGGAACACTTCATCGCAGGCACCGAACCCCACGAAACTGATGACATGTTCGTCAGTGTTCTGATCGATTCTCGAAACGGACTCCGCGCGACAAGCGCCTGCGAATCGAAATTTGCGAAGGAGAAGGTGTTTACAGTCTTTCCGGCCGATACGCGAGAGTGGGCTCGTGACAACGGATGGATTGCACCTCCTGAGCAATATTCTCCACTCTGTCCGCATATTCCAAGTGTTCAGCAGCCTCGCTTGGCTACTGGTTCCATTCTCATTACTCGGCCAGCAGAAGGCGCTTCGTTCCTCATGGATCCCCTCATTCCCGACGACAATGAGCTCATCGTCTTCGAGGCGCGGACCGAACCTGGCATAAGCATTCTTTCATGGTTTGTCGACGGAACAAAGGTCGGAGAGGGGAGAGCTCCAGATTTCCGATTTTCTTGGCGACCAAGGCCTGGGAACTTCTCAATACAAGCAGGTACAGGAAGTCAAAAAGCAATTGTAAGGATTGAAATCCTCCAGTGAGCAAATTTGAACCGATGCGACAGTGTGGTCTACCTCGAAGGCAGAGCTGACCGACTCGTGTAGGATGCCACCATGCATTCATGGCGCTTCGCATCGGCCATGATCAGTATCCTCCTTCTTTCGCCAGTGACGATGGCGCACGGCGGCGAGTCATTCGAACAAAAGGTCGGACGGTATTTCGTCGATATTGGATACGATATTCCGCTCACGCAAGGTCAGGAAACATTGCTCGACATTGCTCTCTATGAACAACAGGCCAATGGCTCCTCTGCATCAATCCGCTTCACTGACGTCACACTCAGGATCCATACGGGGTCCTTCATTCTCCTGGAGCAATCAGTCAGGGCTCCCGAGTTCGGTAAGACTTTTACCACCGTGCTTCCACAAAGGCATGGCCACATGACGCTCGACAGTGAGTTCTTTGCGGAGGGCATTCTCCTCGAACGCTCGTCATTTGACGTGACGATCAGAGCATCTGAGGAAAGGCGTGGGTACGGTGTTGATCAGGTCTTTTTCGCTACATCTCTTGCCGTTGCTTTTCTCTTCGGTATCTTCATACTTCTCAGAAAGAAGCGATTTTTCTAGTCTACCCTCATGCCGACACTGCCTCGCACACTCATAGTTTCGTGCATCATCGCAACTTTCTTCGTCGCAGGGTTTGCTGTGTACGGATCTGCGCTCGAGAGCGAATTCGTCACGTGGGACGATATCTTCTTAATTCATGATAATCGCAATGTCCGAGAGATGACGCCGAGCACCATTAAAAACGTTTTCACGAGCTACGATCCAGAACTGTATATCCCTCTGACACTCATGTCCTATCAGATCGACCATGCAATCGGTGGCATGCAGCCCTCAGTGTTTCATTTCACGAATCTTCTGTTGCACATCCTGAATTCGTTACTTGTCACCTGGTTTCTGTATCTCGTGTTGCGGCGTGGATGGCTTGCATTAGCTCTCGGTGCGATTTTTTTGTTGCATCCGCTGAATACAGAAGCAGTCCTCTGGGCATCGGCGCGTAAAGATGTCCTGTCGACGTTCTTCTTCCTCGCATCACTTCTCAGTTGGATGCACTTCAGGGCGATGCCAAGGAAATCCACGTACGCGCTATCAGTCTTTCTGTTTCTCTGCGGTTCTTTATCCAAAGTCATGGTTGTAACATTACCGGTCGTCTTCGTGATGGTTGACTGGCTGGAAAATCGATCGTTCTCGCGAAAGACTCTTGCAGAAAAAGTGCCGTTCTTCGTGATCGCAGCAGTCTTTGCAGTAATTGGTCTTTTCGGCAAAACGCAGGTCTTCGTTGCATCGACAGTCACAGAGAAAGTTCTCATGGCATGTAAAGCAATTGTCTTCTACGTCGCAAAATTTCTCCTGCCAACGAATCTCTCGGTCATGTATCCGTATACAAAATCCATCACACTCTCATCGCCGGATTTCTTCGTACCAGTACTTCTCGTACTGATACTTCTGGGATGTCTGTGGTTTCTGCGTCGCACACGAATCGTGCTCTTTGGAATACTTTTCTACCTGCTGACACTCGCGCCAACGTTCACGAATTTCATCAAAGGAGGAGACGTGTACGTCGCATCCGATAGGTACGCCTATATACCGATGATCGGACTCCTCATCATCGTCGGTGACGTTATCGCTCGCTGGCTGGATCGCTCATCCTCGGATCGTACCTATCGCTCGAGGAGCACGACGTTCTTCGGTATTGGTTCAGTAGTCTGCGTCCTCTGTGCGTATCTGAGCAGTGCTCAGGCAGCCGTCTGGAAAGATAGCACATCCCTGTACCAATCGGTCCTATCTCGATATCCAAACGCGCGTGCCGCACACAACAATCTGGGTATGGAGCTTCTGGCGACTGGTCAGTATGATGATGCGATCGCAGAGTTTGATAGAGCTATCGCGATTCGTCCGGATCCTCGTTCCAAGGCAAATCGTGCAGCAGCACTCGTTGCAATGGGATCCCTGGAAGAGGCACTCGTAGAGTTTGAGAAAGCCTTAGTGATCGATCCGAATTTGCCTGACGCTCTGTACGGCATCGGCAATATTTACCAGAGAAGGGGGGAGCTGCAGAAAGCCGTAGAGCAGTACCGTCGAACACTCGCAGCAGATCCGAACTACGTGAATGCCCTCAATAATCTCGGTGCGGTCTACATTCTGCTTTCCGATTGGGATCGTGCGATCGAGACTCTGAAGGCGTCGATCCAGAAGCGTCCTGAGTTCGTCGAGTCCTACTACAACCTCGCCGGTGCGTACGAAGAAAAGGGTATGAAGAAGGAAGCAGAAGAAATGTACCATCAAGCATTGGCGCTGCACCCCGGAGATCCGGACGCGCTCGCACGACTGGCAACGCTGGTCTATACACGTGGCGATATCGATGCTGCAGCCAAACTCTTGCAGGAGTCACTACAGATCGACTCCTCAAATCCGACCGCTATCTCTTTGGTCCTGCGGATGAAGAAAGATGGGGTGGCGGAGTAAAAGCAGAAAGAATGGCCCGAGGCCGCAGCCGAGGACTATGAGCGATCCCGTGTAAGCGGGAGAGTCGAATGGTGGCCCAGGGCAGAATCGAACTGCCTACGCCTGCCTCTTCAGGGCAGCGCTC
>CAZESZ010000010.1:3744-19611 GCA_964514855.1 uncultured Candidatus Peribacteria bacterium | reverse complement strand
GGTGAGCGGGTAGTAGATAGCGGGTAGCTTTTAGCAAAGAGGGTAACAACAAAATATCAGTCACTACTCGCTACCTTCTACTCGCTTACTTCTTCGTAGAGATCGAATAGAACTGCCCCGCTCCATGGATGGACGTCGGGTACCAGCCCAGAATCAGATCGAGAAATTTGAACGGAAAGAATATGAGTAGGCCAATGAGTGATAGCAGGTTATACAGAGGTTCATACCCGAACGAGAATGCGATGGCGAACCATGTGCCGAGCTGTCCTACGAGCGCCGACGTCGGCCCTGCACGCGTACCGATGACGTCCACGTTTCCGGCCTTGATGAGCTCACGCAGTCCGGTGACCGACCAGCGCTGGAAATCATTGGGTGAAGCGTGGAACGGATACACGAACGGAATCACGATGTACATGCTGCCTCCTGGTTTCAGCACGCGGTACATTTCATCGACTATTTTCTGGGGTCGCGGGACGTGCTCCAATAAGCTTTCGCAGACGATGGCATCGATACTGCCAGTCGGGAGTGGCAATTCTTCGGCGTTCGCGACAAGGTCGACGCCTTTATAGTAAAAGATGTCCACGTTCACGATGTCCGGATGCGGCTTGTGGACACCGGAACCAATATTGAGCATGAGGGAGCCTGTGGGATAGCGCTTGAGGAAACGCTTCGCGGACTGGCCACTGAAGCACACCGGGCTTATCAGGAAGATCAGAAACAGGTAGAACTTCGGCCATTTCCGTAGCAGCGTCTTCACCCAGTTGATGAGCCCGCTCCGCTCCTCGTCCATGTGGGTCGCGAGCTCTGGTGGCACGAACGACGGCACGCCGCCTTGATCCGCGAAGAACTCATTCGTTTCCGTACTGCGATACCCGCCGTTTTCGCGAACGACCGGCGTGTGCTTGGTGGGATGGACGTACGTGAGATTCATCTCGGAGAGCGTAGCGGTGAAGTCCGTGCGTGTGCAACGTCTCATACCGCGGCATACTGTACGAGATGAGACCTCCTTCAGTAGTCATTCTCGGCATGCTCCTTGGACTCGTCTTCACACTCGCGCTCAATGCGGCGAATGTGCGTGCATGGTCGATGCAGCGACTCACCGTTGCGGATCTTGGTGTCGAGATCGGGTCCGCAGACGAAGTGTACTACTTCGCACTCATTCGTGATGTTCGTGATGGGCACATCAATCTCGGGAATGCGTCGCTGTTCGAGTATCGCGATGCGCCGGCGGTTGCTGGCTTCGCACTCTTGCCACAGGGTCTCATTGCACGATTCACATCTTTCGACCTTACGACTGCCGTTCTCATCGGTGACCTTCTGTTTCCGCTACTCGTCTGCTGTCTTGCCTTTCTCATCATACGACGCTTCATCGACTCGGATCTTTCCTCGGCGTTCCTTGCCCTCAGTTTCATGTGCTCATGGAGTGTGGGGTGGCAACGATCCATGCATCCGCAGGTGACGATGACCGTGTTTCTGCTTTCGTTCCTCTTTTTCGTCTCAGATGTGGATGGCAAAAAGATGTACCAACGCGGCCTCGGGCTCTTTCTGCTGATTCTCGTTCAGCCGATCCATGCGGCGTATATGCTGACGGTTGAGGGGATCGATGCGCTGCTGCACTGGAAAAATACCAGGAGTGTTGCTTTCGTTTTTCGTAGGCGCGTACCGATTCTTGTATGGGTTCTTGGGGCAGGGATCCTGCAGATCGGACTGCAGAGCGACGCCGATGCAGGAATTCTCGCCGAGACGTATCGCAGGCGCGGTCTCATCCTCAGTTATCTACCGACATCTCCGCTGACGCAGCTCACACTCTTGGTGCTTCTGTGCATAGCAGCGTGGCTTATCAGTCGTAGGCGCGCGACAGATGCTGTGTCATGGATGATTCCGATCTTTCTCGTCGCAGGGCTCGTGGTGCTCAATCAGTCACTCGTTCACGGTCATGATGCGGTCTTCGGTCTGTATTACCGATATCCACTGTCGTTTGTCCTCTGGCTCACGGTTGGATGGGCAGCTTGCCACATTCTGCCGCGTCGCGTTCTCACGATTCTCGTTGTTCTCGTTCTTGCTTCCACGAGCTTTCAGATGTTCCGGGAAATGATCACCATCACGGCGCCGAGAAATACCGAGAGGTCAGCCCAACTACGGAACTCAGATCTTGGTGGAGTCATGAGAGAGCTCTCGCAACATGCAGAAACCGAGATCGTTCTCGCCCCGATCGAGATCAGTAATCTCGTTCCTGTTCTCACCCGGCACTACGCGCTCTTCACGCAGTATGCGCATTTCGAATACGCGCCGGACCGTGAGCTTGCCGAGAGGTACCTGCTTCAGCACTCACTCTTTCCGCTGCCACCCGAGCACACCGTAGAAGGCCATCCACTAGTCTTCGGCATCTTTGCAGGGAACGTGTACGCACGGACGAAGACACTGTGCCGACTGCACCTCAAACGTGCGGGTTGCGGCAACATTCTTTCAGATTTCATCCCAGATCAGGACGTCAGGCGATTCATCGAGAGCGGCGTTATCGATACGTCTTCACTCCTTGGGCGCTTCGGCGTTACGGTTCTGGTGACGGATCGGATGCTGCCGGGGGTTCTACGAAACGCATGCAACAATCCTGTGCACGTCGGACGGTACGCCATCTACGACTGTGATTTCACGAACGAGACTGTGACCGGAAGCGCAGCTTGAGCATTGTGAAGATGCCTTTCACTGCGTCGCGCCAGTTGATCTTTTTCCCTTCGTTAAACGTACGTGGATGATACGTGATCGGCTCCTCTACGATCGTTTTTTTCATGAGAAGCGGCAGCGCGGCGAGTTCCGCTTCGAGCTCGAAGCCGTCAGCAGTCAGTGGCAGAGACTTCAGCAGTGCGGCGGGAAAAAGCTTGTAGCACGTATAGCAGTCAGTCAGATGTCCGCAGAAGAGAATGTTGAGAATCATCGTGAGTGTTTTGTTGCCGAGAAGATACAGCGGATAAATATTCGGATTCGGCTGCAGGAAGCGCGAGCCGAAGACGATGGCTCCCGGAGTTTTCTTCGCGCGCAGGAGAAGTTTGTTGATTTCGACTGGGTCATATTCCAGATCCGCGTCTTGGATCACGATGTACTCTCCTGTTGCCTTCGCAATACCCGCGCGAATGGCGGAACCTTTGCCACCGTTTTCTTTCGTGATGACGATGTCTTGGGCTCGTGCCGATGCGTGGAGAATCCCGAGCGATGTGTCGCTCGATCCGTCGTCGATGTAGACGATCTGACTCTCTGGGAGTGCTGCAGACAGAGCGTCCATCACTCGTTTCAGAGTGCGATCTTCGTTGTATACCGGTACGAGGACGCTGAGAGAAGACACAGGAGAAGTGAAAAATTTAAAGTGAAAAGTGTAGGAGTGAAAAGTGAGAGCGGGTTGCTACCCGCGGGAAGTGAGAGCTACCCGCGCGCACATACCCGCGGGAAAATGAAATACAGATTTCGGCTCTGTATTCTACATTCTAAATTTTTTTCAGGCGAGAGTGTACGGATGGACCGAGAACGCGAGTCCTAGAACAACAGCAAGGCCGAGGATCACGAGCAAAGCAGCGAGGATACGTGCTGTTTTCGTATCACGCTGTGCGAGCGTCAGTACGTACAGTGGATAGACCGGCGTGATGACGCGCCCGATGGATGTGATCGATCCCCAGATGTAGTGCGGCATAACGAGCATGATGCCGAAGAACGCAAGAGCACCGAGCGGCAGGATATCGAGCCTTCGTGTTTTCCAGAGATCATGTGCAGTCCAGAGAATGCCAGGTAGCACGAAGCCCAAGAAGAGTGCGATCGATGACAGCGAGAACTGGTCATAGCCGTAGACGCCGAGAAGATTCTTGATCGGTTCTGAGAGAGGAAAGACTTTTGCTTCGGCGCTGATGAGGAACGGTATATTGCCGAAGATTCCGTAGATGACCGCATGCCATCCGACGAAGACAGCGGCCGGGATCAGTAGCATCGCGACATCGGCCCACCTCTTTTTCAGCACCGAGAAGCCCATCAAGTATGCGATGAAGAGAATGTTTACCTCGCGAGCGAGGACGAGTGGCGACAGCAGGAGAGCATCGAGCCAGCCGATATTTTTTCGATCAATGTATCGTACAAGAAACGTCGTGATGAGCATGATGGTCAGCGGTTCTGCGAGCGTGAAGTGCATGGCGACCATCGCAGCCGGAGACAGGCAGAGTGCGAACGCGTACATCGGTTTGTTGTTCCTGCGGAGTATCGCTCCT
Organism: uncultured Candidatus Peribacteria bacterium; assembly: GCA_964514855.1. Classification (GTDB taxonomy): domain Bacteria; phylum Patescibacteriota; class Gracilibacteria; order Peribacterales; family Peribacteraceae; genus JAGORY01. Next base: position 15,364 of record CAZESZ010000010.1, on the reverse strand, counting down.
GCGGTCAGGAGTAGTGCGCAGACATTGATGAGTAGGAACGCGTACGGCAGCGCCGCTTCTTGTCCGAGCGCGAGGACGAACGCCAGTAGCGGCAACAGAAAGCGCTGATACGCGTACGATCCCGGAGATTTTTCCTGGAGCTCGTGCCACTGTGCAGGCTGGAAGATTTTTGGAATATTGCGAGCGATTTGGTAGTACTGTGCGCCGTCGTAGCTCGGGACCGCGAGGACAACGAATTCCTTCGGCATCGGGTTCTGGCTCGAGAGCACTTCATCGACGTGGAAGATGGATGTCAGGTTATATCCGTATGGCCGGACATACAGACATACAACCAACGTCAACGAGAGAGCTACAGCCAGAACCGGCCAATACTGTCTCAGATTTCTCATAGAGAAAGATATGTCACTCCGGCTGCAGTGAATGTTTCTGGTGTCCAGATGGAACGCACATCGTAGAAGATTGCAGTTTTCTGTAGTGATTTCAGGAGATCTTTCTCCATCAGCTTCAGGTACGCGCGGTGAGAAACTGCCGCAACGATGATATCGAATGGGCCATCATCTAGCTTCGCGTACGGAACACCGAGAGCTTCCACCTGCTTCTGCGTCAGTTCGGGATCATGACCGAAGACTTCGCAGCCGCGATCTTTGAGCTTGCGGATGACATCGTGGATTTTTGAGTTTCGCGTATCGGGAATGTTTTCTTTGAATGTCAGCCCCATCACGAGGACTCGGGCCCCGACTGTGGGGATTTTCCGTTCACCCATCGCCTTCATGATCTGGTGTTCGATGAACGCAGGCATCGTATCGTTCATCTTGCGTCCTGCAGCGATGACTTCCGTGTGCATGCCGAGCATCTTGGCTTTGTGCACGAGGTAGTACGGATCCACGCCGATGCAGTGTCCGCCCACCAATCCCGGAGTGAACTTCAGGAAATTCCACTTCGTCCCCGCTGCATCCAGAACGTCTTTCGTCCGGATCTCAAGTCGGTCGCAGAAGCGTGCGATTTCGTTGATGAGAGCGATGTTGATGTCTCGCTGCGTGTTCTCGAGAGCCTTGGCGAGTTCTGCGACTTTGATGTTTGGCGCCTTGTGTATCCCGGCCGTGACGATCTTGCCGTAGACCTCGGCGAGTCTCTCTGTCGTTGCAGCATCCTGTCCGGCGACGACCTTCACGATTTTATCGACGGTGTGTTCTCTATCGCCAGGGTTGATGCGCTCGGGCGAGTATCCAACCGTAAAATCTTTCCCACATGTGAAGCCCGATTCTCTCTCCAGAATCGGCACACACTCGTCTTCCGTAGCTCCTGGGTACACTGTCGATTCGTAGACGATGATGCTTCCTTTCATCATATGCTTTCCAACGGTTACGCTCGCCTTGTGGACCGGTGACATGTCCGGGTTGTTCTTCGCATCTACAGGGGTCGGCACGGCTACGATGACGATGTTGGCATTGCCGATCACCGACGGATCAGCCGAATAATCGACGGCCGTTGTCTTCAGGTCGTTTGCCGTGAGTTCGTGTGTCCAGTCTTCGCCTGACTGAAGTGTCCGGATTCGTTCCGGATTGATATCGAAACCGTAGGTCTTCCAGCCGCTTCTGCCGAACGCTGCCGCGAGCGGAAGCCCAACGTATCCGAGGCCGACGACACAGATAGTGGGCGATTGTTGCATTTGTGGAGAGTGTACTGGAGGGAATCGGATCGTATATCGAATATCGTATATCGTATATCGTACACTGATTCGACATACGATTTACGATATTCGACATACGGAACATATGAAACGCTCATACTATTTCGTTCTTTTATTCTTTTCCATATGATGCGTTCATGATGGACTGGAAGGGTAAGCACGTTCTCGTCACCGGCGGTACCGGCTTCATCGGCAGCGTGCTCGTGGAGCTACTTCTGGAGCGCGGTGCGCGTATCCGTGTGCCGATTCGCGCTGCCAATTATCGCTCACTGTCGAGGCGTCGCTCGGAGATCGAGTGGATGGATGGTGATCTGCGAGACAGCGAATATTGCACCAAACTCGTCTCCGGTATGAATCATGTTTTTCATCTGGCGTCGCACCGTCGCAACGTTGACTTTCACCGCAAGTACTGCGCCGATGTTCTGGCGGGCAACGTAGAGATGACACTCGCAATGACACGTGCGCTGAAAGACTATCGCAGTGCGTCGGTCACGTTCTTTTCAACGGCGAATGTTCCACCAAAGATCGATGTCATTCGCTTGGCGCAGCAAGAATCGAACGACGGTTACGTGCTCGGCAAAGCGCTCTGTGAGACGTTGTGGCTTACTGCTGCGAGGCAGTATGGTTTTCCGCTGCTCATCGTTCGGCCAGTCGGGGTGTACGGCGAGCGCGATACGTTCTCCGAGGATGGTAATGTGATCCCCTCGCTCATGGTGAAGGCAGAGGCAGCATCAGACACATTGCATGTCTGGGGCAGCGGCAAGCAAGAGCGCATCTTTCTGTACGTGCATGATCTTGCGGCTGCCGTGCTGCGGCTTCTCGATCACAATGCGCAGGGAATTCAGTACATTACGCCACTGGACACGGTGACTGTCGCGCGCGTCGCCGAACTTATTCGTGATCTCGTCCATCCGGGTCTCACCATCGCATTCGATGCGACGAAACCCGAGGGCAGGCGCAGCATCGCTGCATTGCCGCCACATGAATGCCTGGAGTCATTCCCTTGGACATCGCTTCAGGAGGGCCTTCGGCGGACATACGAAGGGTGGAAACGAGGAAGTGAAAAGTGAGTGCGGGTTGCTACCCGCGAACAATCCGGGTTGTATCCGCGAAAAGTGAAAAATGAGCAGTAAAAAGTGCTATTCTGGCCATGATGACCTTGAAAAACCAACATCGGTGCGCTCATCTGCATGTTTCCCAAGGGGCGAAATTCATCACGTGCGGACTCATCGGGGCCGCTATGGAATTTTCTATTCTGAAAGTTCTCGTCGGTCATTACAGCGTCACACCGTTTCTCGCCTATATTCCGTCCGCTCTCATCCCGGCGACGTTTGTCTTCTTCTTCAATAAGCACGTCACGTTTCGCGCCGTCGGTCAGACGTCGGCTCAGACGAAGCGTTTCGTTTTGGTGTACGTCGTTTCGTTTGCAGTGAACTATCTCCTGTCGTCTGCACTGTATTCGCTTGGAAGCAGCATGTTTACAGATCACGTCGTCATCGGCATCACCCTCACGGATTCGCGCATCGCGTATCTCGCGAAAGCACTGGCCATCGGTATCACTGCTGTTTTCAATTACTGTTTCTCGCATTTCTTTATTTTTCGTCAGGAGCCTATGCAGGCCTTAGAAGCTGATATGGCTGTCTTTTAACCTTCTGCATGTCCAATAAGATTGCCATCATCGCAGGGGCGGGGCCGGCAGGCCTCACAGCGGCGTACGAACTTCTGAAGCGCACGGACATCACGCCGATTGTTCTCGAGATGACGGACGCCATTGGCGGCATCGCGCAGACCTACAATTACAAAGGCAATCGTATCGATATCGGTGGACATCGTTTTTTCTCGAAGGTTGATCGCGTCATGGACTGGTGGTTTGCCATTATGCCGCGGCAAAGTGAGCCAGCCGCGGATACCATCGAGAAGCAGCACGAGATCGATTACGTTGCAGAAAGCATCGTCGAATATCTGTGCCCCGCCTGCGCTGAAGCTTCGGTGGGCGGGCCCACCTGCGCACCTGATGGCAAAACGGTCAGAGTGACGATGCGGGACGTTGATCCAGAAAAAACAGACAACGTCATGCTTCAGCGTCCGAGGGTATCGCGGATTTTCTACCGCAAAAATTTCTTTCCGTATCCCATCGGCATTACCTTCATGGTCGCCAAAAGGCTTGGATTCTGGAATACGTTCATGATTGGTATGAGCTACATCAAGCGGCATTTTTTTCCGCTCACGGATGAAACGTATTTGGATGCTTTCTATCGCAATCGTTTCGGGGATCGGCTCTACAAAACGTTCTTCGAGGCCTACACGGAGAAAGTCTGGGGCGTGCCGTGTAGCGCCATTCGCGCGGATTGGGGCGCACAACGCGTGAAGGGCCTCAGCCTCAAGCGCGCGGTTCTGCACGCGGTGAAGGATCTTCTCTCCAGTGATTTCAAGAAGCAGCAGGAAGAGCGCGAGACGAGCCTCATCACACGATTCTTCTATCCGAAATTCGGCCCTGGGCAGATGTGGGAGATCGTCGCTGATCAGGTGAAGAAGTGCGGTGGGGAAGTGAGGATGCAGCATCGCGTTTCTGGCGTGCACGTCGAAGGCGGCAAGATCGTTGCGGCAACAATCGAAGACATGCAGACCGGCAAGACAGAACGCATGGCTTGCGAGTATTTCTTCTCGACGATGCCGATCAAACATCTCGCGGGCATGATGACGCCGCATCCGCCTGCGAGAGTGGTGGAAGTGGCGGAAGGTTTGTATTATCGAGATTTCCTCACGGTCGGGCTTCTCCTGAAAAAACTGCACGTGCAGGAAAAGAAAAAACAGCCGCAGGCGAGCGTGCCCGATAACTGGATCTACATTCAGGAAGGGGGAGTGCGCGTCGGGCGCGTCCAACTTTTCAATAACTGGAGTCCGTACATGGTGGCTGACCGCAAGAATACGCAGTGGATTGGGCTTGAGTACTTCGTGAACGAAGGCGGTGATCTCTGGATCATGGATGATCAGTCCCTGATCCAGCTCGGCATTTCCGAGATGGTGAAGATCGGCATGATCCGCGCCGAGGACGTGTTGGACGGTTGTGTGCTCAGGATGCCTAAGGCGTACCCGGCGTACATCGGCAGTTACGACCAGCTCCACGTCGTGCGCGAATTCGTTGAGAATATTCCGAATTTATTCCTGGTCGGCCGTAACGGTATGCATCGATACAATAACCAAGATCACTCGATGCTCACATCCATGTTGGCGGTGGATAACATCATCGCCGGCCGCACGGACAAATCAAATTTGTGGGAAGTGAATTTGGATATGGTGTATCACGAGGAAAAAAAGAAATAATGGCTTGCCCACAAAGCTCCCGCAGGAGCGTCGTGGGGTGTACCGCGAGGAGAAGAAGGCCTCGTGAGTTCATTCCGGTGTTTCTATGTCCGCATATCGGATCATCCGGATATTGATACTTGAATACAATTCGTTGATGGCATTCATATAGTTCGGCGGAAACGTGCTGCCTGTTCGTTTCCCTCCTCCGTAATACTCAACGGCAAATCTACCGATGTTACCAAGCTCTCTCTCGAACTGTGCAGTCCGAGGAACGTCTAATTTTTCCAACATCCTCTGCGTGTCAGCTTCGAAAGGTGTATGTGCATTGATGGTCTCGATTTCATTTGCGAAAGCTTCACTTTCGTCTTCCAGGATGCCGTAGGCAAGTTCATTCAGATGTTCCGACTTCATGATATGTGCAATATATGCCTGATGGTAGGCCTTGATTTTCTGCGCATCTCCCTCACCATGGTGTGATAAAAAGCGATTATGCTGACAGATATGGGTTAATTCATGGAGGACATGCATCATTTCAAGAAAGTGATATTCTCCCATCGGTGACTGATGAAGCAACAGTGCTCGTTCCGTCGGGTCATATCCTGCCGATATGGTCTGATGTCTCGGATCCCTCAGTATGCCAATGGAAAAATAGTGAGGATTCTGCAGATACAGCGGCAGTACATATTCGCGTCCTACACGATCTTCCTTTTTTGTCGGCCGGTCACACCGCTGATATAAATTTTTCCAGGGATTATCAGTGTTGGCTCTCCAGAGATTCAGAGCCTCTTCAATACTTTGCTTTGTCTCAGGAGTCGGGATGTTCGTGAGCAGCGGTTGGATATGTATGTTCAGACCTCTGTCGACAGCGCTGATGATTTTTTGGGTATTCGATGCATGGGCAAAACGAATAAGGTTTCGGAAACAGTGTTCTGCGAGTGCGCGATCCGCCTGATCCAATTGCTCTCGTTGGGTGGGCGAAAGTATTCGTTGAAAACCAGGGAAGGCATTCCGATCGCAGGTTTCTACAATATTGCGAATATATACGGTTTCTCCGTTCCTCGTGCGTAGAACAGCCTCTCGCAATCCTTTTAGAATTGCATGCCATTCTTCCCCCGATATTCTTTCGTTTCCTTGAACATTGATGATGTTTTCACCCGTAACTAAGTCGAGGGTGTCCAGCGGATATTCCGGAACCCGAGATGTTGCGAGGAGCTGTCGAAGATTTGTTGTCGTTCCAAAAGACAAAGGCCCCTTGCTCTGCATGGAATCATCACCAAAGAAGGCATCGACATCTTTTGGTCGTAATTTCTCTTTGTCCATGAGGATATTATAACATATTTTCTATTGATTTACTGTCTTACGTGTTAGCTGTGTACCACTCGACACTCTTGCGAATGCCGTCTGCAAATGAAACCTTCGGATTATACCCCAGCTTCTTCTGTGCCTTCGAAATATCGGCAATGTAATGCGTTACTTCGCCGGTGCGCGAATTCGTCGTGATGATCTTCGAGTCACTCTGGAGAAGCCGCTTCATCTCTTCGGCCAGATGCAAAATCGTCGTACCTTCGCCGTACGCGAGATTGTACGTATCATTCTTCGCGGTCTCGAATTTTTCGACGCCGAGCAGAATTCCTGCGACGCAGTCATCGATATACGTGAAGTCCAGGCACTTCTCTTTGCCGAAGACATTCAGCGTTTCACCTGCTTTAGCTTGCCGAAAGAACAGAGGAACGACACGGATCGACTGGTCATACATGCCGTACACATTGCTGAATCTCCAGATGATCGAGTCGATGCCGTAGCATCGTTTGTAGGCTTCAAAAAGCGCTTCACCCGCGATCTTGCTCGCCGTGTACGGACTCTCGCAGGTCATGAAGTGCGCACGCTCTTCCGCGTACTTCTCGCCATTTTTCAGATGAATATTGCCGTACGTCTCTCGTGACGAAGCGAACATCATCTTCTTGATGTTGTTCCTGCGAGCGAATTCCAGCACGTTGAAGGTATCGCTCATGTTGTCCATCGCTCGTTCCGGGTGTTCGACGAGCTCGTAGACTCGTGCATTGGCCGCGAGATGGATGATCATTTCTACATCTGTCGGCAGTTTTTCATATTCGGTTTTGTTTCGGAGATCGATATCGATCCGCAGTTTTTCCACTGCCGGATTCCAGACGCAGGGCTCCCAATCGGCGCCGACGACGGTGTGACCAGCATTCAGCAGGGCTTCCGAGAGGCGTGTGCCGATGGTTCCCGAGGAACCTGTGACGAGGATTTTCATAGCAAGATCATTCTACATTTTTTATGGGTTTGGTCACGCGTCGCTTTGTGCTGCGGTTTTCTCCTGACAAACCTCCTATACATCAGTACACTGCCTCCGTGCTTTCTCTCATCCTGCCTACCCTTCGATGCTCCCGCTGCCGCGGGATCACTCAGGGCAAGATTGCAATACTCTTCTTCTCGTACGATTTCTGATGTTATCTCTCATCCTGCCTACCTTCAACGAGGCCGCAAACATTCGGGCGCTCATCGATACTATCGATGGCGTGCTGCAATCGGTGCCGCACGAGATCATCATCGTCGATGATGATTCGCCGGATGGGACCTGGAAAGTCGCGAATAGTTTAGTGCCGCAGCATCCGGCACTGCGGGTACTCCGGAGAGTTGGTCGTAAGGGGCTTAGTTCTGCCGTGATGGAAGGTTTCGATATGGCTCAAGGAAGCGTCCTCGCCGTCATGGACGCAGATGGTCAGCACGATGCGATGCTACTGCACACGATGCTCGCTTCCATCACATCCGGTGCCCAACTATCCATCGGCTCCCGCTACGTTGCCGGTGGCAGCATCGGAGAATGGGTGACTGATCGCCGGATCATCAGTTCGGTGGGGACATTCTTCGCCAAGGCGCTCTCGCGCGTGAAGGTGAGCGACCCTCTCGGCGGTTTCTTCGCAATGCGTGCGGATCTCTACGCGTCGATTCGGTCCTCGCTTCGGCCCACTGGATTCAAGATTCTTCTCGAAATTCTCGCGAACGTTCCACCCTCGACGCGCGTGAGCGAGATTCCTCTGATTTTTCGCATGCGTCTCCACGGTCACAGCAAACTGTCGATGAAAGTTCATTGCCAGTTTCTGTTGCAGGTTCTGCGTATCGCGTTTAGCCGCCTATTTTCACGCGTCTGCGTGCTCTGCGTTCCGGTCTTCTGCACTGTCAGCGTCGTCATACTCGGCATGCTCCTGCCACGACTCTGGTCCATGCGACTTCTGTACACGGATTCTGCGGTGCGTTCGCAGGTGAAGCAGGCTCTTTCGGACGTGTCGTCTCGGGAAGGTTGGCTGATCTCGGACATCCAGATTCTCGCAGTTGGTAGTGGCGGTCTCACTATTCGTCATCTAGAACACATGCGCCGTCCACCTGCACCTGAGACATGTTTCATCGGTTACCGTCCTTTCACCCTGACATGCGAAAACACTCCACGCTGACCACCGTGCTCCTCCTGGAAGTCGCGGCCATCGCACTGGCGACGCTACAGTTTCGCGTCGGTCTCGTGAGCGACGAAGCGAAATATCTGCTCTCGATTCCGTACCCGCATCCGCCGCTTCTACGGTCTGTTCTCGCTGCCACTGCCGCGATGCCGATGCACGAATTTTTCTGGCGGTGTGTCTTCGCATCCGCGCTCGTGCAGGCCGTGTGGTTCGTGTGGGATCTCGGCGATGTCCTCACGCGGGCTCGGCGTATCGCACTAGCCGCAAGCTGGCTACTGTCGAGCGCTGTGATCCTGCAGGCCGGAACCATCGTGATGTCCGTCGCTTCTGCGATCTCCGGACTCATTTTCCTGTGGTGGACGCTGCATCCAGCTCCTCCGAAAAAACCCGCGATGATCGCATGTCTGTGGCTTGCTTCACTCTTTACAGCGTATCAATCCATCGTCTTCGCGCCACTCGTACTCTCGGGCTTACTTCGCTCAGAGAAGTCTCGACGAAAGGTCTTACTCTACCTCTGTATTCCACTCGTTCTCCTCGGCCTGTATTCACTCACGAATCCGCTCGCGCTCACGTTGTTATTTCACATCTCGGGTCAGGATGCTGCGATCCCGGTTCTCACGCGTTTCTTCAATGTCAGTTGGGTGTGGATCGTCGCCGGGAGCGGACTTCTCAGTATCGTCGGAACCATTGGCATTCTTTCGTCGGTGCGAGTCGATCTCGTCGCGACGTTCGGCTTGCTTCTTGGGTACGTCATTCTCACGACGGCCTCGTACTACGCCATTTTGTTTACACCGCTTTTCATCGGAGGGCTGTTTCTCCTCTTCTGTAAGCGCCGACTGAAGCCATCGACATTTATTCTTCTTCAGTCTGCGTGTGCGATGACAGTCGTTTTTCTGTTATTCCCCTCGTTTCGCGAGACTCCCGCCAGAGCGGAGATGCGTCTGCTTGCGCCCGAGAATCTTTCGGGAACGCTTCTCATCGATGGATTTTTCGGTCACGACTGGCAGTACGAGAGCACACTCCCAGTCCGCCGATTTAGCCAAGAATTGTCTCTCGAGAGTGAGAAAAAGGCTGCCGTTTTCATCTGCACGAAAAGTAGCGGCTGCGATGACGACGTGAACGATGACGTGTGGACAGAACTTCCGGGAATGCCACTGTCCACGTGGGTCAGAAAAGCTTCAGGTTCATGAGAGCCATTTGAGGAGCCGGATGATTCCCATCTTGGCAGCTTGTTTGTGTGCGGAAACGCCAGTGCGGTGAGTGATGTCTCTGCGGTGCGTATGGTAATGCTCGTACGCTTTCCAGAGCATGTCTTCGTTCGTGAGCGTTGGCTTCCAGTCGAGCACGGTGCGGATGCGCGTCGTATCGAACTCGAAGCTCTCGGCGATCATCTTGTACTGATACGGTCCGAGAGGGGAGAGGCCAAGTCTGTATGCGACCTTCATTGCGAGAAGCGTCGGGCATTTCGGCAGATTGCCTATGCGACTCTTTGTCCCGGCTTTTCTGATCACTTCAGTGTAGACCTCACGAAAACTCTTCACGTTCTCCGATCCGATATTCAGGACCATCGGCTCTGTGAGCGTCAGTGACTTCACGCACGCGTCTACCAAGTCACCAGCGAAAATGAACTGGTATGTGTTCTTGCCGCCGCCCACGACCCAGATGATCCGACTTTCATCGATAAACTCGAAGAGAATCGCCAGCAGCCCCAGCCTTCCTGCATCCATGATCGTGGGGCAGCGAATGATAATCGGCGTGATGCTTGGTGCCGAGGCGAGGAGAATTTTCTCTGCCTCCAGTTTTGATCGTCCGTAGATTTCGATGGGATGAGGGGTGTCTTCTTCCGTTACAGGTCGCCCCAGTGGTTCGCCCCACAGACAGTTTGTGGAGGTGAAGATCACTTTCTGCACGTTGTGACGTTTCATCGCTTCCACCAGTTCGCGCGTGCCATCCACGTTGCAGCTCCAGAGAAAATCCTGATCTTGCACGGCGTGCGCCAAGATGGCCGCCAAATGAAATACCGCCGAAAAGTGATGCGTTTTGAAGAGGCGATCGAGAAGCTGAGCGTTTCGGATATCGCCTTGCACTGTCGTGAGACGTTCGTGCACTGCAGCATCTTTCTCCAGATCCACGCTGACGACCTTGTATCCGCGCATGAGAAGCGAACGCTTCAGAATGTCACCAAAGAACCCTGCGCCACCGGTCACGAGGACTGTTTCCATCTACAGTCCGTAATATTGCTTATACCACCCTTCGACTGCGCTCAGGGTGACGACGGCAGAAAATACAATCGTCATAGTCACAGGTTGTAATACTGTCTATACCAGTCCACGAACTTCGGAATACCGTCTTTGATCTGCGTTCGTGGCTCGTAGCCCAGTTTTTCTTTCGCATGCGAGATGTCCGCAAGGCTGGCGCGAACGTCGCCGGGTTGCATTGGCAGGATTTTTTTCTTTCCTTCCGTACCGCACGCTTTCTCGATCATCGAAACGAAATCCATGAGTTCTTCTTTCCGACCACAGCCCAAGTTAAAAATTTCTTCCGGATAATTTTTATCGACCGCTGCGACGATGCCAGAGACGATGTCCGTGATGTACGTGAAGTCGCGCTGCATCTTTCCTTCGCCGTAGATCTGGAGAGGATTGCCTTTCAGGATCGCGTCCGTGAAGAGAAAGAGCGCCATGTCGGGCCGACCGTAGGGACCGTACACCGTGAAGAAGCGTAGTCCGGTGACATTCGTTCCGTAGAGCGAATGGTACGTGTGTGCCATCAGCTCATTGTCTTTCTTGTTCATGCCGTACAGCGACACTTGGTTATCCGTCCGATCTTTTTCGGAGGCCGGAAGTTTTTCGTTGCCGCCGTACACGGAGCTGGATGACGCGTAGATCAAACCGGAGATCTTCTGTTTTCGCACTTCGTCGAGAACGTGAAAGAATCCGGTGATATTGATATCGATGTATTCGTCCGGGTGCTCGAACGCGTAGCGGACCCCGGCGAGTGCTGCGAGATGGATGACGCGGTCCACACCCTTCATCGCCTTTGCGACAGTTTTTCGGTCCAGAATATCGCCTTTGATGAACGAAAAGCCTTTGATGCTCTGCAGTTTTTCGAGACGATGCTCTTTTAGCGTCGGATCGTAGTACGCGTT
>CAZESZ010000010.1:2330-3644 GCA_964514855.1 uncultured Candidatus Peribacteria bacterium | reverse complement strand
TTCGGCTCATAGACGTTCCTTCCATCAAAAAGCAGATCGCCTTTCATCGCTTTTTTTACATCACATAGATTGACGCCTCGAAAGACGTCCCATTCGGTCAGAAGAATAATCGCATCGGCGTTGTTCGCGGCTTCCAGATGTGTCTTTGCGTACGTCACAGACGTCGGCAGAAGCGGCTTCGCCTTGTCCATCGCTACTGGGTCGAAGGCCGTGACGGTGTGACCAGCTTTCAAAAGCGCAGGGATAACATCGAGGCTCGGAGCCTCGCGCATGTCGTCGGTCTTCGGCTTGAAGCTTAAGCCCCACATAGCGACTTTCGATTTCTTGGGGAGTGTTTTCAGGATTTTTTCGATGAACCTTTGCCTTTGACGTTGGTTCACAGCATCGGTTGCCTCGACGATCGGCATTGCAACCCCGTACTCCTCCGCCGTTGCCAGGAGTGCCTTCACGTCCTTCGGGAAACAACTGCCTCCGTAGCCAATACCTGCATGGAGGAACTTGGGGCCGATGCGGTTGTCCAGCCCCATGCCTTTCGCGACGTCTCTGACATTCGCGCCGGTGACTTCGCAGAGTTCGGTGAGCATGTTGATGAAGCTGATCTTCGTTGCGAGGAACGCGTTACTCGCATACTTCACGATCTCCGCGCTCTCGCGGCTCATGAAGATAAGCGGCTTACTGACGCGCGTAATCGGGCGGTAGAGCTCTTCCAGTAAGCTTTGAGCTTTGAGCTGAGAGTTTTGAGCGTCGCCATTGATTCCCACTATGATTCTGTCTGGCATCATCGTGTCCGGCACGGCCATGCCTTCCCGGAGAAATTCTGGATTGCTGACGACTGGAACATGAAAGTCTACGCCGCGGTCACCCAGAATTTTTGCTATGCGCTTCTCGCACTCTGCTCCGGTGCCGACTGGCACAGTGGATTTGTTCACGAAGATCATATCGTGGTCGACGTGCGTTGCGACTGTTTCTGCGACCGTGAATACAGCGCGAAGATCCGCTTTGTGATTTTCACCCTCGGGTGTTGCGACGGCCGAAAAGACGATCCGTACCTGAGGAAGTGCGTCCGTGAGCTTGGTCGTGAACGAGAGTTGTCCGGACTTGAGACCCGACTGCAGCAGTTCCTCCAGCCCCGGCTCGTAGATGGGGCTCTTTCCGGACTTCAGCATGGCGACTTTTGCAGCATCGATATCGACGCCGATGACTTCATGCCCCAGTTCTGCAAAACATGCCGCAGAGACGAGGCCGACGTAGCCGGTACCGACGATGGCTATCTTCATACCGAGAGTTTAGAGCAAATTGAGGGTTGTGTCAGGC
>CAZESZ010000010.1:0-2230 GCA_964514855.1 uncultured Candidatus Peribacteria bacterium | reverse complement strand
TTCGATCTTCTGCTGTCACATGACGGATCGTTTCTCACAGGCATTGACACCAAGAATCTAGACACGCTTTCCGTGAACTATCTTGCTCAAGGTTTCGTGAAGCATCATGGCGGCACGGCGGCAAATATCAGCTGGAATCTTGCATTACTCGGTCACGAGCCCATCGCCATCGGCGCCGTCGGATTCGATGGTCATGCGTACCTGGCGCTTCTGCGTGAACGGGGTGTGATCACCAATCTCATTGAGCGACGTGATGACGCTGTGACCGCAACCGCCATTATCGCGACCGATACTGCCGAGCGTCAGATCAGCTTCTTCCATCCAGGTGCCGACGGACTTGCCACACTTCCAGATTTTTCCGATGAAGAAGACATCACATTCGCCATCATGAGTCCTCGTAGTCCGATTCTCATGCTGAAAGGCGCACACCTCTGCAGCAAGCTCAAGATTCCGTACCTCTTCGATCCCGGCCAGGTCGTCCACGCGTTTTCCGACGACGAACTACGACAGGCAGTACAGGCGAGTGCTGGTCTCGTCGTGAATGAGTACGAGTGGCAGCTCGCATCCGCAAAGCTCGGCTGGAACGAAGACGACGTCGTCACTCACTGTGGCATGCTCGTCGTGACGCTCGGGGGAAAAGGTCTGAGGATTGTGACGAAGGATGAGACCGTGGACATTCCTGCCTGCACGCCAGAAAAATTCCTCAATCCTACGGGGGCCGGTGATGCCGTGCGTGCGGGGCTGATGATCGGGCTGGCGTCGAAGTGGTCACTCACGGATACCGGAAGGTTTTCGGCTATTCTTGGCTGCCTGCTTGTGGAACAAGAAGGAACGTTACTCGACTCTCTGGACACCGAGGCAGTGCAGGCGCGAGCACTGGAGAATTACGGTGCGAAGCTTCCTAAGATCTGACAAATACGATATAAAGACAGAAGAAATCCTTTCGTTTTTCACTTCTCATCTTCTCTTCTCCCGCATGTCCTTCGTCAAAGATCCAAAGCTCGCCGAGCAAGGCCGTCTGAACCTCGAGATCGCCGAAAAGCGCATGGGTGCGCTCATGGAAGTTCGTAGAGAATTCACGAAGACCAAGCCTTTTTCCGGTCTCACGATCGGCATGGCACTGCACGTCACGAAAGAGACCGGCATCCTGGTACGAACGCTCACCGCCGGAGGCGCCAAAGTTGCCATCACCGGCTGCAATCCACTGTCCACGCAGGATGACGTTGCCGCAGCGCTTGCCGAGGAAAAAGATGTGCTCGTGTGGGCGTACAAAGGCGAGAGTCGTGAGGATTACTACAAGTACATCGCTGCTGTGATCGCCGCGAAGCCGGATATTACGATCGACGATGGCTGCGACCTCGTCACGGAAATTCACACGAAACACCCGCACCTGCTGAAGTCCATGATTGGCGGTTGCGAGGAGACGACCACGGGCATCATTCGTCTGAAGGCCATGGAGCGCCAAGGTGTATTGAAGTGTCCGATGATCGCGGTGAACGATAATAAGACCAAGCATCTCATGGACAACTATTACGGTACGGGTCAGAGCACGTTCGATGGCATCCTCCGTAGTACGAACCTGCTCATCGCCGGACGCACGGTCGTCGTGCTTGGGTACGGTAGCTGCGGCAAAGGGGTTGCGATGCGCGCGCAGGGACTCGGTGCACAGGTCATCGTCACCGAAGTGGACGCGTTCTGCGCTCTCCAGGCAGCGATGGACGGACACAGAGTTCTCACGATGCAGGACGCAGCGCCGCTCGGCGATCTCTTCATCACCGTGACCGGCAACCTCAATGTCATTCGACTTGAGCACATCGAGAGAATGAAAGACGGTGCGGTGATGGCGAACTCCGGACATTTCGATAATGAGATCGACCTCAAGGCGCTCGAGAAGAAAGCCAGCCGCAAGCGCCGTGTTCGTCATTACCTCGATGAGTATCTACTGAAGTCCGGACGCAGCGTCTACGTCGCGGGTGAAGGCCGCCTCGTGAATTTGGCGTCTGCCGAGGGTCACCCGAGCGAAGTCATGAGCTTATCGTTCTGCGGTCAGGCGCTTGCCTGCAAGTATCTGGTCGATCACAAGGGCACGATGAAGCCGGAGGTTATCACGCTACCGCCGGAGATCGATGAGTACATCTCGCGTCTGCAGCTCACGGCGATGGGGCTGGAGATCGATACGCTCACGGCTGAGCAGAAGAAGTATCTCGCAAGCTGGCAGGAGGGAACGTAG
>CAZESZ010000009.1:0-20680 GCA_964514855.1 uncultured Candidatus Peribacteria bacterium | reverse complement strand
GCTGAAGTCGCGAAGATCATCGCGCTTGCGAGGGAGCTGCGGTGAGGTGCTATGGCGCAGATGTGGTGTATTCCCTGAAACGTTCGATCTTGTAATTTTGGCTTGTCTGTGATAAAATGTCAGGATTTATGTCATGCACACTCTATGGTCGGCTGGTACGAAATTTTCTCCTCGTCTGCGCTGTCATCATGGTGCTGCACGCGCTGAGGCCCATCTCGTCCGTTGTCGCTGCGTGCCCCGTGAATCAGCAGCCCTGCGGTAGTATCTGCATTAGCGAGAAGCAGCTCTGTATTCTGGAGCCGGTACCTGGAGGAGCGCAGGTTGTGGATCCGGGTGGCGGGCCGCTCCAGCTCTTTTTCGATTACATCAATGCGGGACTCTGGCAGTGGGCATTCATGATCGGTGTAGCGATCGCGGTGCTCAATGCGGTCATCGGGGGCTTGCAGATCGTCACCAGTAACGGTGACAGCGGTAAAGTCGATGCCGGAAAAACGCGTTTCCTCTCATCGACGATGGGACTCATCATGCTGCTTCTTGCGGGTGTCTTCTTAGAATTCATCAATCCTTTCGGTTTCAGCGCCGTATGAAAAAACACTGTGCCCTCATCGCTGCTGCTTTCGTTCTCGTGTTCATCCCGGTGAGTGCGCACGCTGAACTCTGGATCTACTGTGGGGGACTGCCGGGTTGTCCATCCGGTTTTACGGAGCGCATTTCCAGCGCGCTCCTCATTCTGCTCACGCGGCTTCCGAACTACATTTACATGCTCGGGGTTCTGTTCATCATGATCGGCGGCGTCTCCATGGCCGTCAGCGCCGGGGATACCGAGAAGGTCACGAAAGGCAAAAATACGATTACGTGGGCTGTCCTCGGCATCCTCGTGATGCAGTTTGCGCAGACTGTCGTGAATCTCGTCATCATTCCGGAAGTGAATACCAGAAATGTCGCAACTGACCTCGTCGCGTCGCTCACGATGACGATCATCAATGACATTCTCATTCTTCTGTACGTTATCTTGCTCGTCGTCGCCGTGTTCAGCGGCATGCGCATGGTCGTTGCGTTCGGACAGGAAGAGGAATTTAAGAAAGGACGAGACGGTCTCCTCTGGGCTGCCATCGGAGCCATCGTCATCAATCTTGCACGCTCCCTCGCCACCGCATTCTGCCTCACGAATACATCTGTATGTTTCATCGCCTGATCGTCGCCAGCATCGGCCTCGTGATCCCAGTCCTGGCTCATGGCCAGGGCTACCACATCACGGACAGCGGATGGAACTGTCAGGGATTTCTGTACTGTCCGCCGGGTGGTGGAGGAGCTCCGCCGAATCTCGTCGCTCTCTTGACGCTCAAGATCGCGCTCGGTGTGTCGGCGTTCATCGCAACGCTTGCCATCGTCGCGTTTTTCTACGGTGCTCTTCGCATGGTGATCTCGCAGGGACAGGAAGGCAAAGAAGCAGGAAAGAAAGCACTCATCTGGGCGTCGTTCGGCCTCGCCGCTTCCATGCTGACCGCGGCTGTCATTTCGTACGTTACGGATTATATTTACCTGATCGGGTAAATACCGATGTGTGTTCGCGATGCAGTGACGCCTTTTTTTCGCAGATCTGTTACGATCATGATGCTTCCTATGGCTCGCCAGTACGTCACCACTGCCATCGACTATCCCAATGCTGCTCCACACATGGGGCATGTACTGGAGAAGGTGCTTGCAGACGTACTCGTGCGCTGGTTTCGACTGCGAGGAGATGAAGTGAGGTTTCAAATTGGAACAGATGAACATGGCATCAAGATTCAGCAGACCGCAGAGAGAGAAAAGATGACGCCGCGTGCACTCGTGGATCGCAATGTGCCGATGTTTCAAGAACTCTATGCGAAGCTTGGTATTTCTTCTGATCTCTTCATCCGTACATCGGACGAAAAAATGCATTGGCCTACGGTCAATGAGCTCTGGAAGCGGCTGCAGGCTGCAGGCGTTCTACAGAAGCGCACGTACACTGGTTTCTACTGCGCGGGTTGCGAGCGATTTCTCACGAAGCGAGATCTCGTGGACGGTCTCTGCGAGATCCACAAAAAAGCGCCGGAAGAAGTGAAAGAAGAAAATTGGTTCTTCGCGCTCTCGAAGGAAACCGCACCGCTCAAGAAGCTTCTGAAGGAGCAGTACACGATCGTTCCGTCCTTTCGTGAGCCGGAGACGATGGCACTTCTCGATACCGGACTCGAGGACGTGTCGTTCTCTCGGCCGAAGACCAGCCTCCAGTGGGGCATTCCGGTCCCAGGTGACGATGAGCAGACGATGTACGTGTGGTGCGATGCGCTCACGAATTATATTTCCGGACTCGATTACTTCGGTAAAAGCGGAACGACTGTGTCTCCTCTGGGAGTCCAATGGTGGGATGAGGCGACGGTCACGCACGTCATCGGCAAAGATATCGCCAGATTTCATGCGCTGATCTGGCCCGCGATGCTGAAGCACGCGGGAGTGCGTCCTCCGGATCGTTTGCTTATCCACGGATTTTTGACGAGTGAAGGCGAAAAGATGAGCAAGTCGCTGGGGAATGTCGTGAAGCCTGATGATGTTCTTGCGCATTTCGGTGGCAATCCTGATCCGCTGCGCTTTTATCTGTCCCATGAGGTGCCGGTCGGAAACGACGGAGACTTCAGTTGGAAAAGGATCGATGAGGTGTACGTCGGTGTTCTCAGTAATAAAATCGGGAACTTGCTGAATCGCGTGCTGGTACTCCTCCGAAAAGACGGTACGAATGTCGCAGTGCCGGAAGATGCGGTGACTGCTGATATTGTGAAGCAGCACTGGGACGGTTACAGAGACGCGATGAATGCTTTCGACTGTTCCCGCGCACTCGCGGTGCACGCAGTGGGTCTTGCGATGCAGGGCAATGTCCGTATGGAGGAACGAAAACCCTGGGCACTCACAGGTGCTGAGCGTGCGGACGTCCTTGGTTCTATCGCAGAAATGCTACGGCATATCTCACTCATGCTTCTACCGTTCATGCCCGAAACGGCACAGAAAATTTCTATCCAACTCGGCGTTCCATACGCGGAAGCAATGGCGAAGAAAACCTTCGTCATTACGGATGCCATGAAGCAGTGGGGGAGTCAGAAAGACTGGAAGACAGTGGGGCAGCCGTCCATCCTGTTTCCTCCACTACCCTAAACTGCGTTCGGATAGAAGAAAGGACAATGGATCTATTGAGGGCTTTCAAAAGCCAAATACATGACTATTGCAATTTTATATTAATATTTTATAATACAATCATGAGACAGCTCAAAGCATACCGTGATCAGGAGGACAGAAGGGATGATCCAGAGGATGATTTCATGGATCGATCCGGAGAGGTTCGGAGAATGGTGTTTGTGATCACCACTCTCTTTGCACTCTCGCTCCTTCCATTTGCGTCGCCTCGAGAGGTCCTGGAGAAGTATTTCGGTGTCAAACAGGACGATGTTCCAGCGTCCGCTCCCGATGCTACGGGGAACCAAGCCCAGAGTTCTGGCCAGCTTCCTGGAGCCGGAACAGTCCGTTTTCCTGTTGAGATACGAAAATGAGGTGTACGATGCCAATAATTCTTTACTTTCTATGGAGCCTTCCACGCCAAATGCAGATATGAACCAAGGGCGAGATAACCCGAATACAGTCAGTAGACCAAGCGCGCCACCGGATACGCATGGGGAGGCGCATGAGATGATCATGGCTTTGGTTGTGTATTGTGGAGCATGGCTGACAGCTTCGTTCATTGAGTTGGGAATTCAGGATGTTTTGGATTCGTCAGGTGTTCCGCCCAAGCGTGAGCAACGGCAATCAGCCTTTGTAGCCCCAGGACGGAATGATCTTCCAACAATGATTCGTCCCAGTGGCACGGATGACGTAAAGACGCTAGACTAGGGGTGCTCGTACGTGCGACCCGAGTGGTGAGGACTACTCAACCCAAGGGAGGAGCGAAACGCTTACATGCACGCGGGTGATTATTTCTTTCTCCACTTTTGTATGTTCGATCCCATGGCCGACCTTGCGAGTCCGGCAGGTAGTGATGATCCGCTCGCCCCTACGTCCAACTTCGGTGCTCCGGCAGCCCAGCCGCGCCGTCACAGCGCAGCAGGAACTGGCGGAGGCGGTAGTAGTCGCTATGGCGAGGAGATCCACTCCATCACGATTCGTGCGAGGCAGCGCACGTTCTACATCGACCTGAAGCAGTCCGGTAACGGTAAATTTTTCAAGGTCTCCGAAAAGTCGCGCGGTGGACAGAAGTCCACGATCGTCTTCGATGTCGAGGACCTTCCGGCGATGATCGCAGCGTTGCAGGAGATGCAGACGAAGATCTAGATGTGGTTCGTCAGCGCGGCAAGCTTGCCGCGCTACTCCGTTGGCAACACATAGCCGTTGATCATCGGGTTTCCGAGCATTGTGAGATACACGATCTTCGCGGCTTCGGCTCGAGAGATCGGGTGCTGTGGTCGGAAGGTGCCGTCTTCGTATCCTTGGACGATTTTGCGCGAAGAAGCGGCGCTGACGTACACAGAAAACCAGTCATCTGCGGTGACGTCTGGAAATGTTGCAGGTGTAAAGCCTGGGATTTCCTGCAGTGAACCAGCGAGACTGAGAATCTTCAGCGCTTCAGCGCGGTTCACCGGAGCATCTGGACGGAATGTGCCATCGCTGTACCCGACGATGAGTCCGTAGTGCACACCGCTGTAGATGATCTGCCGCTTCAGTGCAGTGTCCGGATTTTCACCGATCGGAGCATCCGTACGAACGTCCGTGAATGCAATCTCTTCGTCATCCGAATGTGACCGAATTTTCATGCACGATGAGAGGATGACCATTTTCAAAAATTCGTACCGCGTGATCGATTGGTCCGGAAAGTACCGCGCGACTTTGTCGGACCCAGTCGCGTAGCCCCGGATAATCGGCACTGTGTTCGGAGAGACCAGCGTTCTACTGAGTCGAGTGATGATCGTTTCTCCCCAATGGCCTTGAAGGTCGGAAAAACGAACGCTCACCGGTCCGAATGACAAACACGCGTTCTCTTTAGGATCTCCGCTCTGCTCCAGTTCCGTTCGGTCATCGACGCCATCGCGGTCGCTGTCTGTGCTCAGCGGGTTCGTTCCGCGAGCGAATTCCTCCGCATTGGTGAGACCGTCGCCGTCGGGGTCCTCCACGGTCGTCGGAGTCGCAAGACTGCGTGCGAGTCCGGTCGCAGTTTCCCAGTCGTCGGGGAGACCATTCGCGTTTGCATCCACCTGATACCTGGAATCGATCGGAAATGCGTCGAGCGCATCTCGGACGCCGTCATTGTCCGTGTCGGGGTTCCGTGGATCCGTCTTCTTCTCTATCTCGATGCCATTCACCCAACCGTCACTGTCTGCGTCGTACGTCATGTCGTCGGTCGGATCGAGGGGATTCCTCTTGCCGGCAATTTCGGTTCCGTCGGACTCGCCACCACTGTCACTATCTGCGTTGAATGGATCTGTTTCACCAGCATCTACTGATTGTGTCCCATTCGCGTCTTCGGTTGCGTCGGTCAGTCCATCACCGTCGGTATCGAGCGATGACGAAAGCGCATATGTCTGCGGAAAAGAGGCTATCATGATGAGAGCCGTCAGGAGCGCCGAAAGAAATCTAGCTGCGTGCATTTAGAGAGTTTTCTTGCCTCGAATAAAGTCTGCACCGCTCATCGGCGTGCCGCCGGGGGGCTGGATGCGGAGGATAAAGAGCGTCGTTGTATCGGCGCATGACAGCGTCAATGCTTCGGGCTGAGATTCCAAAGATGTCCCCAGAATTTTATTGCCGCGTATCGAAACTCCGGGCCACGGTGTCAGTGCGCGGACCATCCGGTCGATGTGCGACGCGGTCATCGTCGCTGGATTTGCGATGCCATCCGATTTGGTCAGTTTTCGGCAGAATGTTGCGCGTGTGGCATCTTGGTCTTTTTCCTGAAGCGGATGCTTCAGCGTTTCTGTGAGCAGTAGCGCGCCGAGATCCTTCAGTTTGTCGTGCAGGGTCGAGAATGTTTCGCGCTCGTCGAGCGGCAGTGCGGTCTGTGCGAGGATCGGACCGGCATCTAACTCCCGTACCATGCGCTGCACTGTCACGCCGGATTCCTTCAGCCCCTGGAGAACGGCATGTTGGAGTGGAGACGCACCTCGCAGCAGCGGCAACAGTGAAGCGTGCACGTTGATAGCTGCTACCAGAGGCCATGCAAGGACATCATCGGAGAGAATCTGACCGTACGAAACGACGACGAGAACATCAGGTCGGCCAACTTCTTTCGCGATATTCGGGAATGCAGCATTCATTTTTTCCGGTTGCAGCACTGTCAGTCCCAGCTTTTCCGCAGCTGTTTTTACCGGCGGAGGAGTGAGTGTCATGTTGCGTCCCACCGGACGGTCCGGTTGCGTGATGACGGCCAGGATGTGGAATGCCGAATCTGTTGCGAGTCTCTGCAGACTGGGGACCGCGAAAGCAGATGTCCCGAGAAACACGACGGAGAGAGGTTTGTTCGACATCAGAGACATTGTAGGCAAGGAAGATGAGGAAAGGTAGCAAGCTCAGGTATGCTTTCACCGATGAGTCATCGTAACGCACAGCTCTCCGGCATCATCAGACGTATCATTGCGCGCTTTCTCATCGAGATTCCGCCGACAGTCGCCATGGGCGTGACGATCACGGAACTGAAACTGAGTCCCGATCTGCAGTATGCCGATGTGTACGTTTCTGCGATCAAGGGTACGCCGGAGGCGATCGAACTGCTGAAGTCCAAGAAGGGCGCCATGCGCAAGGCTATTGCGACCGATGTGAACGCGCATTCGGTGCCGACGCTACGCTTCCGCGCTGATGATCGTGGCGAGAAGGCCGATGCGCTCGATCGGCTGATCGAGTCGCTCTAAAAAATTGACAAAGTACTATCTCGTCACAAACCTCTGCCTCGAGGAAGTCCATCCGTATTGAACGAGGGTTCGGTGTGTCTATACTCCATCCCTTTATGATGATCGAACGGACTCTCGTCACGCAGGCACTCGATACGCTACGGAAAGCCAAGCGCCTGCGCTGCATGTGTCATCGAAATCCAGACGGTGATGCGATCGGTTCTATCACCGCGATGGCGCAATTTCTCGTGGCCAATATCCCCGATGTTCCGGTCGAATTATTTTGCGTTGATCCAGCGCCACCCACCTTTGGTTTTCTGCCGCTCGTCCACCGTATCCAACAGGATCTGCGTCCGGAGGAAGGCGACGTTTTCATCTTTCTGGATTCTGCGGAGCCAAAACTTACTGCATATCACGAAGCGCTACCGCAGATCTTTGGAGGGACGTGGCCGTCTGTTTGTTTCGATCATCATCCGACGAATTCACGTTTTGCTTTGACCAATATCATCGTGCCTGATGCGTCCTCGACGTGTGAAATTCTGTTCGAGTTCGCAGAGCAGGCCGGATGGGCACTGAATCCGGATATCGCGACGTCGCTGCTCACTGGCGTGTACACGGATACCGGGGGACTCGTGCACAGCAATACCACGTCTCGCGTGTACCGAACGGTGGCTCGGTTGCTGCGCGCTGGTGCTCGCCAGCAAACGATCGTTCAGCATGTATTCCGTTCAGCGAAGATCTCGACCCTCAGGCTCTGGGGCCGTGTGCTTGAAAAAATCTCCATCACGCCCGAAGGCGGCGCCATTTCGGCGCTGACAGAAGGGGATTTCCGTGCGACAGGAGCTGAGTATTCAGAGCTCACCGGCGCCATCGATTACGTCAATGCGGTGCCGGGCATGAAGTTCTCCCTCGTCCTCGCTGAGCGTGGAGGCAAGGTGAAGGGCTCGCTCCGTACGTTGCGCGACGATGTCGACGTTTCGAAAATGGCTGGCGCATTCCAGGGTGGCGGACACAAGAAGGCCGCTGGATTCGCGGTCGATGGGAAGCTGGTTCCTGACGTACGGTGGAAGGTTCAGCAGGAAGAGAAGAAGTGAAAAGCGAAAAGTGAAAAGTGGAGAAGCGTCGGGAAAAAATCCGATATTTTCATTTTTCATTTCTCTATTTTTCACTTCTCATTTTTTTATTCCTCTCGTTTTTCCTGCGCCCTTGCCTTCTCGTCGGCCTTCTTCTTCATCACTTCCTCTGGCTTCGTCGTGATGATGCCGTGTTCGGTCGGACTTGCAACCACTTGGATGGCGACGTGCGTGTTCCCCGCAAACAGCAGACCTTGGCCAACGCCAGAGTTCAGGAGCAGATATTTCTCGCCTTCGGTCAGATAGAAGAGCTTCGCGAGGTTATCCACGCTCGCTGCGGATTGCTTCAGCAGGATCTGAAGCGACGTGTTGCTGATGATCGGTTTTCCGAACGGAGAATTGATGAAGTCATCGATATCCTGCGTAATGGTCGTGACGCCGAGGTAGTACTTGCGGGCGCGCTTGATGAGTCCGTACAGAAACTGTGCCGAGTCTTCGTGTTGCATGAGGTTCCATGCTTCGTCGATGACGAGCAGGCGTTTCTTCATCTCGGACCGAACGCGGTTCCACAGGTACGTGAGCACGACGTAGATCGCGACCGGACGCAGGACATCTTCGAGGTCGCGGATCTGGAAGACGACCATTTCTTTGTTCAGTTCGATGTTCGTCGGTTTATCGAAGAGGCCTGAGAAGCTTCCATTCGTGAATTTCTGCAGCGTCTGTGCCATCGCTTCACCGCCCTGGCTGGTCATGAGCACGTCGATGAGGTCCGGAAGCGTCGGTGGCTCCAAGGATCCTGGCTCTTTCGTCTGGAGCGTGATGCCTTTCAGGGCGTACGTATCGAGGATTGCCTTGTCGAGAATACCTTCCTCAGCCGGTGTGACTGTGCCAAGCATGAGCTTGAAGAGTCCGTGTAGATTGATGACCGCGGACCGCAGTACTTCTCCCGTTTCTGCATCGTCGCCCCGCACCGCGAGTGGAAGATCGAAGGGATTGATGCGGTGGGAGCTCTGGAGACTGATCGGAATCATGGAGCCGCCGACCGTGCGACAGAGATCCACGTATTCGTTTTCCGGATCGATGACGAAGGCCTGCACGCCCTGGATGAGCGAGCGCAGAATCTCGAGCTTCACGACGTACGACTTACCGGCGCCGGACGTGGCGAACACGTTGGCGTTCGCATTCGGCAGATCGAAACGGTCGAAGACGATGAGCGAGTCGTTGTGACGATTGATACCGTAGAGAATGCCGTGGTCATCGGTGAGGTCACTGGAGCTGAAGGGGAAGCTGGTGGCGAGAGCAGCTGTGTTCATATTGCGGTTGAAGTCGAGCTCGTCCAGGCAGTACGGCAGACAGCTGTTCCAGCCATGCTCCATCTGGAACGCCGTCGGTTTCGTGAGGATGAGCTTGCCGCCGAGAATCGCTTCCACATCGGTTTGGACTTTCTTCAGCTTCGTCTCGTTCTCGGCGTAGATCGTGAAGTAAAATCCGAGCTGAAACAGTTTCTCCGATCCGCGTGCCAGGAGATCGCGTAGCTCTTCGGCATCTTGCAGGGCTGCTTCCAGCGCCGGATCTCGCACGATGCCGCGTTGCTGCAGCATGCGAATGCTGGAACGCATTTCCGCGACTTTCTTCCGCAGCATTTTCAAGATCACTTTGTTCGATGCCGGATAGATGAACATAGAGAGATCGATCTGGATATCGAAATTGATGAGTTGGCTGAGCCAATTCGGATAGATCTGACTCGGCCAGTTGTACGCATAGAAACTACGGGCGACCATCTGATCATTGATCTGCACGGATCCGCGATCGAACTTCAGTCCGGCCGGTGCGATGACATCTAGAAGTTTCTGGAGCCCTTCTTCGTATCTTCGCACGACGTCTTTCTCATCTTTCGTGAGTTCTGCGTTGTCATCCGTTGCCTTACTGAGAACCTCTTCCACATTGGCGTGGAGCCCGAGGAGGTCATCGAGGACGTTCAGAAGTTTTCCCGCGACCGGAGACAGGTGTTTAGCTGAGAGCTCTGCCGTTTGTTTTGTGTTTTCAGCCATCTGGACAGTATAGCACATTTCGTCTGGTTTTCCAAGTATCGAAAGTCAGAAAAACCGCAGGATCGCGCCCTGGAAGGGCGCACTGAAAGTTTGAATAAACTTCAGCAGGCTCGCACCCTGGAAGGGTGCGCTGAAGATTAACCGTACATTCCGTGGTCGCAATCCTGAGCTTGTCGAAGGGTGCGCTGAATGTTTGATCAAGCTTCAGCGCGGCCACCTGCGTGCTGGTAGGCAGGTCCGGGCCGCGAAACTTTTATTGGACGATGGGATCTGCGAAGAGTGCATCGTAGACACTCCGTGAGTCCGGGCTGCGCTGTGCACGCCTCTTGTCGAGAACCTGCAGCTCGACAGCACCAGGAACGTCGACCACTTTCACGCCGGCGATGAGCGCCTCACGGTTCTGCTGAATCGCGAGGATTTTCCTGCCGTAGAGCGTCAGAAGATCATTCAGCGTCTCGTACAGCGACTGAATCTGCTTCCTTTTGACGTCGGTTTCGGCGAATGCGGCTTGGCGTTCGGTGAGTGTCTTCTGCTTCTCACCAGCATCGTCGAAGTTTTTATCCTTGATGGCCTTCTTGAGATCTCTGTCCGCATTGCTTTGATCCTTTTTTTGCGTTGCCGCCAGTTTTTTCAGTTCAGCGAGCTGCGACTTGAGTTCCTTGAAACGATCATTGGCGCGGGTTGCGACGTTCGTCAGCGCCTCAGAATACGTGTCGAGCGTCTTCTGTCGATCTGTACTTCGGTTCAAGAGATCCGCAACGTCTACCTGGAGTGCATCACCGAATGCCTGCAGAAGATCGTAGTCGGGGTTATCGATGGTTTGCTGTGACTGAATGATGTGCTTCTGGGCGTCCACACCGTGGAGCGCACTTTCTGCCGCCATCGCTACGGAAACGGTTGTGAGGTACTCCGATACGAAGATTCCAAGAAGTGCAGCCTTACGTGCCGTGAGTGGGGGAGTGGTCTTCGCGATGAGTTCGTCAATCGACTGGACGGCGCTCACGCCACCACTCGTCTTCATGTTGGGCTCAACATTGTCGCTGCCGCATGCCGAAAGCGCGAGTCCGAGCGTCAGGACGAGCACGAAGGCCACTGTACGATTGCGCTTTATCATCATTATATATTATACACTAATTTACTAATTAAGTAAACTATTAAGGTTTCGCTCAGCATCTAGGGACAAATGGCTTCGTTGTTCACAAAACATCCACAGAGTTTTCCACAGGATGTTCATATCTTTGATACGAAATGAGGCCTGCTTGGCCGGTAGGCAGGTGTACGATCGTGCATACATTTTTTGTTCAAAAGTATGAAATAACACGAAGAAAAACTGTGATCAAGATCAAATAATTGTTTCGTCTATACAAGTGTATTTCACGGTATACAGTACCGCTGTTTTCCTGATCACTTCATTTGTTCGACGTTCGTACAAAATTAGCGGCTGCAGGGGAGGTGATTATCCTGAAAAATTTCGGAATATCGACAACTATACACTTTGATGTTTCTTTTGGTGAAAGTCGTGGAGATTTGACTACTTCAGCGCCATTGCAGATTGCAAAGAAAGTCGGAAAGTCGCCGCGCGACGTTGCTGCCGTGTTGGCAAAAGCCTTTGGAGAGATTGCTGGCGTTACGGCAACCGAGGTCGCAGGAGCTGGCTTTATCAACATTACGCTCACACCCGATGAGCTCATCAAAGGTTTCTCGTCGGTGCGCACGGCGTGTATGCCTTCGAAGAAGAGGAAGGAGCAGCCGGTCATCGTGGATTATTCGGCGCCGAATATCGCCAAACCTCTCGGGATTCACCACATTCTGAGCACAGTCATCGGTCAGTCGATCGTGAATTTGTATCGTCATCAGGGATACGAGACTGTTTCCATCAATCACATCGGTGACTGGGGAACGCAATTTGGCAAGTTGGCCATTGCGCACCGAAAATGGGGAACAAAGAGTATCGAAGAGCATTCGATCGACGAACTTCTGGCGCTGTACGTGAAATTTCACGATGAGGCTGAGAAGAATGCCAGCCTCGAAGATGAAGGTCGTTTGGCATTCAAGCAATTAGAAGAAGGGGACAAAGACCTCCAGAAATTCTGGAAGTCGGTTGTCGACATCACGATGAAATCCATGGACGGCATCTACGAGCGGTTGCATGTGACGTTTGATCACACCCAGGGTGAGAGTTTCTATGAAGGAAAGATGGCATCGATTCTGGAAGAGGGGAAGAAGAAAGGTGTCTTCAAGCTCGGGAAAGAAGGTGCGCTCATCGCCGAATTTCCCGAAGGGGCGAAGATGCCTCCTGCGATCGCACTGAAAGGGGATGGTTCTACTATCTACCTCACTCGTGATCTTGCAACTGCACGCTATCGCATCGATACGTGGCATCCACAAGCCATTTTATATGTGGTCGACATCGCACAACAGCTCTACTTCAAGCAACTATTCGCAGTTCTTGCGCAGCTCGGTTGGGATCTTCCGGCGCTCGAGCACGTCATTTTCGGTCGCATGAGTTTCGCGCACAAATCCATGAGCACGCGGAAGGGAAATATTCTACGACTCGAAGAAGTGCTTGATGAAGCGGTGAAGAGAGCCGGTGCGCTCATCGAGGAACGCGGCGAGAAAATCCAGACCGATGACACAGACGCGCTCGCCGAGATGATCGGTGTGGGATCGGTCGTCTACGGAGTCCTCAGTCAGAATCGCAAGATGGATATGGTCTTCGACTGGGACAAGATGCTGACGTTCGAGGGAAACAGCGCTCCGTACCTGCAGTACACGCATGCGAGAGCGCGTTCGGTGCTGCGGAAAGCTGATTCCGAAGGTGCTGTATCCGATATTCAGGAGCTGACATCGAAAGAGCGGATGCTCATCAAGCTTCTTTTGGTCTTCAGCGAGACCATCGAAGAGGCGAGGGCCGAGCACTTGCCACACAAACTCACGAATTATCTGTACGAGCTGTGTCAGGCTTTCAACTCATTTTATCACTCGGATGAGATCCTCACGGCGCCTGCGGCGAGTCGTGATTTCAGGCTCTCGCTCACCAAACTCACGGCCGATGTCCTGAAGATCGGCGCCGAACTTCTCACCCTGCGTGTCCCCGACCGCATGTAACCGTTTTTCCTCATTTTTTCCATGTCCCGCTCCACTCTCACCTTTTTTCTACTCATTGCCTCATTCGGCATCCTGTTCGCTGGCTGCGGCCAACCTGAACCGGATAAGAGCTTCGATGAATTTACCTTCAGCGATACGGACCTCGCTCAAGTCCATGAGATTGCCGGAGAAGAGACATCAGTTCTGTCATCTTCAGGGTCAACCGAGAGTGAGAGTGACACGTCTATTCTGAGCGTTACCGGCAGTGCTTCTACCATCCTCACGGACAGCACGGCGGTGCAGCCGGATGCCGCAAAGCAAACGCAGTACGATGCACTACGGACAGTAGTCGTGGATGACGGCGGTAACATCTACCGTGTGAATAATCCGTTCCTGAACGTTCGCAAAGACATGGATGTGAGTTCTGCGCTCGTCGAGAAGCTGAACCAGGGTGACATTCTGACTGTTCTCGATATTCCGAGTGCGGAGTGGGCGAAGGTCAAGCTTGCCGGTGGATCTGAAGGCTACGTCGCATTTCGCTATCTCGCAAAACTGACAACGGAAGAGAAGTTACCTCAGGAGAAGAAGCAATTCGAAGGCAAGTACTACGTAGATTTCCAGTTCCTCAATATTCGCAAGGATCCCTCGACGCAGTCTGAAAAAATTGGTGAGCTTCCGGGGCAAGCCATCATCAAGCCGATTTCCATGAATGGCGAATGGGCGAGGGTCGCATACAACGGCAAGGAAGGCTACGTCTCGACGCAGTACCTGAAGCCGTTCTTGCCGGTATTCCTCGTTCGGTTGGATCAGTACACGCTGCCGATCTTGCAGTACTTCGCCGATGATTCGGCCAGCATCGCATCGCTCCCGAAACAAGTTGCTGCCTTGAAAGCAGCCGGTAAGCGCATCGTGACATTGAAATCGTTCTACGACACCGTGATGGCGCAGGAAACTCGCGACGCTCGCGTAAGTCCGGATACGGTCGTCCTCACTGTTTCGGGTATCAGTGCCAAGAACGTTCGTGCAGTTTCCGATGCATTGGAAGCGGCAGGAGTCGGTGCGACGCTCTTTATCCAAACCAAGGACATCGGGCTCTCGGGCATTACCGAGAAGACGGTACTCAATCTCATGGCGAACGGTAATGATCTCCAGTCAGCCGGCCACACCGGTGACGATCTTCGTTCGATGACCGATTCGCAGGTGCTCCTGGAACTTGGCCAGAGCAAGAAACTCGTTCAGGACCTCACGCGCAAGGAAGTGTATGCAGTGTCGTACCCGAAAGGCGGCGTCAACGATCGGGTCATGAAGCAGGCGGCCGAGCTCGGATACCTCTTCGGCATCAGCCAGTCTCCCGACAGCCGCTTCAGCCGCAGCCAGTTCCTGAGGCTTCCGACACTCTTCGTGAGTTCTGGAATGTCTCCGGAAGACGTCGTGAAGCTCGTCAAATGAGCTAAGAGTTTTATCATCGCATTCACCGAGAGCGGGAGATGGGGGTCTTCCGCTCTTTTGCATAGTTACTGAGCTGCAGGCGGCTTTCCTCCGTACTGATTCATGAACTGCTCGTACATGCCAGAACCTTGGGATTTCGTGTATTCGGCCGCCGAGGAGGCTGCCGTGTCTGCGATCATCTTCATGAATTCTGCGCCGTGCTGGACGAAGTACCAACCGCTCCCAAGGATCAGGACGAGTGGCACGAGGGCGATAATGCCGCGCACGAAGCCGCCCCAGGTTCTGAGTCTGTCTCGGGCATCCATGCGCCGGAGGTGCGTGAGGATTTCTGTGAGCTGGGCCTCGACGGATGTATCTGCGGCGGGTGTGACTTTGGGCATGAGGGAAGTGTAAGGCGGAAAGTGAAAAGTGGAAAGTTCAGCTTTGACGGACGTCTTTCGCGGCCAGGACCTGCCTACCGGCAGGCAGGTGGCCGCGTTGAATGCATGATCAATCTTCAGTGCGCCCTTCCAGGGCGCGATACTAAAAACCGCGGCGGTATTTTCGGTAGCGCTCGAACGCGTACGTCAGCCAGTACGAAGATGACACCGGCGCATCTTTGCACGGCACGAGGTTGAGGACATGGCCGCCGAAACCGGTCTTGAAGAGCGTGACACCGGCGAAAGGATGCGAGCGGGTAGCGCCTGCCTGCCGGACAGGCAGGGGTTGCGGGTTGCGGGAAGAATTATTATCAACGTGCTCATCGCTCTCCGCTATCCGCTTATCGCTCATCGGTGCTATTCCCCAAAAATTATAGATCCTGTCGCCGCGTTTCAGTGCGTCGCGTATCGCGGTCCACTGCAGTAGGTAGCTTGCGGGAATTTTCTGATACTCGCTGGAGCTCGCACCATGGTGATAGCTCGTCTCGCCGAAGGCGTGCATGTGGATGGACGTTGCGATGGTTTTCCCCTGGTATTTCGCCAGATACAGTGTGCATTCTCCTTTCTTGCTGAAGTGCTTTACTTGGGATTCGAAGAATGCGTTCGTGTACGCCGTAAATCCGTGCCGCTTGCTGGTTTCGTTATGCAACGTGATGAATTCCTGCAGATCCTGCATTGGATTCTGTGATGGGTGAATGGTCACGCCGTCTTTCTCCGCACGACGGATCAAATTGCGTGTCGTTTTGCGCATTCCATGCAGCAACTCTTCTTCGCTTTTCTGCTTTCCCGATGTTTCCTGCAGCGGCAAATACCAAATGTGCTCTGCAAGCAGATGCAGGGGAGATGTAATGCTTCCGACTGAAGCGTAGGCTTGTGTGTGGCGTCCCTGCGGCCAGAATGGACTGAGGCGTAGGAAGCTGCAGCCTTCGTTTCTCGCGTGTTTCTTGAGCTCCGTGACGAGCGCAGCTGTGATGCACGTAGCGTCGGCTTCCGGGAGTGATTCATCGATGATCGGTCCGTACGGTACCGAGAGATGTTTTCCCCTGCGCGCGGACACGACATGCCCGAAACAGACCGCACGTACGGTAGAACCTTCGTGTGCTGCGATCCGTACCGGCTTTTGCCCGATATCCTGGTAGACTTCACCCATCGTCCAACTCTGTAAAAAAGGCTTCCACAACTGTGAAGCGATGAATTCGTCCCATCCGTGCATGTCGTACGTGATCGAAATCTCCATGGACTGATGGTATCGGAATTCCTCTACTCTGTAGAGACTCTGATGCTCGATTTACCGCTTTTGGGCGAGAAGCGTATCGATGCGCCGTGCAAGACGTTCGGCCTGAAACAGTGTCATTGTCGGATGCGTGGGCAGCGAGAAGATCTGTCGGCACACGCGTTCCGCTTCCGGATCCATGCCGTTTTCGTACCCAGTCTCGGCGAGGACGATGTCCTCTGGACAGATGACGCAGCCGGTCCATCCGTCATCCAGGTGAATATTTTCTTTCTTGAGTTCTGCGCGCTTGGCTCTCGCGTTTAAGACGAAGAGTGGGAATTTTTGCAGAGGAAGATTCTGTGTGACGCCGGAAAGCAGGGGCCAGCCGTGTTTCTGTCCGTGCCGCAGGAAGAACGCCGTGAGCGTGCGGCGATGCTCGTTGATCTTCTGCAGTTTTCCGAGCGAGAAGAGCGCAAGCTCCGCGCAGACATTCGGACTTTTCGTGAGAATCGGTGACATCTGTCCGCGTTTTTCCCGCTCGCTGAGCACCGGAATAATCATCTGCATTTTCTGTAGTATCCACACGGCGGGCCGGAAAAGCGGCGTTCCTGCGAGCGGCCGGACGATGTTTCGCATACGAGTCGCGTATTCTAGGAGCCGTGCCGTGTGCCACCAGGACTGATGCACGGCAGTACGCTCGAGCTCCAGCAGTGCTGCGGTCATCCGTGGATTTCTGGAAAGAACGGCACCTCCGGAAATGCCGGAAATGGCTTTGTCGCGACCAAAACTTAGGATGAGATAATCACCCACTTTTCCGATGTCCGGCCCTCTGTGGTCTGGAAGAACGTGAGCCATGTCTTCGATGAGGACAAGATGCTTCTCGTCGCAGAGTGCGCGAAGCTCTGTCAGTTCACCCGGAATGCCGAACGTATGTTGGCAGATGATGGCGCGAGTGCGCGGTGTGATGAGGGGACGCACGCTGTCAGCGGTGAGATTCAGTGTCGTTGGATCGATATCAGCGTAGATCGGTACGCCGCCCGTGGCGTGGATGGCGTTCGGAACGACGATGCACGTGTAGCCTTGGACGATGACTTCTTCACCTGGCTTTATTCCGAGTGCTTTCAGGAGTGCGTACAGAGATTCGCGTCCTGAACCGAAGAGAATAGGCTCGGCCGCAAACAGAGCACGCAGTGCAGTCTTCAAGCGGAGAGGCGCCGTACCGTGGACGTATTGCCACGGAACGTACGACAACATGAGCACTCTCCGGAGATACGCGCTATCGACGTGCGGGCCGAAGGTGTGGTGGATGGGGGACAGGAGGGAGGTGAAGAAGAGAAGAAGTGAAAAGTGAAAAGTGAGATGAGGAGGGAGAGCGGGTTGCTACCCGCGAGAAGTGCGGGTTGCTACCCGCGAAAAAAAATTACACGAAGTAGCGCATGATAGCCGGAGACAGGCGTCCGACGAAGACGACGAGCGAGCCTTTCTCGACTTTCTCTCGCCTCCATGCAGCCATGCGTGCACGGTCGCCGAAGCCGCCGTCTCGCAGATACGATAGAAACCTCGGATGTGCAGCGTACGCCTCTGTGAAGATCGGAGCTGCAAGAGAAGCGAGCTCCGTGTGGATGCGTGCTTCGGCGTCGCCGAGTTCGATGATGCCTTCGAGGACGAGGATTTTCGTCTGATGCGGCTGCTTCCGCGCCCATTCGATGGCCGCCTGGACGCTGTCCGGACTCGAGTTGTACGTATCATCGAGAACGGTGACGCCACCGACGGTTTTCAGTTCGAACGTCCTGCTCATGCGCTTGAAGGTCTGCAATTTTCTCGCGATGTCGGGGAGCATCATGCCGAGTTCACGAGCGACTGCGATGGCGAGGAGTGTGCCCGTCACGTTGTGGGTGCCGGAAACGGGGATGTTGAACGCCGTGCCAAGGGCCTTGAAGCGAATCCCATTCGATGTTTCCTCGATATCCATCGCTTGCACATCTGCATGACGATCGGTTCCTACCGCGGTGATGGGGCACGTACATTTTTTCTTGAGCGCGTCGTAGGCATCGTTGTCTCTGTTCCCAAACGCACGCCCATCTTTCGGCAGTGACGCGAAGAGTTCACCTTTTGCCTCGATGATCGCTTCGCGGCTTCCAAACAACGAAAGGTGCTGCGCCCCAACGTACGTGATGACGCCGTATGTCGGTTTCGTGATGCGGCAGAGGAGTGCAATTTCGCCTCTGCGATACGCACCCATCTCGACGATGAGAATGCGTCTCGAGTTCGCTGCTTCTTTCCTGAGAACATTCGTCAGCCACGCTGCTACGCCCATCTCGGTATTGACGCGCTCGGGGGTTGTTAGTGCTCCTGAGTCTTTCAGAATGTGTGAGAGCATTTCTTTGAGTGTTGTCTTTCCCACACTGCCCGTGATGCCGACGACGCGCAGGTTCGGATGGGATGCTCGCAATTTTGACGCACGGTCGAGCACACGATGTTTCAAATACGCATCGAGAGGCTTCAGGATCAGCCAGCTGAGGGCGACGAATGCGGGCGAAAAGAGCGGAAGGAGGAGCAGGCCTACGGCAGCCGAGGTGGGAACCAGGAGCGAGAGAACGAGTATCATTCCCAGTGTGACGATCACAATGGCTCGAGCTTTGGACGTCCACACTGGGCGTTTTCGAGACAGTACACTCTGCGCGATACTGAGAGATGCAAGGACGAATAGGCCAACAATGACGCCTTTGGTGTCAGTTCCGAGTATGAGCTCGCTCAGCAGTATCACCGCGGCCGTCATCAGTGGACGCATCCAGCCGATGAGTGGTCGGAGCCAGCCGTTCGCGCGGAAGTGCTCCCGCAGCCTATCGACCCGCCACTCTTTGATCTGCCAGAGCCGCGCACATGTCAGCGTAGGCGCTAGTGCTGCACAGGCTGCCAGAATCGCGACGAGGATAGCGTGCGGAAGAATCATGCGATGTGCATTCTACTCTTGATGACGTGCGCGATCTCGGTTGCTTTATCGCGGTGAACGCGGTGTCGAACTCCATCGTACGCGTGGAGCGTGCTCTGCTCGATGCCGTGGTTCATGATGAGTGCGTCGCTGAATGGAGTCATGCCGTCATCGCGGCCCCAGAAGATGTCCGTCTGTGTGTCGATGCTCTTCAGCATCGGCCGCAGGTCTTCGGCGCTCACGTTGATGAGTGTCTGGCGCATGACCGAACTCGCCTGTTCGTAATCGTGGACGCGCACGAGCTTGTAGAGCAGCTTCTTGCCCACCGGCTGCAGTGACCGCAGGCCCGGAACCGCGAGGAGCGCTTTGCCGGATTTTGCGAGCGTGAGGCCGAAGATCCGCTTGAAGTGCCTCGGATGCCGGATGCCGGCAGCCGCGCAGAGATATAGGTGTTCGATGGGAAGAGATTTCCTCACCGCGAGCTTGATCGCGATGCGTCCGCCGTGCGAGTGCCCCAAGAGGTGAAACGGTCCTCGGACGTGTTTCCTGATCTGCGCCTCTGCCCAGTCCGCGTAGTCATCCGTGTGCCAGGGCTTCCTCGGTTCCGGCTCCGAGCCGAATCCAGGAAGATCCGGTGTGAAGAGCGTGATGCCGGAGCCTTCCAGTGCGGCGCGGAGCTCGGTGAATGATTCCTTTGTTCCTCCCCAGCCATGCAAACACACGAGCGTGCGATTCATGCGTCCATCATAGCACTTCTATCGACGGTAGCTTCCTCCGCCTTTGCCTCCGCCGTAGCGATTTCCGCCGCTCGAGCGTCCACCCCTGCCTCCTCCGCGATACTGACGACGTGGCGACGGTGGAGCATCCAGTGAACCGGGCGGAAGTCCCGGTACTTCGGAGACTGAAAGGGGAGTGCGGATTAGTCGCTCGATGATCCGAATGTCGCCTCGTTGGTCCGGCGTTGCAAATGAGATGGCTTGTCCGGTCTTTCCAGCGCGGCCCGTGCGGCCGATGCGGTGGACGTAGTCCTCCGGGTTGTCCGGAAGGTCGTAGTTCACCACCATCGCGAGGTCGATGACATCGATGCCGCGTGCAGCGATATCTGTCGCGACGAGCAGTCTGTACTTCCCGGACTTAAATCCTGCGAGTGCTTCACGCCTTTGCGGCAGGGATTTGTTCGAGTGAATCTCGCCAGTTTTGTGGCCGAGTGCCTGCAGCGCCGTCGTCAGTTTCTTTGCGCCGTGCTTCGTGCGGACGAAGACCAGTGCATTGCCTTCGGATTCTTTCAGAAGACTGTCGAGAAGTCCGGTCTTATCTTCTTTCCGAGCGATGATGACATGTTGCTCTACGCCTGCTGCTGCCGTGCCGGCCGTTGCCACTTCGATGCGAAGCGGTAGCTTCATGTGCGTAGCGGCGAGCTTGCTGATCTCGTGCGGCATCGTTGCCGAAAAGAGGAGTGTTTGGCGATCGGTGGGAACGGTTTTTAGAATCTGTTGGATCTGCGGTGCAAATCCCATGTCCAGCATCCGGTCGGCTTCGTCGAGGACGAGTATTTTCACTTCTCGTAGTGTGACCGTG
>CAZESZ010000008.1:17679-21035 GCA_964514855.1 uncultured Candidatus Peribacteria bacterium | reverse complement strand
GGCAAACTCCAGGTGCTGCAAGGAGGAATTGGGCGATCGGATCACCTCATGGTTCCGTGAGGCCGACTGCCCCTCCGCTCGATCGTGCGGGCAACCGCACGGCTAGAGAGATGATCATCTCACTTGCCCCCCGTAAGCGGGACAAGGCCAGACAGAATCCGGCGTACGAAGAGCAGGACACAAAGCAGGCTAACTGGGCCTGTTTTGCGTATACTCCCAAGCGTGAAACGTTCGGAGATCCTCTTCGGCATCGCGCGCATCCCCCTCGATGCACTGTCGGCACTCGCTGCGTTGGTTCTGGCGTACAGGCTGCGCGAAGCGAATATCGATCTTCTGCCGCGCCTGCAACTCCTCTCGCAGCAGAGCACGCTCCCGCCCCTCGACTATTATCTTTCGCACTTCGTTGTTCCGGGAATCGTTGGGTTCGTCCTCATCGCTGGTCTCTTGCGACTGTATTCGCTACGCACCACGCTCGGCCCCTGGAAAGAACTCTGGCGGACGGTGCTTGCGGCGATTCTCTGGGTAGCACTCGTCATGGCCTGGTTCTTCCTGGTACAGCGACAACTCTTTTTCTCGCGCGTGCTGCTGATCCAGTCAACAATATTTCTGACGGTCTTCGCGGTTGCCGGACGCAGTGCCGTCCTTCTGTTTCAACGTCGACTACTGAAATCCGGCATTGGCATTCGAACCGTCCTCTCGTGCGGCAGCCGTGAGCTTCCTGCGTCGGTACGAACCGACCTCATCCGTGATGCGCGGTACCGTTTCCTCGGACACACGAAAGCGCTGACGGAGATACAATCGATGCACGAAAAAGAGGCCCTGGACCTCGTGCTACATACTGATGCGAATCCGGAAAGCGCGACCACAGCTGAGCTCATCGATTTTTGTCGCAGCCATCAGATCGCCTACGCATATGTGCCGCCGGTCTTCGCTGATGTTCCCCATCAGCTTTCCATCGGTTCTATCGGTCTCGTTCCTATTCTGAAATTCGAACCGACCCCGCTCGATGGCTGGGGCAGAGTCCTTAAACGCTTCATCGATCTCACGCTCGGACTCCTCATGCTCCTGATTCTGTTTCTCCCTCTTGTGCTCGTGGCGCTTCTGGTCTTACTGAGTTCGGGCTGGCCGATTTTCTACGTCAGTCATCGTGTCGGACAATACGGCAAGACCATGATCCCCGTCCTGAAATTCCGTTCGATGTGCCGTGATGCCGATCAGAAAAAAAATGACCTTACGAATCTGAGCCATCGCACCGACGGCCCGCTCTTCAAGATCAAGAACGATCCGCGCGTTACCCCAATCGGACGGTTTCTCCGTCGCTATAGCATCGATGAGCTCCCACAACTGCTCAATGTCATCGTAGGCCAACTTTCGCTCATCGGCCCAAGGCCGCACCTTCCGAGCGAAGTACAGAAGTACGCACTGCATCACCGTCGGGTCTTCACGGTACGCCCCGGCATTACGGGTCTCGCACAGATCTCGGGCAGATCAAATCTCACATTTGAAGAAGAAGTCGCGTACGACATGCGGTACATCGAAGATTGGTCGCTGGCACTGGATCTCTGGATTCTGTGGCGAACACTCTTCGTCGTGCTCTTCGGACGTGGAGACGAATGACGATGATGAGTCGAGGACTCAGGTAGATGGACTCCGGGTTGGTGGAAACACGCTGCTCGGAACTTTTCCACCGATAGCCTGCTGAAAATCTCGTACCTGCTGGTACAACGATATTTCTCCTGTGGGGGCGAGGGTGAAACCAGCGCTCTTCACGGACTGAAGTATTGCTGCCCGCACAGCGTCACCAGTCTCGCGAGTGAAACGGACAATGAACTGTTGGCCTTCCAGATGATAGACAATCTGATGTTTGTGACCATCCGGGAAAGTGATGGGATGAATAAGGTTGCTGTCTGCGAATCGATTCTCCATAGTACGATTATGAAACACTACCAACGAATAGCAACTATTCCAGAACGAATCGTATGAATCTTGGCTTCTGTTAGAGAAAAGAAAGCTGTGCAGGACCCTCAGCTTTCTTCGATCCAAACGACAAGAGATACGCCGTCACTTCCCTACCGTACGGTTTTGTTCGCAAGCGATCATCCAGAATATCCACAGTGGCACCGGTTTTTGCGTGTTTACGAAATGTCCTCAGTAACCGAAAGAGCCGATGCTTCAGGCGCGGTAACGAGTAATCTGAAAACGGATCACGGTGGCGGCCGGCTCTGCGAGAAACGACCGGATGCGAGGGATGATCGAACGGAAGAACCTGCAAAATGAGTCGATCGACACTCTCCGGCGGAAGGTCTACTGCTTCGAATGTCCACGGCGTCATGACGAGGAACGCAGGCGACGCCGCACGTTGAAATTCGGCACGCATGCGCCCCTGTCCACCATTGAAACCTTGGCAGATTAACGTGACTCCTTCGGCTTCCAGACGCTCTGCGTGCTTCACGTAGATGTCTTCGATCGTGCGCTTACTCGAGACTAAGACGATCGTCTTACCCTCCGGTTTCTTGAAGATCATCTCGAGCGTGACGCCGATCGGCATCGCGATGCGTAGAGCGGAATCCGGAAGCGGTCCCGCATTGTGCAGCTCAGACCGCACAGCGTCTGGGAGTATCGGCTGCAGATCATCCTGACTCGCAGGCGGAATGAGGAGTGTGGTCGCATAGTTTGCATAGACGTGTTTCGCCATCAGCGACCCGATGTCCTCCGGAACGGACTTGATGATCTTGCTGCCATCGGGCATCGCCTCGATCCACGTGATCCGCCCCGGAAGATTGGCAGGATCCAAGATGAGAAGCATGTGCTGAAGCGGCAGCATGACTTGCGGCGGTAGCTCTGTTTCCAGGATGTCTGCGATCATGCGCTTCAGTTCGCCGCTCTCGCGAGATTCCAAATCCGATGGCGCAAGGTACCGAAGATCCATCTCGTTTCTGATTCTCTCGGCCCACAGCTCGATCAAATCCGCACACTTCGTGAGGGCCGCACTTCCCTGCGACGCTGCTCGCAGACTATTCATCGTGCAGAACCACGCGAAGGCCTGAGTCGCGGTGTCCTCGAGCATCGACGCATCGTCGATAATGAGCGAGAGGTTTTTTGGAAGCGCTGATTCAGCAGCGCATGCACTCGTGAGTACATGCTGATGACTGAGAATCGTAGGCCCGGAATCGGCCTTGTCTGCTATTTTTTTGTACTCCGGACTCTCCGCAGTACACGCCAATTTTCCGGTGAAAATCGCGTACTCATCGCCATGGAGCGGCAAGTCCGAACGCACGACAGCCGGATACAGCTCCAGTTTCATCGCGAGTGTCAGCTCATCGCCAACGAATTCCGTCTGCGTGAGAAAAGATTCT
>CAZESZ010000008.1:0-17579 GCA_964514855.1 uncultured Candidatus Peribacteria bacterium | reverse complement strand
GCCAAAAAGTCGCCGATACCCCTCTGGTCCGCGCATGGCGAATTCGTTGAGGCGCGTCACCTGTTTCGGCGTCAGTTCGCGCAGTCGTTCCCAACATTTTCCGAGTAATGCGAGTGTCGCACGGACATCGCCGAGGGCTCTGTGCGGTGGATCGTGATTCAAGTCCAGTACCGACGACACGTACCCGAGCGCGTAACTTTCGATCTCAGGAAACACGAGCGACGCGAGCATCGATGTGTCGATCCACGGACGATCCGTGAGGTCCCAGCCTTCGCCCCGGAGCATGCCGAGGTCGAACTTCACATTCTGTCCGACAATGAGCGCGTCGTCTGCGAGGAGCGCTTTCATGACCGGCAGCGTTTTCTCGAACGTCGGTTGATCGATGAGATCATCAGGACGAATGCGCGTGAGAACTTGTACTGCCTGCGGGATCTCGCATTTCTCACGAAGCTCGAACAGCTGTTCGTATTCCTCTTTCACCTTTCCGCCGTCCACGACAACGCACGCATATTCCATGACACAGTGAACGCGCGGAACGAACCCGGTCGTTTCGGTATCCAGGACGAGGAAGGGAATCTTCGGAAGCTCCATGCAGACACCATACATCGAATCCACGCTGAAGTAGAGACGTGCGCGCACCGCACGTCTCTACGGTGTTTGCGACATTACGCTGCCTTCTTCTCTTCAGCCACAGGCTCCTCTTTCGTCTTTTTTTCTTCATCGGTCGGCGTCTCATTGAGCATCACGACTTGGACTTCTTCCCCTTTCAGTTCGGCGAGCTTGGCCTTGAACGCTGGTAGCTCCTCGTAGTTGTACATATCGAGCTCGTAGCCGGTGAGCTGTGTTGCGAGACGAATGTTCTGACCTTTCTTGCCGATAGCCATCGGCCGCTGCGCCTCTTCCACGAAGACCGCAGCACGCTTCTTCACGAGGCGGCCTTCCTCATCCTCGTGTGCCTCTGCATTCACGATGATGACAGCAGAAATGGATGCAGGCTGAAGCGCAGTCGAGATGAGTTTGATCGGATCATCGGACCACTCGATCATGTCCACGCGTTCACCGTTGATCTCTTCCATGACGGACTGAATGCGCACGCCTTTTTGACCTACACAGGCACCGATGGGATCGATACGCGGATCATTGCTCTTCACCGCGACTTTACTGCGCATGCCGGCATCTCTGGCGATCGCCATGATCAGCACGTCACCGTTGCGGATCTCCGGGATCTCGAGTTCCAGCAGTTTCTTCACGAGGCTCGCATGCGTGCGGCTGATGCGCAGTTGTGGACCTTTTCCAGTGAGCTCGACTTTGTCCAAGTAGACGCGAATGCGCTTGCCGGTGTAGTAATGCTCGCCCGGAATCTGTTCCTTCCATGGGAGCGACACCGTCATACCCTCCACTTCCAATGTCACCCAGTTCGGCTCGACTTTCGTCACCGTAGCGGTGAGTAGTTCATTCTCACGGTCTTTGAACATCTCGAAGAGCGACTGCTTCTCAGACTCCTGCAGCTTCTGGATGATAACCTGCTTCGCGGACTGCGCGGCGATGCGTCCGTATCCGACCGGCGTCACATCGATCTCGATCTCGTCACCAACCTCGGCGTCCGGCTTCACGCGGCGGGCGTCTTTCTGGCTGATCTCGAAGTTTTCGTTGAGGACCTCATCGACGACTTCCTTGATGAGGAGAACGGTCGGCATATCCTGGTCCTCACGGAGCACCACACGAATCTCCTGCTCTTTGTTCCCGTAGTCTTTGCGGTACGCAGTCGCGATGGCCTGACGAACGGCCTCGAGGACATCGTCTGCTTTCACGTTGCGCTCGGCGCAGAGCTGGTTGATGGCAGCGATGAATGATGCACGCATGGTGTTTTGGGGAAGCGGGAAGGCCACCGTCCTCTCATAGAGGACAGTGCAATCTAGAATTAGATTCTGTCCGTTCATAGTACCACGGAATGGGTCTTAGTGGCAATGTACTTAATTTTATATTTATGGTATAATATCCATATGACTACTCTTCAAAAACACGTCAGGGAGGTGATGAAAGTTGTTGTACCGGGCGAAAAATTGCTACCCGAAAAATATATTCGTGTATTGAGAGAAGGAGAAAGGCAACATAATGAACACGACGGTAATTTCCATATCGCGGAGAATATAGTTTCCAGCGACAGTAGAATTGAAGAACTATCGAGGCGCATGAACAATACCACGCTATCGATTCAACAGATTCTTGAGGGGAGGAAAATACCATTGTCGCCTCTTACAACTAAAGGGGAGGCAGAAAATCTTGCAGTGCATCTTATTGAAGAGGCTATTGCCAAGTATCTTCAGGACACTCCTGAAGCTGTAGAAGAATTGATGGCGGATATCGATCGTGGAAAAATTCGTATCGAGAAGGAGGATGCTGATCTGGCTAAAAGAGCGGCTGATGAAAAGGGAAAGTTGGCCAGCGTTGCCATCGCGGATGCATTTTGGGAGGATGATGTATTTGACCCAATATCCCATGCTATCCTCAAGGGGAAGGACGTCGTTCAATTCGCATCAGCGATACCACCTGCACATCGCATTCCTTCCACAGAGACCCCGAAAAATTCTTAAGCTGATCGAAGTCCGCGCAGAAAAGCTCGTCGATGTCTGCCTGCCATCGTTGGTAGAAGTACTGCGATATTGTACGCCAATAATTTCCAGCCCTTCGGCACGCGGTCGAACTCTGGAACTTTTTCCTGAATCAGAGTGGCGGAGCGGCCGAGTATTTCCATGCGCTTGAGTGAATCCTTGAGAGTGATGTGATGATGATGAAATGCCTTCGCTCGCGGTTCGTACAACAAACGTACACCAGAATTTTTAAGCCGCATCCCCCACTCGATGTCCTCCCAACCGTAGAGGTGTACGTCCGTTCGGAATACGTGTTTTTTGGCTATTTCAAGCGGCAAACTGATGTGACTGGTGTACGTGAATCTGTGCTGGATATCAGACGGAATGAACGGCCCTGCACCAGTCGCTTCGCTCCGGTTCAGGGCACGGTATCCGAATTGCCACCCAGACGATTCAAGCCACCGCATGACCGGCGTGATGCCGACCGAGGGATCCCACGTTGTGTATCCAAGAACGGCGGTCGGCAGTGTGAGGGACGAATGAGTCGTGAGGTGAACTTCACATGCATCCGGCTCCAAAAAAATATCATCACCGATGAAGAGCACGACCTCTGCCGTCGCATGCTTCACGCCTTCATTCCTGGCGGCACCTTGTTGACTCTTTTCGATTTCAAAAAATTTCACGGTGATGCGCCAAGTCGACTTCTCGAAAAGTGCAGCGGTCTTGTCGTCATGACCGTCACTCACAATGATGACCTCGATGTCCCGAGCGACCGTCTGACGTTCAAGCCTACGTAAACACTCGGCCAAAATCTCGGCACGGCGGTACGTAGGGATGATAACGGAGAGTCTGGGCATAGAGGTGTACTATCCGTACCAGTGTACAGCCTATGCATACTCTCTTTCTCGATTTCTGCAGCCACCGGAAGCTTTTTGCCGTCGTTTCCGGTACGACGGTGACGGACAGCGAACTTGCGGATCACACGGATGAGGCTACGGTCCTCCCCGCGATCGAAGCACTCGTGAAACGTACCGGATTATCGCTGCACGATATCAGCCGCATCGTCGCTGTCACTGGCCCAGGCGGATTCATGAGCCAACGCGTGGGCTTAAGCATCGCAAATGCGCTCGCGTGGAGTCTG
The DNA here is from genome assembly GCA_964514855.1 of uncultured Candidatus Peribacteria bacterium. GTDB lineage: Bacteria > Patescibacteriota > Gracilibacteria > Peribacterales > Peribacteraceae > JAGORY01. Next base: position 13,847 of record CAZESZ010000008.1, on the reverse strand, counting down.
AAAATTCCGATCGGCGGGATCCATCTTTCGGATCTCTATGCCAGGAGAATTTCCGGCGACGCTCTCTGGCTCCATGCGACGAAGAAAAAACTACTGTTCATCCGAGGCTTCGGCGCGTACGCGAAGAGGTGGCCGGAAGCGGTGACGATCACGCTCGATGAACTGAATGACATCCACGATGGCGTGTACGTCGGTGAAGTGTTACCGGAACAAGCAGCAGATCTCCGCATCTCGCCACTCGCGACGATGGCATCAGTATCAGACGTGCTCCCCGATACGCTGGAAACCATCACGTACGGCACTCGCGCGCTGACACCGTGGTACGGACGCGAAGCGTAGAGAGGTATACTCGCATGTATGCACCGTTTCTTCCCGAGCATCATCGGTCCACTCATCACGGTGTACGATCCGAAAATTATCGTCGAAGTCGGTGCTGCCGACGGTGCGCACACACGTCTGCTGCTGAGCGACTGTAGGCGGCGTGGCGCGATCCTGCACACTATCGACCCTGCGCCACAGTTTCCGGCTGATACGTGGGCACAGCAACACCCAGGTGTCTTCGTGTTTCATGCACAGATGAGCATCGCTGCACTGCCTGCAATCCCGCAGCCCGATCTCGTGCTCATCGACGGAGACCATAACTACGCAACGGTGACGAAAGAGCTCGCTGTGCTGTGTGCGAATACATCATCGATGCCGCTGATCCTGCTCCACGATGTCGGCTGGCCGTATGGACGACGAGACATGTACCACGATCCCTCACGCCTACCATCGGAAGACGTACTGCCGAACCGTACGTGTGGTCTCCTGGCAGACGGCTCGGGGTTTGCGGAGCCCGGAGCTGGCGTGAATCCTGGAACGTGTCATGCGGAGATAGACGGCGGAGCGAACAATGGGGTTCTCACGGCAATCGAAGACACGGTGAAGTTGATGAACCCGGGACCGCGCTTCGTCATTATCCCCGGGTTTCACGGACTCGGAATTCTGGCACCGCAACGTCTAAAAAAATCGCACCCAGCACTGTGGGATTTTCTCGATCTCCTCGAAACAACAGCGCCGATTCGCACGCACATCGTGGCGCTGGAACGGGATCGCGTCACCGCGCGCTCGGACTACGAAACCCGCGTGACGCTCCACGAAGACGCTCTGCATCTGCTGAAGAAGGAACGACAGAACCGGTAGGACGGTGTGTGCGGAACGAATCTGGTATACTCTTCATCCATGTCTGTTATCGATGCACTCAATAGGCTTTTAGGTGATCCGAGCCGCAAGGAACTGAAACGGATCGCGCCGATCGTGGACCAGGTCCGCGCGATGCAACACTCTGCGCCGATCCAGGCGCTGACACTAGCAACGCTGCCGGCGAAAACCCAGGAATTCCGCGACCGGTACCAGAAAGGTGAGGCACTGGACTCGATGCTGCCCGAAGCCTTCGCGGTCGCTAATCGAGCGTGCGAACTGCTGGTCGGCAAAGATGTGACGGTCGGTGCCACAACACAGACGTGGGACATGATTCCCTTCGACGTGCAGATCATCGGAGGTGTGGTGCTCCACAGGGGCGCCATCGCGGAAATGCGGACCGGAGAAGGAAAGACGCTCGTCTGTACGCTCCCGGTGTACCTCAATGCCATCACCGGCAAAGGCGTCCACGTTGTGACCGTCAACGACTATCTCGCGAAACGCGACGCGCAGTGGATGGGATACTTGTACGAAGCTCTCGGTCTCACCGTTGGGGTCATCGTCCACGGACTGGACCACGAACAGAGAAAAGCTGCCTACGCGGCCGACGTCACGTACGGCACGAATAACGAATTTGGGTTCGATTACCTCCGAGACAATATGGCACCATCCGTAGAACGCCAAGTGCAGCGCGGCCTGCACTACGCCATCGTCGACGAGGTGGACTCGATCCTCATCGACGAAGCTCGCACGCTGCTCATCATCAGCCAACCGGCCGAGGAATCCACACTGAAATACGATCTGTACGCCAAGTACGTGAAGAATTTGCAAGAGCACACGGACTTCGTGAAAGACGAGAAGCAACGCGCCGCGACGTTGACCGAAGCTGGCATCAAGAAGATGGAGGGACTCCTGGGCGTCGAGAACATCTATACCGAAAAGGGTTTTGAGGAAGTGCACCACATCGAGCAGGCACTCCGTGCGCATGCCATTTACCAACGCGACGTGGACTACGTTTCCAAAGACGGTGAGATCATCATCGTCGACGAATTCACTGGTCGTCTGATGCCGGGTCGGCGCTACAGCCATGGCCTCCATCAGGCCATCGAAGCGAAGGAAGGAGTGCCAGTGCAACGTGAGAGTAAGACTCTTGCAACCATCACGTTCCAGAACTACTTCCGGATATTCGAGAAGCTCGCCGGCATGACCGGAACAGCCAAGACGGAGGAAGAGGAATTTCAGTCAATCTACAGACTGCCCGTACACCAGATCCCCACGAATCGGATCATGTCCCGCATCGACAAAGCGGACGCAGTCTACGCAACGACGAAGGCGAAGTTCATGGCAGTCGCGAAGATCGCGAAGGAGAAACATGCAAAAGGCCAACCGGTCCTCATCGGTACGACGTCCATCGAAAAGTCGGAAGCGATGAGCGCATTGCTGGAAGAGATGAAGATCCCCCACACCGTGCTCAACGCAAAACACCACGAGAAAGAGGCTGAGATCGTCGCCAAGGCCGGGCAGCGCGGCGCCGTCACCATAGCGACGAACATGGCAGGACGCGGCACGGACATCAAGCTGGGTGATGGAGTCATAGAAACCGGCGGACTCGCGATCCTCGGCACCGAACGTCACGAAGCACGGCGTATCGATAATCAGCTGCGCGGACGAGCCGGACGCCAAGGCGATCCGGGCGAGAGTCAGTTCTTCGTCTCGATGGAAGATGAACTCATGCGTCTCTTCGGCGGGGACAGGCTGAAATCCATGATGCAGCGCCTCAACGTTCCCGAAGACATGCCACTGGAAAACGGCATGGTGTCGCGCAGCATCGAGAGCGCCCAGAAGAAAGTAGAAGGCCGTAACTTCGATATCAGGCGTCACGTCGTGCAGTACGACGACGTCATGAACAAGCACCGCGATATCATGTACAAGCGGCGGCACAAATTACTTTTGAAGATCGCCGGCAAGAGCACGGACACCGATTCGCTGCACGACGAAGTCCTGGCGATGATCAAGCGCGAAGTCGATGTATTGGTATCCGAATACGCATCCACGGAGGATGCGGAAATGTGGGATCTCAAGAAATTGCGCGAGTCACTCGCGGCACTGCACCCGGATCTCGGACGAGGTATTTCGGAGCAAGATCTGAAAACGATGAACGAGACCGAGGACGTGAAAAAACTTATCGAGGACATGATGCTCTCGTTCTACACACAGAAGACAAAGCACTACGGCAAAGAGTCTTCTGAGAAAGCTGAGCAGATCGTCATCCTGCAATCCATCGACAGCCACTGGATGGACCATATCGATGCGATGGCGCACCTCCGTGAGCAGGTCGCCTTCTCTGGCTACGCGCAGCGCGATCCTTTGATCGAATACCAGGACCAAGGATTCCAGATGTTTCAGAAATTGCTCGCGACCATCGCCGCGACGACCGTGAGGACACTCCTTCAGATCGACTTCGCGCAGTTTGCGGCGCCGCAGGTGACGATGACGAGTGAGCCGAAGAATTTGCAGACGAACGAACGAGAAATAGAAGGCGCACTACAGCAGCTAGGAGCGACATCCGCCGCCACGAAAAAACAATCTCAGAAAGTCGGCTCGCCCGCCGAAGCTTCCGCGAAGGCGGGTCGCAATGATCCGTGTCCATGTGGCAGCGGTAAGAAGTACAAGAAATGTCATGGGAGAGAGGGGTGACAGACCATGTGCCCGTTGGTACGATGCTCGAGATGTTCCCTTCTCTTCGGTGTATGAATAACGTCCGCAAACTCCTTACCCTCTCGGTAGCCGGCCTCCTGATCCCGAGCAGCATCGCCCTCGCGAAGACATCGATGACGTTGCAGAAACTCTCGACGATCGTTCAAAACAACGAGCGACCGATCGAGCTCAACGTGAAAGCGGAAGGCACGTACGAGGACTACACGGCCCGGGCAACCATCAAAGGCGTACAGAGTGCCGTCGATGGAGTGAAGCCGATTGAAGCGGACTTCTCGGTGGACGCATTCGTCGATATGACCACACAAGGATCGGTGCACGTACTCCTGGAAGGACGCATTGTGGGAGGGAATTTCTATCTCCGCGTCAACGATCTCACGGTGAAGAATGCTGCCGCATTAGGTATTGATCTGAAAGAGTACGACAATCTGCTGCACGTCTGGATTCGCTTCCCTCTCGACAAGTCGACCGTTGACCAACTCTCCGCAAAGGGACGTTCGCAGCGATCAAGCGAGATGAAGCGCTACGAGCAGTTCATCGACATCACGGAGACCGTCCAGGCAGGCGGCACGCGCCACTACGTCGTCACGCTCCCGCCGGCGAAACTGCGCCGTCTTCTCACGGCACTCACGGCGCAGACCCGCAAGTACGCATCGCCGAAATTCAACGCCGAGGCGCGAAGGAACATTCGCAACACGACGTTGACGTTCGATGCATTCGTCGACGTACTCGCGAATGGGCGCTTCGATGCGAGCCAGATACAACTGTCGTTGATGTCCAAGCTGAACAAGAAGAAAGCTGGATTCTCGGTGAATGCAATCAGCAAGGCCGTGTCGGCGCCGCTGATCGTCGCGCCGGAGGGCAGTAAGCTCCTCGACGAACTCATGGGTGATACATCGCCGAAGATGCAGCCTTCGGATGCCCGCAACGCGCAACGCCGTGCTGACATGAACACGATTCTGAATGCCGTCTACCAGTACGCCATCGATAACAACGGCGCCCTGCCTCCCGGGATCACGACGACCGAAACCGAAATATGCCGTTCGGACGTGACGGTGAACTGCACCGGTCTCGTGGATCTCAGCCTCCTCAATGGGATGTACCTCGTCTCGACACCGCGCGATCCGCAGGCAGCCACGGCGACGTCGACGAAGTACACCATCTACCGGAGCAGCAACTCCTTCATCACCGTGAGCGCCCCTGCGGCCGAAGGAGGCGAGAAAATTTCGGTGACGCGCTGATAATAGTGAAACGCCGCATTTCGCTGTACCCGAAGGCGGAGCGGGTTTAGGATTGTTTCCCATACTCGGAAGAAGCACCCATGCCCCGCATCCCCGATGTCATCGCAGGCCACGGCAAGCAGCAAGGACAGCTCCTCTCGGACATCGCGAACCGTAACGTGGCGCACGCGTATCTCTTTTCAGGACCGAGTCATATCGGCAAAACGACGGTTGCACGCTGGTTCGCATGGCGACTCCTCGCAGAGCATCTACCACCGGAGCAGACGGAGTCCGTGCGTATGCAGATGGAAAAGTTCATTCACCCCGATTTTTGGTGTCTCGATGATGTGTGGATCGAGGATGTCAACGAGGATTGGAAGATTATCGCAGAATCGTCGAACGTTCCGCAGCAACATAGGAGCAAAGATACGCCAGCGCGTACCGACGCCATCGGTATTGAGGACCTGCGCCTATTGTTCGAGCGGCTGCAGGCGACGGGAGACAGCCCATATTTGTGCTGCATCATCCGCGGCATCGAGCGCATGCAGCCGACGGCCGCCACGTCGTTCCTCAAAATTTTGGAGGAACCTCCATCGAGAGTCGTCTTCATCCTGACGACGGACGCGCCGACGCTACTTCTACCGACCATTCTCTCTCGCACGCGTACGCTGCGGTTCGCGCCATTGAAAAAAGAAGAGATGATTTCACTCCTCGACGGCCGCGATGACGAGGACGCCGGCTTCGCGCTGCACATCGCACGCGGTGCACCGGGCACACTGCGGCGCCTACTCGAAAATCCTGAAATGCTGCGGGGGACAAAACAGCTGCACTCTCAGGCGAAACAGTTCTGGCAAACCTCGTCACTGAAAGATCGTCTGGGATGGCTCCTGAAAGCCACGGAAAAGAAAGAATTGATTGACGATGTCCTCACCCACCTCGGTCTGACGCTCAGAGAATACCCGGATGCCATGAAGCGTGTCGAGCTCGTGCGAGCGTATTCCACACTCGTCCAGGAACTCACGACAAATGCGCACCGCGGGCTGATTCTCGAGAGGTTCGCCCTGGCAGTACAGGAGCGCGCATGATAGGATCGAACCTCGCATGCCATATCTCATTGTGTTCCTCACAGCCTTCTTCGGTATTGTCATCCTTGTGGCCGGCAGAGTGCTGCTTCGAAACCGCGGTGTGCGTCGTCTCGTCCGATCGATGAAAATGCGTTTTCAGTCTGCAGAAAACCGCGGTGCACAGCTCGTGGAAGAACGCACCATCGATCGCCCGCGTAGAAACCCACGCACATCAGCCATCGAACTACAGAAAGTTCGCTCGCTCATGCGGTCTGCGGAAAAGGAAATCGCATTGCAAAATCACGCGGAAGCGGAACACATTCTCATCCAAGCTCTCACGATCAATCCAGACTCTACCGATACGCAAGCCGAGCTCGCGAAGTTGTATCTCACGACATCGCGCGAAGCGAAGGCCGAAGCACTCTACAAAGAGCTGGTGCAGAAACGTGACGACGTATCATTCTTCGCCAACCTCGGACTGGCGTACTACATGCAGGGCAAATACGTCGACGCGTGCTTCGCGTACCAGGAAGCCCTGAACCGCGATCCGCAGACTCCGGAACGAAGCGCTGCCCTCGGGCGTGCGTGCATCGCCGCTCGCAGATTCAAAGACGCCGCACCGCTCCTGGAAAAAGCCATCGCCAGACTGTCACGAGACATCGAACTGCTGCACCTGCTCGCTGAGTGCTACGTTCAGATGAACGAGAACGCGAAAGCTGAAGAGGTGTATCGCCGTATCAATAAAATCGAACCGTACAATGAAGGTGTGAAACAGAAGATCAGTGCGCTCGCAGCGAAAGAGTAACATTCGTATTTTGTATATAGTATCAAGTATGTGGTATCACATTCTCAATACTGCATACAATATACTTAATACTAATCGCTCATGTATCAAGTACTTGCACCGTCACATCACCATTGACCTCCGCCTGACAGCCGAGACGCTTCGGGTCGTCCGTGATGCCCATATTTTCCTCGCGGTCGTTTCTGGGTGAGAGGTTGTTCATGCCCTTCTCAACGGCACACATGCACGTCGTGCAGAAACCGTTGCCACCGCACGCGTACTCCATCGGAACATCGTGATCGAGCGCGATGGAGAGGAGCGTTTTTCCGCTCTCGGTTTCCACTGTCTTGATCTGCCCATCTGGCAGGATGAATGTTACGGTCGGCATGCCCGCGGAGCGTACTCATTTCAGGCGCCCACCACAAGCGCTGTGCTACGATATCCGCATGCCCCCACGGCGGTTCACGCTTGCACGCTCCTTCGCCGTCATTACGGCGATCGGGTGGTCCGATTTCGTCTTGAAATACCGAGGCTCGATCCTGGGATACGTATGGTCACTGCTCGGTCCGCTCGTCCGCTTCATCGTTATTCTCCAGATCTTCGGGCCGTACGTGCAGCAGTCCATCAGTCATTACGCTCTGTATCTATTCCTCGGGATCATCATGTGGGAACATTTCGCGCTCACGACGAGCGGCTGCATGAGCATGCTGCATGACAAATCTTCGATCATTCAGCGAATGGTGTTCCCGCGCGTATTCCTGATCCTCGCCGTCGGATGGACGAACCTAGTGATCTTCCTGACACACCTGCTGATCTTCTTCGGAGCGGCGATGCTCTATGGGGTGGACATCCATCTCTCGGCATCGTATCTGATCCTGACGGTACTCCAGATGACACTGACGGCACTCGGTATCGGCATGATTCTGTGCTCATATTGCCTCAAATACCGCGATATTCCGCACATGTGGGCCATCGCGATTCAGATCCTCTTTTGGATGACGCCGATCATGTATCCGTTTGCGGTGCAGGGGGGATCGCTCATGCATGCGGTGCGGGTACTCCTCGGTCAAGAAACAGGAAGTTCCATCATCAAGCTCTTCGTGCAAATCCAGCCACTCTCGATCATCATTCACGACGCTCGCCGTTCCGTCCTCTACGATACGGTGTCCGGTGCACCGAGTTTGGAGCATGCGGCGTCGATGACGCTCGTGTGTCTGACGATTTTTCTCCTCGGGCTCTCGATCTTCCAACGACGACAGAGGTACTTCCCCCAGGAATACTGATGGCGAATATTCCGATCATCGAATGTAGCGGCATTTCCAAGGTGTACCACCAATACGCGATCCCGATACTGCGGCTTCAGGACACCGTACTCTTCTGGCGTCGTCGACGGAAACCCGTACGAATCGAGGCGCTGAAGCCTCTATCCGTGAAGATCTACCCTGGCGAGTGGGTGGGCTTGTACGGACCCAACGGCTCGGGGAAAACGACATTTCTGAAGATGCTCGCAGGCATCCTGACATCCGATACAGGATCGATAACAATCCACGGATCCATGTCGTCATTCTTCGAGCTCGGCATCGGATTTCATCCAGAGCGTCAGGCCGAGGAAAACATTCGTCTCAATGGACTGCTCTGCGGAATGAGGGAGTGCGACATCGATGCGCTGACGAAGCGTGTGCTCGACTTCGCTGACATCGGAGAACACGCGGAGCTGCCGATGAAGTGTTACAGCTCTGGCATGTGTCTACGTCTCGGTTTCGCCGCATCGGCGCAAGCGGATGCAGACATCTATCTGTTCGATGAAATCTTGGCCGTCGGTGACGAGGATTTTCAGAAAAAGTGCACGAACTACCTCACTGGTCTCAAAGAGAGAAAGAAAACCGTGATCCTCGTGAGCCACAACTACGACAGTCTCACGCAGATGTGTGGACGCATTCTATTCTTCGATAAAGGTCTCGTCAGTGGCCAACGCCGCAAGGTGCGGACGTCGGCTGATCCCGCTGCAGAGCTGCACAGTGTGACTCTTTAGACGTACTCCGTGAGGGTTTGATAGTGTCTGCAGCGCACGCGAGGGTCCAGAATGATACGGTGTTCGTCGTGGCGAATCGCATCACACCAGGCCCAATCGTGCGCTGGGGCGCGGCCTCTCCAGTGACTCGTGAAGGGATGTGTGATGAATGGGCGAAACGCCATCAGGCAGCCGGTGCCTGCGAGATCGATATCGAGCGGAGCTGTGTGGGAATCCTGTACGAGAACCGGCACCCCATTCTCGACGCGGTGAGCCACGAGCTGATCCCGGTGACGCGCTCGGTAGAGTCCGCTCACCGCCGCAGGCGGTACTTCACCGTCGGTCAGATCCCGAAGCAGCGTTTCGTACGCACATGTGGGAACGACGATGTCGTCTTCGACAAACCAAACGATCTCCCCATCTGCCATGGACAGGAGGCGATTGTACGCAGTCGCAAGAAAGCGTGAGACTGCGTGCTGACGCTCGACTTCGCACGTCCAGGAAAAACGAACATCGTAAGGGATGATCATCACCGATCGGAAGAGATCCGGATACCGCTCGAGCGCTTGTCTGATCTTGGATGCCATGTCGCAGCGACTGTTATCGAGAATGATAAGTTCGGGAGGATGTACTGCCGAGGTCGAAGCGCGAATGCTCGTCGCCAGCGCATCGACCCACGTGTCCGTGAGTTCGGGCAGCCGTCCGCTCACAATCGCGCACACAGAAACCTTCGCGACGGCGCGACGAATCCGACCAAACAACCGTCCAATGTCGTCGGAACTTAGTTGACGCTCCAGTTGGCTCCAGCTGCGGTCATGACGACGGTAGTGGAGGATCGCATTCGATGGCACGCCGGGCCCGATGCGCGACATACGCAGCCACAGATCCCAGTCCCAGAGCGTGCTCGCTCCATCGCGCCAACCACCGGCTGCCAGGAACGCCGAGCGGCGAACGAGCGACGACGTATTGATGAAATTTCTCGTCCACAGCCGCTTGATATCCCACGGCAGGAAGAGTGAACCGCTGTGCAGATGGCCCACACCGGAAATGCCGTACGCGAATGCGGCAGCACTCGATGAGTTGAGTGCCTTCAGTTGCTCTGCGAGGTACTCGGGGGGGATGGAATCGTCGCCGTCGATGTGCAGGAGCAAGTCTCCTGTGCTCTCTGCCACCGCAGCATTACGCGCTTCCGCGACGCCACGGTGCGAGAGCGGAAGAACACGAACGTCGGGAAATGATGACGCAATAGCGACGCTTTGGTCACTCGACCCGTCATCGCAGTAGATGATCTCCATCGGCTTCACGGTTTGGGCACGAATGGACTCTAGACACTCTCGGAGAAATTCGCCGTTGTTTCTGGCTGTGACGATGACGCTGACTGGTGCCGCTCCTCCATGGTGATCCTGAATGAGTACAGCATCGTGCTGCTGCAGAGAGGCTAGGCTAGGTGCGACCGGAAACATTGACCCGAGGAGTTGGTGGCGCACGAACCGCACAAAACCAGGGAACGGTTCGCCGAATATCGCCCAGACATTCTTCAGCGTTCCGCACCAACTTCTCTTCTCTCCCATCATCCGCAGAGAACTGCCGATGTGCCGAAGCGGTGCTGTCATCCGCCAACTGAGCGTCCGTTCACGCCGCTGTATGTCCATATCCTTTGCATACTTTTCTGCGGAGAGCGTATCCATCGCTTGTCGATAGGAGTCTCGCTCCACTCGGTGCGCATCGAGTGCGAATCGAAGATCTTTCGCTGACAGAACATTCTGAATCCGTTCGCCCTCCAGCAGTGCGAGATGTTTCTTTGCAGTCGGTGCGAGAGAAAATGACGAGAGCAATGTCGCGAGCGCAGGATGTGAATCAATATTTTTTTCAGGCGTGATGATCGCAAGACCATGGAACCCTTCGATCATTGTGACCGAGAGAACGTGGCTCGTTTGTGCGAGAAAGTCTTCGAGCCCAGTGAGGACACCATTTCGCGGTCCACCGCTTCTGATGGCATGGAACATGCGTTCATTGAGTCCGCCATGAGGTACTAACCGCTCCGTTTCCGGGATCACTCCGCCTTCAGAAAACGGATGGCGGAACTTCTCGGGGATCATCCCAGGCAAGACGTACGCATCTCTGCGTGCGTACGGCCAACCGACATCGTGCAGGAGTACGACCGGAAATCTGCCGGATTTTTTGGCGAGATTCTCCATCGACTGTAATTCATGGAAAACGGTGAACCAGTTGTGATCTCCGTCGATGATGACGACATCGGGCGGTGTACACAGTGGAAGTGCATCGATGCTCCAGGTTCGGTGCATCGTGATGACATCACCCCATGTGCGCTGCAGCGCCGCGAGATCGAACAGCGGAAAAGGATCGATGATGGTGAGTTTCGCAGCGGCTGTATGAGCATATTCGCACAGTTTTTGGGCCGTCCGTCCGGTGCCCGAACCGATCTGGAGAATCTCTCTCGGAGAGAGAATCTCTAGGAGCGGCGCAGTAATGTGGTTCCAGAATGGAAACATGGCGGTTAGTATAGAGACATCCCAAAACTCTGCATGACGAAGAGCCAAGTCAAAAAACCACTGCTCGCGCTCCGCGGCCTGAAGATCTCAGTCAGCGGCACGCCGATCATTCGCGGGCTCGACCTCACCGTGAACCACGGCGAAGTACACGCCATCATGGGACCTAATGGTTCAGGGAAGTCGACGTTCGTCTCGGCACTGATGGGACACCCGGCGTACAGCGTCGAGAACGGATCAGCAAAGTTTGAAGGTCACGATCTCCTGACGATGTCGGCCGATGAACGAGCGCGGGCTGGGATGTTCCTTGCGTTCCAGTATCCAAAGGAGATCGCAGGAGTGCCACTGCGGAGTTTTCTGCTGGCGGCGTACGAAGCCCAGATGTCCACGAGAGAGAAAGATCACCACAAGACCTCACCGGTGAAATTCCAGAAACTACTCACCGAGACGATGATGGGGCTAACGATGGATCCTGCCTTCGCGGATCGTGCAGTGAACAAAGGTTTCAGTGGTGGCGAGAAGAAGAAGGCGGAAGTGTTGCAGATGCAGATCCTAAAGCCGCGTCTGGCGCTGCTCGACGAAACAGACTCCGGTCTGGATGTCGATGCGCTCAAGACCGTCGCAGCAGGTGTGAGCGGCATGCGCGGACCGGATTTCTCCGCAATCATCGTGACGCACTACGCGCGCCTGCTCGAGTACATCGTGCCTGATTACGTCCACGTCATGATCCGGGGACAACTCGTAGAGAGTGGAGGACCCGAACTGGCTCACAGACTCGAGAAGGAAGGATATGCACCGTACGGCGTCCGCGAAAAAATCGCATTGGAATGACACATGTTGTAACGTTTCGGCGTCTCGCACGTAGTATATATGCTTAACAATTCCTCTTCCCCTCTCTCCTATGACCGATACTAGCGCCGTCGTCACGCTCCGCCCACCTGTGTGGGCTCTCCTCACCGCCGTGATCATCGGCGGATGCTTCTACCTGGCTGGTAAAAACCTTGAGATCAAAGGACCTCTTTCCAACCCCCCGGTGATATCCGTCACGGCCGACGGAAAAGTGTCGACACCTCCGGACATCGCTTCCGTGAGCTTCGGCATCACGACCGGACGCCAGCCGACCGCGAAGGCTGCGACGGACGTGATCCAGAAGAACATGACGAAGATCCTGGCCGCCGTGAAGGCCCTCGGCATCGAAGAGAAAGACATCACGACCGAAAATTTTTACCTGAGCCCGGAGTACGACTACACGACGAGCGGGCAGATCCCGCGGGGTTTCCAGGCGACGCAGACGCTCCGCGTGAAGGTCCGAGATCTCGATAAAGTCGGTGACGTCCTCACCGCCGCGACGAACGCAGGCGCGAACCAAGCAGGCGGTATCAATTTCTCCATCGACAATCCGGATGCGATGAAAGCGCAGGCCCGTGAAATCGCGATCAAGAAAGCGAAGGCGAAGGCGGAGGTTCTCGCGCAGAATCTCGGCATGTCGCTCGGCCGCATGACCGCATTCAGCGAAGACGGCGTGTATAACCCGCCCGTCCCGATGATGATGAAGGCGAACTACGACGCGGGCGCCGGCATGGCCGAGCGGAACCTGGAAATCCCCGTAGGAGAGCAGGAGATCGTTTCGAACGTCACGATCACGTACGAGCTCCGTTGAGGACATTGGGGACGCTCTTCGAGAGGGCGTCCTTTTTGTGTGCCTCGAAGATGAGCAGAGGCGGAAAATTGCAAAACTCAATACTTGTGCATACCGAGGAAAAATGCCGGAGAAGAATGGCACGAACCGCAGGGCGATAGAGAAAGACGATGAAAGATCCAGTATCGGCTAATGCCGCAATGGAAGAGCGCACGATGTGATCTACAGTGGTCTTCGGCATGATCGAGAGTGGGATACTCGAAAAAATGTAATCTGCCGCACGTTTGCCGCAGGAAGCCAGGATGCCCTCCACATGTTCGGCGGAATCATGGAAAACATGAACGCGGGGATCCGCAAATACATCTCGGAGACGTGCCGCAAGAATGGCGGACTTCTCGATGAGAATGATGGTGGAATCAGCGCTGAGAGCACCGCTCCCGAGGAGCGCCTTCGCGAGAACTCCGGTACCCGGCCCATACTCGACGATGACGCAGCTTCTCTTGTGGATACGTTTCGCAAGACGTTCAGCCGCTTTCGCGGATGTCGGAACGATGGAAGAAATTTGCGCGGGGCTCCTGAGGAAACTCCAGAGGAAAAGAAGTTTGTCGGACATGACTCTATCCTATAGCAACAGTCTAGGTATGGGAGATAGGTGCGGAATTTCCTGTAGGAGGGCAGGAGATGGCTTCGACAGTCAGGATTTCGTAGGAACTGCGGTAAACGAT
>CAZESZ010000007.1:14651-21621 GCA_964514855.1 uncultured Candidatus Peribacteria bacterium | reverse complement strand
CGTGCTGTATGCTTCTTAGCATGCGATCTCTGATTTTCCTGACGTTCGTTTCCCTGACGTTTTCTGCCTGTGTCAGTTCGCCTGAAAATCAACCGTCGAACGACATCACAATGCGCATGATTCCCGCTGAGATTTCCAGAACTGCTCTCGCCTCTGCCAATTACATGCTCATCGATCCGACGGTTCGCCATGCACTGACCGAAGCCAGGCAAGATTTTAGGATCTCTCTCCGTAACGGCACGTACAATTTTCCACCGTCTGCTCTCGTTGGACAGTACCAGGCGGTTACCGCGGATACCGAGAATATCGTCTACGGAGATCTGAATGCTGATGGTGTGCAGGATGCAGTCATCCAAGTGCGCATCGGAACTGATGAATTTTCCATGACAGAGCTTGCTGCGTTTACGGCATCGGGTGGCACCGCTACTCAATTCGCTGCTTTTCCTCTCGGTCATGCGACGGTAAAAAATGTCGCAATCGTCGATGGAAAAATCCGCGTGAATTTCACGCACTCCGTCCCTGGAGATCCCGGGCCGCGGAATACAGAGTATATTCTGCAGATTCCGAAAAATATGCGCTAGCATGAAGCGTAGCCGTTAAAAATATGCTAGGATTCAACTATCATTTCTCACCTCATGCATCATGAAAAAAATCTCACCCTGGATCATCGTTCTTGGATTTGTCATCGTTATCGGACTCTGGGCCGTTACAAGCTACAATGGACTCGTGACCGAGAAAGGTAATGTCGATCGCCAGTGGGCGCAGGTCGAGACGCAGTACCAGAGGCGAGTCGACCTTGTTCCGAGTCTCGTGGGCACCGTGAAAGGAGCGGCGAACTTCGAGCAGGAGACATTCAAAGAAGTAACGGAAGCGAGAAGCGCATGGGCACAGGCCAAGACACTCGGTGACAGGGGTCAGGAGATCGCCGCTGCAGGCGGTTTCGATTCCGCACTCTCCCGGCTTCTCGTTACAGTGGAAGCGTATCCGCAGCTTCAGGCAACGCAGGCATTTCGCGACCTCATGACACAGCTCGAGGGCACCGAAAATCGCATCGCCGTTGCGCGCAAGGATTACAACGACGCCGTTTTTTCCTACAACGTTCGCGTTCAGCGTTTCCCAGGATCGTTCGCTGCGATGATCTTCGGATTTGCGCCTGAGAAGTCGTTCGAAGCTGCTCCTGGAAGCGACAAAGCTCCTGTCGTTGATTTCACGAAGTAAGCACATTTTCCTCGCATGCTTCGATACTCTGATCCTCGAATAGGCCGATGCGTGTTGATGTCCATCGTGCTATCGCTCGTGCTACCTGTCGTTACACATGCGGAGTTTGCGGTTCCGCCGAACGATGGATTCTTTACCGACATGGCAGACATCGTTTCTTCAGACGACGAGCAAGAAATCGAAAAGACACTGCAGGATTACAAAAATGCGACGACCAACGAAATCGCCGTCGTCATCCTGAAGTCTCTCGATGGCTATCCAATAGAACAGGCGGCGCTTGAGATCGGCCGCCGTTGGGGTGTGGGGTCGGTGAAGAACAATGGTCTCTTGATGCTCATTGCCTATGATGACCGTGAAGTTCGGATCGAAGTCGGGTACGGGCTCGAAGGAGCTGTTCCGGACATCGTCGCGAAAGGAATTATCGATATGGATATCACGCCGCGCTTTCGAGAAGGTGACTACGCAGGCGGCATCACTGGGGCCATCGATTCGCTGCAGAAGCACATCGGTAAAGAATACACCGTCGACAGGTACGTGTCGTCGGAGGAAGGTCCTTTCAGAGTCTTCGGAATCTTCTTCGCATTCATTTTGATCCAGTGGCTCATCGCCATCCTTGGCCGCACGAAATCCTGGTGGCTGGGTGGGGTCATAGGCGGCATCGGGGGCGCGGTACTCGCAGTATTTTTCGGCTGGTGGCTGTCCATTCCCATACTTGTTCCGCTCGGCTTGCTTTTGGATTTCATCGTCTCTCGTAATTATCGTGCGCGTGGTCAGACCAGCTGGTGGGCAGGTGGCGGCTGGGGACCCGGCGGCGGCGGACGTTTCGGTGGGGGGAGCGGTGGTGGATTCGGCGGTTTCGGCGGAGGAAGCTTTGGTGGTGGCGGTGCGAGCGGACGATGGTAGTTTCTGCGCGGCCAGGATGGCCTAACGCGGCTAGGATAGCCGCGCTGAACATCGATCATACATTCAGCGCACCCTTCCAGGGTGCATTGAGCATGTTTTCTTCATGCTTTCGGCAACGGTTCTCTCTTCGGCTCAAGCGGTTTTGCCGATACTTCGCGCCACATTCGTTACAATCAACTCATGAAAAAATTTCCTGCGATAGTTCTTTCGCTTCTCGCACTTACCTGGTCGGTTCCCATACATGCCGCTTCGGATGATCTCGCTGCGGAGAGTGAAACCTTTATCAGCGAGATTGGCAAAGGCGATCTTCTCGTCTCCATCGAATCTGCACCGCTTCTCGGTTCCACTCCGCGTGGTGCGATGAGGGTTGTGATGGCGACGCTCAATGTTTCAGCTTCCTGCGATAGCGATGTAACGGTGACCGGTCTTGATCTCATGCATACTGGCCTCGGCAAGACTTCGGACATCGCAGGTGTCTATCTGCACGATGGTCTGAAGAGAGTATCGCGCTCCCAGACATTCGATTCTCGTTCGCGAACCGCACATCTTCGCGTGACGGCGCTGACCGTTCGCAGGTGCGAGGCAGTCCGCGTCAATGTACTCCTCGATATTGCGTCCGATGCAGACGTCGCGTCCGAACACGGTGTGACGATACAACGAGCATCGTCTGTGTCATCGACCGCCAAGACGACGACGCTCCTTCGGTCTGATGGGACTCGGCGTATCTTCACATTGCCGAAGGACGTGGGGTCTATTACCGTCAATTTTCTTCCGATCAAAGGACCACTTCGGTACGGACGCCGTGAAACCGTTGCACGTGTGCAGCTGACCGCCGATGCAAAGAATGATCATTTACTTCAGAGCATTACATTGAAAAATCTCGGTGATGCACGCGACATGAATTTGTTGAATTTTGCACTCGAAAACAGAAGAGGCGATGTCCTCACGCCGCTGGCGCAGCGCATGAGGGGTCTCTTCGTGACACTCGAGTTCGATCCGACATACATCCTAGAACGCGGCCGCACGACAGTTTTTCTCGTCAAGGCCCAGATCAATGCTTCACAGTCTAAGCAGGTGAACTTCACTATCGAAGAGCCCTCGGATCTCCGCTCCATACCGTACCGACCTTCGCGCTGAGCTGAGTTTCTTCATTCGCTTCGGTTGCCTGTACACTCACCGCCCCTATGATCATCACGCGTTCCCTTTCCATTGTTCTCTGTCTGTCGTTCGCGCTCAGTGCATGCGGAAGAAAGGCTGATCTCCCCCCCGAAGAAGTCATTCGGCGTGCCGTCATCAGGAGTAATACGGTTGAGTCCGTGGCGGTCTCTCTCTCTGCCGACATGAAAACCGAAACATCGAGTGCACTATCGGGAAGCATCATCATGCAGGCTGTCATTCGTTCGGGGGGCCAGGCATGGTCCGCTGATACGTCGTTCCAGATCGAATCGAGCGCGAAGCGCGGTCACGAACGAGCATCAGGAAGACTCGTCGCTGTCTCGCCGGGAACTGGGAAAACGTACATGAGACTAGAATCTGCAGAAGGTTCTCTCGGCCAGCTACTGCGAAAATCGTTCACCGGAAGCACGAACGGTTGGATGGTGTACGGCACCGATTCTGATGCGGCACCGGTGCATCGCGGTACGCCGGATCCTGTCATGCTTTCATCCTATGCAAATGCACTTTCCGTCACCGAGAATCTGGGAATGCAGGAAGACTCTCAGGGTCGATCTGTCTACCACTACCATGTTGCACTGAAGCCAGAAGGCTTGGCATCTCTACCTCAAGGTGGCACGCCGGAAGCAGTGGGTGCTCTCACGGCGCGTGGTGAGATGTGGATCGATGCTCAGGACTTTTCATTACGTCGTGTCACGTGGAACGTGAGCGGTATTCCAACATCTGTGGGAACCCTCACACTTCATGCTGATGCCCTCTTCTCCGAGTATAATTCTGCATCGCAGATTCAAGCGCCAGCTGGAACATCCGCAACGCTTCCACTGGAGAGTATCTTCGCCATCTTTTCGTCCTAGTGCTAGTTTCGCTTTCTGAGAGTTCGATGGATACTGCGTGAAGACACATGCAAGAAACTCCGTCATCATCTCCGATCGATGGCATCACGCTTTCGACACAGCAGTCGATGCCACGTCAGCAGCAAGCTGCGACAATCGATCCGACAGCTCCACTTGCGCCAACACGAAAAGGCGGGCCGCTCGGCATCGCTTTCTCTCTGTACCTCGTCTGTGCGACCCTGTACGCGGCGCCTGCATTTGCATCTCTCTCCATTTTCCCACGTCCCGATGGGAGCATGTCGGACGTCGTATCCATCGTAACGATCATCTATGCTGCTGGAGCACTTGCGTGGTCTCTCTTTGCCATAGTCGGTTTTCTGCGCATCGCATCCATCAAAGATCGTCCTCGGATGAGGTTTTTCGCGTCACTGCGTCTTGGGGCCATCGCAGTACCGATGATCATTCTGAGTATCGTGACCTGCGCACTCATCAATGTCGCTCCGAAGCTGAAGCTTGACGTGACCTCGCCGACAAAAGCGAGTGACTTCGTCGCGCCGGTGTCCGTGACGTTCGGGATGGAAACAGCGTTACAATTTTTCGCACGAAGTAATCTGAAACCGCTCAAATTTGAATGGGACTACAATAATGACGGCGTCATGGACCAAGAAACTTTTGAGCCGGTTTCGACGTACTTCATCACGAGAGCTGGCATCTACAATGTCGTCGTGACGGTCACGATGACCGACGGCACGAAGAAAAGAGTCATCTACCGGCTTGTCATTCCACGTGCGAGTTTCGGTCTCCAGCCACCACAGCCCATTATCGACGAGCCTACGACATTTAGCATCGAGCATCTTTTTCCGAAATCTTCTGACACGACGACGAAACTACTGAAAGCAGCATGGGATTTCGATGGCGACGGAAGCGTCGATTTCGAAACTGATACCATGACGGCTTCCACCACGTACCACAAACTCGGTACAACGAACGTCTCGGTGACGATGACGTATGCGAATCAGTCGCAATCCTCGCTGCAACGCACCATCGAGGTCGTGAAGCCACCCGAGCAACCATTTTCGATAACACTCGAAACCGAACCGCGCACGCTCCTCGGCCCTCCGCCGTTTGGCGTACTTTTTTCTCTGAAGACTGAAGAGCCCATTGCGAATGCGACGTGGGATTTCGGCAACCAGAAGCGAGCCGAAGGCATGCGCGTCGCTCAGGTATTCGGTGCGGTGGGTACCTTCGTCGTGAATGTCACGGTACGCGCAGAAAGCGGTGCCGTCGCAAAATTGTCCAAGGTCGTGCGTGTCACGAATCCGTTGGAGATCCGTGATCTCATGTTCGAGGGAACGCCGGTGAAAAGTTTCACGATCGAGGGCGAAGTTCCTTTGATCGTCGATCTGTCGCCAGTCACGCAGCAACCTCTCATTTCATTCTCGTGGGATGCGATGAACGCTCCAGAATCAGAAGTCATCGACAAGCATTTCCGCGCTGTCTATCGTGACGTCGGGAAATACTCTATCGACCTCATCGCTACTGATCCGGACCAAAATGTTTTCCGTAAACGCATCAGTATCATCGCACAACCTCCACAATCTATGGTGTCGTTCAGCATGGATCCCGCAACGCCCACTGCTCCCGCGACAGTAACATTCGATGCATCGGATACCTTTATCCCCTCCGGTGAGGAAATTACCGGATTTGAATGGGACTTCGGCGACGGCGATAATTCGAATACGAATAAGTTTTCCGGCGCCCGTGTCGATCATACGTTCGTAAAGACCGGGACGTACACCATCACACTAACGGTGCGTACGATTTCCGGAAAGACATTCAGCAACAAGCAAACATTGACTGTCAGGACACCACTTCTCGACGCGTGCTTCATGCCGAGTCGCAGGAGTGGCAAGGCCCCGCTCGGGGTGAAATTCGATGCGGGATGTTCGACCGGTATCTTCGAGTCGTGGACGTGGGATTTCGGTGATGGTTCGTCGAGCGATCTCAAGAGCCCAACGCATGTTTTCGTCACGGCTGGTGAGTACACAGTGACGCTGACTGCGGTGACGAAAGATGGACTCCGTAGCGTGAAGTCAACTACTATTTCAGCTACAGACTTATGAAGTCACAGACTCTCATTCGTGGCATTGCCGCCGCGGGCATCATTGCGATCATTCTGGGAGCATTACTCCCGGCACTCAGCGCGATACCGTACTAGGATCGGATTTCAGCAGCTCTTGCAGCGACGACGTCGCGAGCGTGTGAAATTCGCTCGGCAGAGGTTTTTCCTGCACGTGAAAAAATGCAGCTGCAGCGATCATTGCGGCATTGTCCGTGCAGTACCGAAGCGTCTCAGGCCACCGAACGACGAGGCCGGAGGTGTGTGCGATTTCAGCTGCGAGTGTTCGCAGGCGCGTATTGGCCGATACACCGCCTACGATGTGGAGTTCTTTCGTATCAGGATACATCTCGAGCGCGATTTCGATGCGACTTGTGAGGTGTTTGCAGATCGCGATCTGAAAACTTGCGGCAATATTGGCTTTTGTAGCTTCGTCTGGGGCCTTGGGTCCGAGGTCTCGAAGTAAATATTTGAGCGAGGTCTTGAGACCGGAAAAACTGAAATCGGGTATTTTTTCGTGTTGCAGCGGATGTGGGAATGCAAATGCGGTCTCTTTTCCAGTCTCGGCGAGCTTCGCAAGTGCGGGCCCGCCGGGGTAGGGGAGGCCGAGCAGCGCGGCGCCTTTATCAAATGCTTCACCGGCGGCGTCATCGCGTGTCGTTCCGGCCAGCTCTCCACTTGTGTGTAGAGTTCGGTACCACAGATCCGTGTGTCCGCCGGAGAC
>CAZESZ010000007.1:1504-14551 GCA_964514855.1 uncultured Candidatus Peribacteria bacterium | reverse complement strand
AGCCACGTCGAACTGAGATGTCCGAGTGTGTGATGAATTGGGAGCAGTGGCTTTTCCCACATATTCGCGAGGACACGTGCCGTCGATGTTCCGACGAGTAGAGAACCAAGTAATCCTGGTCCGTACGTTACGGCGATGGCATCGAGCTCTTGATGGCTAATCTTCGCTTCATTGAGCGCCAATTCGATGACCGGGAGAACGCTCTCCAGCTGTGCCCTCGCGGCGTTTTCTGGGATAACGCCACCGGCGGCGACGAAATCATTCTTCGAGCTCGCGATACTGCAGCTCAGGGTGTCGCGTCCATCGCGCACGACCGCGGCGGATGTTTCGTCACACGATGTTTCGATTCCGAGAATCAGCATGTGGCGAAGCATACCACTGTATAATCGTTTCATGATCGCACTTTTTCCTTCGCGAGAGGTCCTAGTCGCCCTTGGTCCGGTTATGGTCCATTGGTACGGCATCATGTACGCCCTCGCATTTCTCCTTGGTATGTCGATGCTACCGCGGCTTCTCAAAACCGCGCGGATAACGCTGACAGTGCAAGATCGCGAAACGCTTGTTCTCTGGCTATTTCTCGGCGTTCTCTTCGGTGGCAGACTTGGATTTGTCCTGTTCTACGGTGGCTCGTACTTTCTTCAGAATCCCGAAAAAGTTCTTGCGGTGTGGGAGGGCGGTATGTCCTCGCACGGTGGGGTTATCGGGGTTGTGTTGGCCTTGATTATTTTTGCAGTGCGTAAACGCGTAGATTTCTTTCGGATCGCCGATGTCATCGTGATTCCAGCGGCCATCGGTCTTGCATTCGGCAGATTCGGAAATCTCATCAATGGCGAACTGTACGGAACAGTCACAGCACTCCCTTGGGGCATGCATTTTCCCGGCGTTGAGGGTGCTCGCCACCCGACACAGATCTACGCCATCCTAAAAGATCTCTTCATCGCTGCCGCGTGTTTTCTGCATTTCTCACGATATGCACACAGAAATATTCCGTCCGGACGCACGGCGGGTCTTTTCCTCATTATGTACGGCACGCTTCGTTTCATCGTCGAAATCTTTCGGGAGCAGCCCTACGGATACACTGATATTCTCGGCCTCAGCCTCAGTCGGGGTCAGCTGCTTACGATACCGATTGTCCTTGGGGGCATCACGGTTCTTGGTCTACGTCGAAGGCTACCGAAGAGCACGTAGTTCTTCTGCGACGATCTCGCGTTCATTCCAGGGGACCTGACCGGTCTTGACCCACATCGTCGTGTCGCTACCTTTGCCGCAGAGGAGAACGATATCGTTTTTTTTGGCTTGCTTCAGGAGGTATGCAATCGCTTGCCTACGGTCACTCATGCGGTGCGCGTCGGTTTTCGTCTGATCGATTCCGGACCAAATTTCGTCGATGATTGTTTCCGGATCCTCGGTGTATGGATCCTCGTTCGTGACGACGGTGATGTCCGCAAATGTACTCACGATGCGTCCGACGACTGGGCGCTTCTCTTTCATGCGATCGCCGCACGATCCGGTGAGTACGAGCAGGCGACTACTGGGACGTAGAGAGGCTTTCAGTGTTGCGAGTGTCGATTCGTACGATTGCGGTGTGACTGTGAAGTCGACGTATACGGAAAATTCCTGTCCGGCGTCGATGCGCTCCAGGCGCCCTGGAATGCCTGGAAATGATCGAAGGGCTGACACAGAGTCCCTGAGAGGTATGTTGAGCGCCTGGGCACAGCCGATGGCGCAGAGCGCATTACTGAGATTAAAACTTCCGGCGATCGGAAGGGTGAGCTCGTGAAGATCAGTTTCCGCACTCGTATGCAGAGTGCCGCTCAGGCGGTCTTTTTCGCTTCGCACCTGCGTCAGCCAGAGTCCAGATGTGCGATCGTTATCAGTCTTCTCGAGAATTCTCTTCGTCGAATAGTCGATTCTGTGGAATGTATGCATATGACGTAATACTGTGTAACTCCGATCATCAGCATTCAGAACGCTGACGCCGCAGTTTTTTCGCAGCATCGAAAAAAGCCGCGACTTTGCACGCAGGTACTCGTCCATCGTTCCGTGGTAATCCAGGTGTTCCTCCGAGAGGTTCGTGATGCCCGCGACCATCGGCCAGGTATAGTTCACGCGTCCCTGCAGAAGTCCATGCGATGAACACTCGAGTATGACGTGCATGCAGCGTGCAGCACGGCATTTCCTGAGAAACTTTTGTACTGTGAATGGTGACGGTGATGTTTTCTGTGTCGGATTCCACGTGGTCTCGTCTCCGATCTGGAAGAAGGCCGTGGACAGAGCTCCACATTTCTTGCCACTTGCATTCAGAATATGCGCAAGCATCCCGACTGTCGTCGTTTTTCCATCGGTTCCGGTGATACCGATCACCGTCAGTCCGCGTGCCGGCATTCCATACAGCAGTGCTGCAAGGAGCGCCTTAGATCGATGATACGTCAGACGTATCACAGACGTCTCCGGAATGAGCTTTTTCAGCATCTTCTTCATGCACAGAGCATACCACGAGCTACGACAATGTCCTTTTTGATGCGATCAACGAGCGCCTTAGGACTTGGAAAATTCAGGACTGGGCGAATGTATCCGATGATATCGATATCTGCGCTCGCAGGAACCGTATCGATAGTTTCATCGATAATATGAACTTCAAATGCGAGAGAATCTTGGAACACCGGTCGTGGCCCGAAGTGCATTGCAGCGTCGTAGGTCCTTGCATCAAGTGTGATGCGACAGGCGTAGATGCCGTGCGTGAGACTCTGTGGAACTGCTCCTAGGTCGATGTTGATCGTCGGGATACCCAGGCCTTTTCCGCGACCACGCCCGGGCATCGCTCTCGCGCCACGGATGGCTATCGGTTTGTCCAGCCGGTGCGGTTTTGTGTGGTATGTCATAGGAGACATTGTGCAGATTGGCCTGCCACCCGACCTGTCCGCCGTAGTCCCGCAGATGCGGGACGTAGGAGGAAGCACGAAGTGGGTAGGCTGGCGGAGAGGGAGGGATTCGAACCCTCGAACCCCGTGAGGGGTTAACAGTTTTCAAGACTGTCGCCATCGACCACTCGGCCACCTCTCCACAGGCATCATACCGATAAAACGTTCTGCGTCGCCAGGTGGAGAGCGCATGCTTCCTATGGTAGCCTCGCTCCATATGGTTGCAGCAGAGCGCAGTGCGATTCTGAAACAGTTGCACGCACACGAACACGGTTTATCGACTTCAGAAGCACAGAATGTGCGACTTTCATCAGGTTTCAATGAAATAACCGCGAAGAAGCAGCCGCTGTGGAAAGCATTACTCGCACAATTTCACGATGTCACGGTCTACATTTTGCTCGGTGCAATCGTCGTATCAGTACTTGTTCCGTTTCTGCATGCGGGCTCTGTCGAGAGGCATGAGCTCCTGAATGCAGGCGTTATCTTCGCGATCGTCATCATCAATGCACTTCTTGGATTTCTGCAGGAATGGCGTGCGGAAAATGCCATCGCACTGCTGAAGAAACTGAGTGCGCCGCAGGTGAAAGTCCGTCGCGACGGCGCGACTGCTCTGATCCCTGCTCGGGAGTTAGTGCCAGGAGATCTCATGCTGACCGAGGCTGGTGACCGTGTCAGCGCTGATGCACGCATCATAGCTTCGTCATCGGCCGAAGCAGATGAGTCGAGTCTTACCGGCGAATCCGTTCCAGCGGTGAAGCGGGCGGAGCCCATCATCGAAAAGACTCAGGATTTTAGTCCCGGCATGCTGTACTCCGGAACACTCATGACGCGCGGATCAGCTGAGGCAGTCGTGCAGGGTATCGGACTTCTGACCGAGATCGGCAAGATCACAGCGATGGTGATGGAACTGAAATCACCGCCAACGCCGCTCCAGATCGAGCTGAAGCGTACCGGAAGTCGCATCGGTGTACTTGTTCTAGCTCTGTGTGTTGCTGTTTTCGTCGTCGGACTCGTGCAGGGCATGGAGCCAGTGGAGCTTTTCTTTACCGCGGTCAGCCTTGCTGTCGCTGCTGTGCCCGAAGGACTTCCAGCCATTGTCACGATCTGTCTCGCCATCGGTGTCCAACGTATGATCAAGAATAATGCACTTATCCGTAGGCTTGATGCGGTGGAGACTCTCGGCAACGTGACGGTTATTTGTGCCGACAAAACCGGAACGATGACTGAGAATCGCATGAGCGTGACCGACGTGTGGGTGACCGAGGATTCTGATGCTCTCGAGCTTGCACGTGCGGCGGCTTCGTGTAATCGCGCAGAGCTTCCGGACATCGGCGACCCTACAGAGATAGCGCTTCTCAAACATGCGGAAAGTGTGTCTGCCGAGCGATTACAAATTCTGGAAGAAGATGTGCCATTTACCTCTGAAGCGAAGTACATGGTGACCTCGCACGTTCTGGATGGAGCAGACATAAAATTCTACAAAGGTGCGCCGGAAGCCATCGCACGGTTTGTGTCGCCTGAGGCAGCGAAAAAACTTCTTGCGGTCAGCGCGGAATATTCCGCAAAAGGCTTGCGTGTTTTGGCCGTCGCCTCGGACACAGGTAATGGACCCATGGCTCTTGGCATTCTTGCGATGATGGATCCTCCGCGCCAAGGTGTGCGCGAATCCATCGCTCTCGCGAGAAATGCTGGCATCCGCACCATCATGATCACCGGAGATCATCCAGCGACGGCCCTGACGATCTCACGTAATGTTGGGATACAGACATCAGGGGTCATCGACGGAACACAACTTGCAACGATGACACCGGAGGATCTTTCGCACGCGCTTCGCACTGTGTCAGTTTTTGCGAGGGTCCAGCCTTCGCACAAAGTTTCTATCCTGAGAGCTCTGCAGGATTCGGGTGAAATCGTCTCCATGAGTGGTGACGGCGTCAATGACGCTCCGGCCCTGAAGAAGGCGCACGTTGGCATCGGTATGGGCTTTCGGGGAACTGACATCGCACGTGAAGCGGCAGCGATGGTGCTGACCGATGACAATTATTCGACTATCGTTTCCGCCATTGCCGAGGGCAGACGCATTTACGACAACATCAAGAAATTTGTGATCTTCCTCGTGCGGTGCAATCTCGGTGAAGTGCTCATGATCGCAGGCGCGATGCTCGTAGGGCTTCCGCTACCGCTCCTGCCACTTCATATCCTCTGGATCAATCTCGTGACGGATAGCTTCCCAGCGCTCGCCCTTGCAGCCGAACCTGCCGAGCAGGGAATTATGGATCGTCCTCCCCGCGCCAAGGGCGAAGGGATATTCACCGGTGAGTGGTTTCTCCTGTCGGTTGCGGGAATTTTCAGCATGCTCGTTGGCCTCGGTATGTTCAGTGTTTCACTACGGATGTTTCCTGACGATCTGCCGCTCGCTCGCTCTGTAGCGCTTACGACATCCATTCTCTTTCAGTTGCTTTTGGCATTTTCTACGCGCACGAAACGTATGGTCTTCGTAGAATCACCTTTGCGTAACCCCTGGCTTCTCGGTGCAGTAACGATGTCACTCCTTTCACAGGTCGCTTTGCTCATGTCACCGCTCTCCCATCTTTTCGGCGTGAAGCCGATTCCGCTGATTCTCTGGGAAGAAATTTTCGCAGTCACGATCATTGCATTTAGTATCTTTGAATCTTTGAAGGGTTTTCGAAATCGTAAGCAGCACGTGTGATCAAAGCTTGTTCTGACCTACCTATATCCGAGAAACGCAAGCTGGCCTGCCAACCGAAGTCACGCCGCAGCGTGCGTAGGTTGGCGGAGAGGGAGGGATTCGAACCCTCGAGGCCTTTCGGCCTGCCACGTTAGCAGTGTGGTGCCTTCAGCCACTCGGCCACCTCTCCGTGTCTGGAGTATACCTGAGACATCGTTGCATACCACCGGACACGGAAGTCTGAAGACTTGCTCTGTCGTTACTTCACAGCGACAAGTTGACGCAGTGTTTCATAGGTTACCGATGCATCCCCAAATCCTGCGACGGTTGTTACCTCAAGCTTTCGTTTATTGCCTTCGAACGTCGCTTCGATCACGTCTAAAACAGTTTGTGAAACCAGAACGCAGCCCATACTGCGGAATCGTTCCTCTTCTGCAAGCATTGCCGTGATCGAGCGGTGCGTGTGGATGCCGTACGGCGTCTGACCGTCTGCATCGAAAAGTCTCAGAAAAAGTCCCTGGCTTCCGAATGTCGTGCGGTCGCTCTTCACTTCTTTGTCCAGAACCGTCCAGACTTTGTTCGGAGTTTTTGCGTTGTACGTTCGTCCAATGTACCGAACGACTCTACGTTGGCCGGTCGCGACTGGAAATTCGGTAAAGCCGCCATCACGGTGGACGAGGTAGCCCATATTTTTCTCCGTATCGACAACCAGAAAGTCTTCTGTCATGGGCTGCCAGGATGCAAATTTAGTCGCCGGGATCTCCGACGGCATCAGGCTGAATGCAGCTGTTTGCTGCGGCATCGTGAGCGCGAGCACGAGCAGAGCCGAAAGCCGGAGCAGGGGAGGTTTGATCGGCAAGGCGGAATATTCTAACAGTAAATTTATTTATGTCAATCCAAGCCAGGAAGCCTTCTGTAAGCCATCTATGTACAATCAGCTCGCAAACCATGATCCAAGAGCCAAAACATCTCCGACGGTACCGAATCGGTATCCTCACGTACGATTTCGATCCGCCGATAGGAGGCCTCGGTGTCCTCGTACGAACGTATCTGGATACGATGAAGACGCTGTTTCCTGCAGATACGACTATCGTCATATCGCCGTCGGCTCACGCTGATGAACATTCGTGGTGGCTGGGACGCGTGCGGTATCGGAAGGCTGGCGGATGTCCGCTGTTCTCCTTATCACTTCTTTTCTCGCTGCCACGCATTCTCTGCACGCATTCTCTAGATATTCTTCATGTTCATGCAGGTTCGGGGGGAGTGTTTTTGCTTCGGCGTCCTGTGTGCCCGCTCGTTGTCACGGCGCACCATACATATCGGCAGGAAGCAGAGCTCGTGTACCCAAACTCTCCGATCAAGAAATTCTGGAAACTCTGCATGGCACGACTGGAAGCGCGGACGTATCACATTGCCGATGCTATCATCTGTGTGTCCAAAGACACTGCGGATGCGATCATGACTGACTACGGTGTGCCGGCATCACGTGTCATCGTGATCGAAAATCCGGTCAACGTTCCGGACATCGAAGCGCTGCGTCGATCTCAGAAGCATCCAGACTCACTGATATTCGTTGGTAGAATGGAACCGCGGAAGGGGATTTTCGTACTCCTTGAAGCATTTCAGATGCTTCTCAGAGATATTCCGACTGCGAAACTTCGGCTCGTGGGATCCAATATGCTTGGGCCAAAACTGCCGTCGACCATCAGATCCCGAGGACTCGAGAAAAGTGTCACGGTGCTCGGTTTTCTCACCAACCCTGTTCGTTTGAAGGAAACTGCCGCGTCTCTCGCGCTCATCGTCCCCTCGACACTGGAAGGATTTGGTCTCGTTGCGGCCGAAGCGATGATGCTCGGTACCTGCGTCATCGGTAGCGATGCCCCCGGTCTTCGTTCGATCATCACAAACGGCAAAACCGGCATGACATTTCCGGCCAGCAATGCGACTGCGCTGTGTCAGGCGATGAAGCATGTTCTCGCTGACGATGCATCGAGAAAAAATCTCGAGCAGGAGGCGAAGCGCGAGGCGACAATTCGTTTTTGCGCCGAATCTCGAGCCAGAGACGTGCACACTGTGTATGCTCGCATTCTTGAAAAAGCGTAGACTGTCTCAGTGTCTCTACACGTCTCGGTTCTATTGGCTGAAACTCTGAAGCTCTTAGCGCCGTGCGATGGTGAGGCCGTTCTAGACTGCACACTCGGGCTCGGCGGTCACAGTGAAGCACTCTTGAAACGTATAGGACAAAGCGGCGTTTTGGTTGGGCTCGATGCGGATCCGAAAAATCTGGAATTTGCACGCACTCGTCTGCAAAAATTTTCACTACAAACCCATCTAATCCATGCAAATTTCAAAGATCTTCCGCACTGCTTGCCGGACAATCTACGAAGTTTTGACATGATTCTTGCTGATCTCGGTCTTAGCTCACCGCATATCGATGTTCCGGAGCGGGGATTTACGTTCCGCGCAAATAGCGAGCTCGACATGCGGTTCGATCAGACGAGTGGTATGACCGCAGCGATGTACATCGCGTCCGTCGACCGCACGACGCTGCGGGATGTACTGCAGACGTACGGGGAGATTCCAGCTGCACATCGACTGACAGACGCGCTCATTGCGCGCAGAGCTGATAGGCCGGTGCGTCGCAGTGAAGACTTGGTTGCGGTTGTGGAAAATGTGTATGGGTTTCAGGCGAAGAATTATCTGTCCCAGATTTTTCAAGCACTGCGCATCGCAGTGAATGATGAAATGGCCGCACTCGAAACAGTGCTGAGGGAAGGGCCGAAACTGCTGAAGCCCGCTGGAAGGCTCGCAATCATCAGTTACCATTCGTTGGAGGACAGGCTTGTGAAACAGGCGATGAAGTTTCTGAGTACTGATGTGAAGGACCCTATTACCGGTGCGGCGGCGACGAAGGCAGGCTTTGACCTACTCACGAATAAGCCAATCGTGCCGACCGAGAAAGAAATTCACGACAATCCGCGTTCGCGTTCCGCGCGCTTGCGTGCAATCCGCAAATCTCTGCGCTATACTCCACGTCCGTAATGTCCGTCCTCGCGCAGTCGTCATCGCTTCGTTCGTTCTCCGCTCCGCGGAGACGTTCTCTTGGACGCATGATGAGAAGCAGTACGGTTCTTCTGCTCGTCGTCATCGGAACACTCATCATTCTGCTTGCACTCTTGATTCTCTTCCATCATAACCTCAATGCCACCAAGGGCTATCGGCTGCGCTCCCTCGAGCGCGTTCGCGATGATCTTTCACTGGAACAGGAAACTCTCAATATGCAGATCGCGATATCGCAATCACTCGAACATCTGAAGAATGATCCTCAGGTCCAGGCGATGCGAAAGCCGAAGACGTCCAAATATATTCAAGGCGAGCAGTCGCTCGCTGAGAGAGTCGCACAGCAATAATGTTAGGCGTACGTGCACGCGGGTAGGCAGGTAGCCGCGCTGAACATCGATCATACTTCAGCGCACCCTTCCAGGGTGCGATTCTAGGCGATAGTCCTGATCTGGATCGTCATGACGCGATCGTGCACTGAACGCATGTCTGAGACTGCGACGACTCGCTGGCCCTTTTTCAGGAATCCTTCTTTCTTTCCGAGCGAGATCGCGGCAGCGATGGTTTGGTCCGGATTTTCGGAGAACCTGATGCAGTGTGGCGCCACACCCCAGACGAGCGCGAGACGTCTCTGCGAATCCTCGGTTTCGGTGAAGGCGTGAATCGGGAGAAGCGGACGACAGTTGCTGACAGCCATCGCCGTGCGGCCGTGCTTGCTGATGACGATGAGCGCATCGGCATTCAACTTGGTCGCGAGAACGCAGGCAGCCAGCGCCTGCTCTTTTCGCGGAAGATCGATGTTCGACGTTTCGTCATCGCACGCATCGATCAGAAGATCGTACATCGGTTCGATCCGTTCGCACTTACGGAGAACCTGGTCCATCGCTGCGACGGCCTTCGATGGGTACATGCCGCCCGCAGTCTCGCCGGAGAGCATCGTACTATCAGCTTGCAGACGAGCTGCATACGCGATATCCGTGACTTCAGCACGCGTCGGCGTCGGGTTTGTGATCATGCTTTCCAGCATGTGTGTCGCGACGATGACAGGCTTTCCGGCCTTCCGGCAGCGCTTCACGATGTCATCCTGAATACCCGGAACATCTTCAAAGGGGACCTCGGAACCCAGGTCGCCTCGTGCGACCATGATGCCGTCCGAGTACGCGATGATCTCATCGATATTTTCCACAGCTTGCGGCGTCTCGATCTTCGAGATGATGTGCGCGGGGCTTCCGTGTTTCTTCAGGAATGCTTTCAATTCCTTGATGTCTTTGCCGCTGCGGACGAACGACGGTGCGATGAAATCGACATTCTGTTCGATGCCGAATGCGATGTCTTTCCAGTCTTTGTCCGTGAAGGACGGCAAGCTGATGTATGCGCCGGGAAGATTGACGTGACGTCGGGAACTGATTTTGCCTCCATCCAGCGCTCGAGCGATCACGATATCTTTCTCAACTTTTACGAGCTTCATTTCGATGGAGCCGTTATCGATGACGATGCAGCGGGCGTTCTTCGCGTCTTTCGCGAAGAGTCCGTAACTCACTTTGACGGTTTTGCCCTTCTCTTTGCCGGTGAGTTCTCGGGGAGTAAACGTGACGAGGTCGCCTTTTTCGATCACGAGCGGTACTGCGACGTCACCAGTCCTTACTTCTGGGCCTTTCGTATCCAGCATGAGTGCGAGTGCATGACCCTTCTTGTTGACCGTGCGAACATTCTTCATGGTGTTGCCGTGGAACTCGTGGTCACCGTGGGAGAAATTCATACGGCAGACGTTGATTCCGAGCTTCGCAAGCTCTTCGATTTTTTCTACGGAGTTCGTTGCAGGACCAAGGGTGGCGACGATTTTTGTGAAGCGCATACGGAGAGGGAACTGGAAAAAAGACGCGAACAGTGTATACCTGCTTGTTCAAGGTTTCTAGACCGTGTTCGTCTCGTCTTATCCCGCCTCACTCCGACCCGCTGCGGCAGGCAGGGATGAGGTGGGGGCAGGATGAGCGCAGACTTACGGATTCGCCCGCACTGGCACCACCAGACCGCTACTCTTCTGACAATCCACACATGTCAGCTCCCAGAGCGGCAGGAGTGAGCGGCGCTTCATCGCAGCATCGCGTATTGGCTCGTAGTACGTCAGCGGACGGTAGAACTGATAGGCAGCGAAGATCAAGAGGCCGATCACCGTCGCGACGGCGATCTTACGATTCTCGAGTAGCTTCCACCGGCCGATGGTCTCGATATTGTCGAAGGCCAGTCCGAACAGTATGAAACTGAAGAGAAGGGGGATGAAGTAGTGATACAAATACATGACCCGCCCAAGCTGTGAAATCGCGATCATGTATGACGCGTACATACCGAAGAATACCAGCATCAGATAGCCGTTTCGTAGCGGCTTCCCCGACGGTAGTAAGACTCGTGAGAGTAGGAAAAAGGCGCACAAAATGATACCCAGAAGTCCACAGAGCCACGACATCGGATTCGACTGTAGGTACAGGTACCGGAACGCGCCATCCGCAGTCTTCTCCCAACGGTAATTGATGGACCGTGCACCGAATGGCCAGAAGTATGCCGGGCTTCCGTTCTCATCGGGCTTGCACAGATCCAGACGCGGAACGCCCTTGTTGTAGAATGTGATGTAGTGTAGCGAGTCGCGGATCATGACGGGGAATGATCGAAGCGAAGCATTTTTTTTATCTTTCAGTATCTGCTTGTACTCGTCCGAGGCCTGATAGTATCCCTCGTTATTCAGCTCCGGTACAACGCGCGACCCGAGTGCGAAATGAATCTGCCACACGGCCACGAAGGCAACGAGAAAACCGAGGAGCGAGAAGATCGAGAAGAAGACGATCCTGCGCCAGTCCGGATACAGCCGGATCAGAACTGCAGGAACAAGAAGAATGAAGATCAGTCCGACGACCTTCGTGCAGAACGCGAGACCGAACGCGAGACCGAAGAGAGACGAGAGTAGGATGTGACGCGAGATCTTCTTCTGTTTCGGATCCTGAAGATAGAGGAAGAGGAGAATCTGTAGCATTCCGAAAAACGTGAGAGGGGAGTCCACCATCGCACCACGGTTATGGACGATCTCGGCATTGTCGAAGATGTAGACGAAGGAGAGAAGCGCCGAGAGTGCCGGATTCTTCGTGAGGAAGAGAAAGATGAGAAACAGAACCGGAGCCGTCAGCCAGGCAAGCAAGCTCGGAAAGAGGCGATACCCGGTGAAGGAGAACGATGCATCGAAGTTTTTGCCGTAGTCGGTCGTGATGAACGTGTCATCGTGCGGATTCGCATTGACGATCTTCTCGCCAGCGGCGAGCAAGAGCTTCCCAAGTGGCGGATGCTGCTCCATGAAGTACACGCCGCTCAAGTATTTTTCTGCCGACGCGATGTGGTACGGCTCATCCCAGAAGACAGCCTTCGGATAATTGTATCGGTAGAAATAGGTGAAGAACGACGTGAGAAGCACGAATCCCAGATACAGAGCTATGCTGGTGCGATCGATGGGGCTCCTCCCTGTTTTTTTGTCAGGACTCATGCGCAGAGTGTAGGCAGGACGAAGACGCTTGCAAATTGCATCGAGGTAAAAGCGTGGCCGGATACATCGTCTGCTTGAGCACACTGTCACGATCGACGTAGATTTTTCTGTCATTATGCAATAGAAATTTTTACTGACAACAGAACCCATCGTTGAGCGTTCAGGCATCTGGTAGAGTTTCTGATAATTATGGACATCCGCGATACTGTCAGCAGAGTGCTCCTCGGAATTGCGTTCGGCTTTGTGATGGGCATCGTGATGTATCAAGCGGCTGGAATGGACGCTGGTGTGACCGACAAAAGCGTGCTGCGTGCACAAGTAACCATAAGCTGGACTTCATCACCAGTAGGTGCGCTTCTATCATCATTAGGAGAACTCCCTCATTATTGGTATGTGGCGTGTCTGGATGACCTTCCGGAAAAAGCAGGCACGTGTATCCAAGTGCTGGGTGTTCCGCCGCCGGGAAATTTGAAAACGTTTGCTACGCTCGGGGATTGTGAGAAGGAACGACTGACATACTGCATCAACTCTTCGCATTCAGTCGGGTGTAGTGCCCCAAATATTTCGTGTGGATCACAGGGACTCTGCTGTAATTCCACGACTCACTACTGCCAAATCTCACCCGAAGTGAAATGTATGCCAAAATCTGCATCCTCCATTTCAGCAACGTATTCTTCCAACGGTTTGTGCTGCAATACAGCCGCGAGCACGCCTTTCTGCCAGCCCATCTAATCGATGTCTGCTCGCTCTTCCATTCTCCGTATCGGCCTCGGTATACTCACAGGCTTGCTCCTGGCCTTCGTGTTTTTGCAGTCGCAGAAGCTGCTGTATCCCGGTCCGCCACTTGGGGG
>CAZESZ010000007.1:0-1404 GCA_964514855.1 uncultured Candidatus Peribacteria bacterium | reverse complement strand
GAATGCTCGACCAATGCAGACTGTGCCTCTCCGCCGAACAGTTCTGCTCCGAGGTTTAGCCATACTGAGTGTAGGAATAATTCCTGCACACTCGTGAATGGTGATGGATTCGACGAATGCTCGACCAATGCAGACTGTCGTGGAAATCCACCACCACCTCCGCCTCCACCGCCAGTTAGCTCTTCTCGAACTTCGTCGGCCAACCCTCCTTCGTCAAGTAGTGCCAGTTCATCGCGGACATCATCCAGGGCCTCTTCCACGTCCAGTTCCAGTTCTTCCAGAACGTCATCTACGTCGTCGCGTTCATCCGTCTCGTCCATTCGTAGCTCATTTGGCAGCAGCTACTCCGTTACATACTCGACCGCGTATTCCACGTCATACACATATTCGAATTCGTACGACTATCCAACGACGACCGGTTCGTATCCGTACTGTGGGGATGCCATCGTCCAGAGGCGCGAACAGTGTGACCGTGGCAGCCAAAATGGACAGATCGGTTCGACGTGCAGCATCACGTGTCAGATCACAGTTCTTCCGTCGTGTGGCAATGGCATCATCCAGCAGGGTGAAGAGTGTGACGACGGCAATGTCAGAGACGGCGACGGTTGTACATTCCTCTGTAGAAGAGAAGGGAAGTATTGCCCTGACGGCACTCTTTGCCGAGACGGTACATGTCAGAGCGGCAAAGCCTGCACGCAGTCCTCGTGTGGAGATGGCATCGTGCAGACGGCGCTCAACGAACAGTGTGACGACGCAAACCGGATCAACAACGATGATTGCGATAACGTCTGTCACTGGACTGTGCTCCCAGAATGCGGCGATGGCGTGGTGCAGTCCGAATTCGAACTCTGCGATAACGGCAGTGATCCGACCGATGCAAACAGGAATTCCGATGCACCGAATTCAGAATGCCGTTTGAACTGTGTTCTGCAGCGGTGTGGTGATGGCATTGTCGATTCGTTCATCGAAGAATGTGACGATGGTAACAATTTGAATGGCGACGATTGTTCCGCAGTCTGCACACTCGAGTCCGGAGCAGCTCCGGATATCCTCGGTAGCTTACTTCCTCCGTCCACGATCGGTTCTGTTCCAGGCCAAAATCAGTCGTTTGATCCCACCACGATCCCGACCCCGGCTCGCACGCCAACTGGCCCAGGCCTCGTCATCTTCCTCGCCTCGGGTGCGGCTGCAGGTGTGGGACTAGCGAGACGAAGATTCCTCGAAAGAAAGTAAGTAGTGGCCGTTAATTCAGGGCAGGAATATCAAGTATTTTTACGTCGTGATTTGTGACTTTCAGAAAATTCTCCAGACCTTCGTGAGAAATAATGAGTGTTGCTGTATTCACGAGCGGATGACACTGAATGCTATCTGCGTTCCAGATTTTTTCATCAATGACAACCTCAA
>CAZESZ010000006.1:0-21682 GCA_964514855.1 uncultured Candidatus Peribacteria bacterium | reverse complement strand
TCCGGAATGCGCCAATCAGGATAATTTTTCTCGTCCCACAGAACCAGTGTCACGCCGTATCTCTGCAACGTGTCTTTCGGATGTGCGTAGACTTCTCTGCAGACGTCTTTCGTCACCGCTGCATCACGTGAAACTTTCGCAAGTGTCGCCTCCAGTCCGGCGGCACTCTGTTCCTGAATATTCCGAGCCAACCACTCCGTATCCGCAGGTTTTCCGGAGATGAATTGTGTCAGGCAGTAGCGAGAGGCAAGATCCGGAAACGAGATCAGCACATGCCGAAGATATTCGGTGTAGAGAAGATCATGATCCGTATACGTACCGACAATGAGCGACGAGTCGAGATCGGACAAAACAACCTGCTTCTCAGATATCTGCGACAGCTCTGCGACTGCGGATGCAAGATGCTGATACTTCTCCCAGTGCGGTATGGGCGCAAACACAGTGGCCCGACCTTTGTAATCATGAAACGCACCAAGCAGAAATACTGCTGCCGTCAGCATCGCGGCTGCATCGAGAAGAAAACGATGCCTGGACGAGAGGAACACAACGATGAACAGAAGTGAGACGACGCACACATAGGGGTAATAGTGGGTCCAATACGACAAAACAAGACCGTGAACGAACTGCTGATGCAGGACGACAAACAATCCAAAAATCATGGCAGCGAGAGGCAGCAACCGGCGACGATCCGGCTGCCTACGAATGACGAATGCTGCAAGGACAGTGAAGAGAACCAGCACAGCGCTCCGTGGCAATGACTCGAGTTCGCGAGCGTGAATCAGGGAGCTACGGATACTTGTATCGGCTGCATCCGGATGATGCGCATTCAGCCACATGAGAAAGAGAGATGGCGATGCGGTAGCGAGTGCGATGATGCCGGTCATCACAGATGTCCAAAGCCGTTCGGCAACGGATCGGAGCGCATACTTGCGAAGGTCGGCAATCAGCGTGAAGAGGACAATGAGGCCGAAGACTGCCCATGTGTACGTCCATGCCCACACGTAGACACCGGGCATGATCCCAAGGACCAGTCCTAAGAACACCGAGCGCACTCGTGATGGATTTCTGGTCCACTCGACGATGAGAAGCAAAACCAAAACGACGAGTGGCAAACTCCACGATTGATGCACGACTCTGCGCAGTGGACCAATGAGCAGGAAAAAACATAGCAGAGCACCGAGTATGGCATGCCTCGGAGCAGCTCCCAGCCGCAGAGCGAGAAGCGCGAAGAGTGGCATGATGAGCGGTGCAATGAGAAATGCCAGAAGAATGGTAAGTGCCAAACCAGACAGGCCGGTCCATGCGAAGAGCGTTCCGACGGTACTTTCCAGCAGCGTCATCTGGAGGCCTCTTGTCCCGGACATGATGGCGTTCGAGACATCCGAAAACGGATGATGCAACGCCTGTGTCACGCGCATGATGTACTGGGACTCGTCGCCGCCCTTGAAGAGAATCCCCGCGTATCCTGGCTGTATCACCGTGCGAATCGGCTGCCATGCGAGCGTCAGAACACCAGCCAGGTACAGGAGAAACAGCGGAGTTGCGAGAGGCCGCCTGAGTGTATTCATGCAAAAAGTGTAACAGGCTTTGCAGTCGCGCACAGTGGTATACTCGCATCATATGATGCGAACATTGACGATCATCTTCACGACGGCATCAGGTCATACTGAATATGTCGTCGATGCAGTAATCACCACTTTGGCATCTCTAAGCCCAGATCTTCGTGTCGTCAAGCAACGAGCCGAGGCGAGCACAGCGAAAGATCTGACGAGAGGCAACGCACTGCTGCTCGCCTGCGGATCCTGGAACACGAATAATGTCGAAGGACAGATGAGTCCGTACATGCATGAACTTCTGATGGAACGCGCAGCGAAAGAAAATCTGAACGGAATGCCAGTCGCGGTCATCGGACTCGGTGATGACCGATATTTCTTCAAGGCCAAAGCCGCAGATAGAATGGTCGACTACTGCATCAGCCACAATGGATCACTACTGCTACCTGCACTGAAAATTATGAATGAACCGTTCGACCAAACAGTGAAGATCAACGCATGGGCCACAGAGTTTGCATCGGCTCTCGCGAAACTCCCGGAGCCGATCAATTCATAACGTTTCCACATACTCATGAATCGCGTATCACTGAAGATCGTCGGCGCGTCAGGCCAAGGGCTGGACTCGATGGGTGATATCGTCTCGAAAGCGCTGAAGCGAAGTGGTTACTGCGTTTTCGGCTACCGTGAGTATCCGTCGCTCATCAAGGGCGGCCATGCGAGTTTCCAGATCGATGTCTCGCACCAACACATCGAGAGCACCGAAACGACGGTCAATATCATTGTCGCGCTGAACCACCACGGTCTCGAGAACAATATCGCAGACCTGAAGCCGGGCGGCGTCGTGATCCATTCCACGCCCCACTGGAAATTTTCACCGGTAGATCAAAAATTGATCGACCGACATAGCCTCAGCGTTATTCATCTTCCGGTCGAAGAAATTCTCGCGAAACTCGGAGCGAAACCAGTGCTCGCGAACGTTCTTCTCACCGCATTCGTATGGGCGATGCTCGGGCAAGACATCGATGCGCTGAAAAAAATGGTCGGTGAACGGTTCGCGAAGAAGAAAGATCTGCTGGAGCTCAACATGCGCTGCATCGGCGAAGGTTTCCGGCTCCAGAAAGAACATACCGCGACAG
This sequence comes from uncultured Candidatus Peribacteria bacterium, assembly GCA_964514855.1. Classification (GTDB taxonomy): domain Bacteria; phylum Patescibacteriota; class Gracilibacteria; order Peribacterales; family Peribacteraceae; genus JAGORY01. The sequence goes on along the minus strand of CAZESZ010000006.1, from coordinate 18,993 downwards.
TCCCGATGCCGAAGCCAAAGAAAGAATGGCAGAAACACTTGGTCATCACCGGAGCAAAGGCAATGGGCCTGGGCACCGTGCATGCAGGTGTGCGCGTGTACGCCGGCTACCCGATGACACCAAGCTCTCCCCTACTCTCCTTCATCGCGGAGATCCAGAACAAAACAGGCATGGTTATCAAACAAGCAGAAGATGAGATCACGGCTGCGCAGTTCGTCTCCGGCGCAATGCTCATGGGAACGCGCGCGCTCACCGGCACGTCCGGCGGCGGCTTCGACCTCATGAGCGAAACAGTCTCGATGAACGCGATCATCGAAAATCCGACCGTGTTCGTCCTAGCCCAACGACCGGGGCCCGCGACTGGCCTTCCGACCTGGACAGGACAGGCAGACCTGCTGATGGCCGTCGGAACAGCGCACGGCGAATTCGCACGGTGTGTGCTTTCGGTCTCAAATGCCGAGGACTCGTTCTACCTTGTGAACGAAGCGTTCAGGATCGCCGAAAAATACCAGATCAGCGTCATTCTGATGACGGACAAGCAGACGATGGAGGCGCTCTACACCGAAGAACCATTCGACCAGAAAAAAATTACGATCGACCGAGGTTCACTCGTGACCAATCCGGAGAAACTGAAGACATTACAGTCCTCGGACCGATACGATTCGTCAGCAAAAGACGGCATATCGCCCAGATGGCTCCCTGGAGCCAAAGCCGCGACGTACGTTGCACAGGGTGATGAGCATCGCGGGGACGGAACTGTCGATGAAACCGGAGAGAATGCGGTCGCTCAGATGGAAAAGCGAATGCGAAAGTTCACTGCACTACAGTCCTCGCTTCCAGAACCGGAACTCGTTGGCGCGGAAAAACCCGAAACACTACTCGTAGGCTGGGGCAGTACGAAGTCCGTCGTCATCGATGCACTGCAATCTGACGAGCTGAAAAACAAGAAGATTGGCTACCTGCACTTCACATATCTGTGGCCTCTGAAGACTGCGAAGTTCGAGAAACTGACGAAAGCAGCGAAAAAAACAATCTTGATCGAAGGAAATTTCCAGGGCCAGCTCGGACGCCTGCTGCGACAGGAGTGCGGAGTCGAGATATCTGAAAAAATCCTGAAGTACGACGGTCGTCCGTTCTTCATCGATGAGCTCGTGCGTCTCATCGTTCCCCTCGTGCCGTAACCATGGCCATCTCACTCGACATCTCCGGCCCCTCGATGAAAGATTTTCACAGCGAGAACCGCTGCACGTGGTGTGACGGTTGCGGCAACTACGGCATCTGGACAGGGGTGAAAGCCGCACTCACGGAATTGAAGATTGCGCCGCACCAGTGCCTGCTCTGCTACGACGTGGGATGTCACGGTAACGCCAGCGACAAGCTGGAAGGCTACCGCTTCCACGGACTCCATGGCCGGGTTCTGCCGTTCGCGGCAGGTGCCAAGATCGCGAATCCAACACTGCCGGTCATCGCGTTCGGCGGCGACGGCGCCAGCTTCTCGGAAGGCATCGGCCACCTCGTCCACGCTGTCCGCAGTCACTACCCCATCACATTCGTCCTCCACAACAACGGCAACTACGGCCTCACGACCGGCCAAGCGAGTGCACTCACGCCACAAGGACAGAAGATGAACACCGCACCCAACGGCATGCCCGAGATGACCCTCAATTCAATGGATTTCCTGTTCTCGCTCGAGCCTACCTTCGTGGCTCGCGCATTCTCCGGCGATATCAAACAAGTCACATCGGTCCTCAAAGAAGCGATCCGTCATCGCGGCTTCGCGTTCGTGGACATCTTGCAAGCCTGCCCGACGTACAACCACTTCGCGACACACACGATGCTTCTCGAAAAATATTACAAAGTGGAAGACGAGAATCACGATCCTTCGGACTTCGTCAAAGCCCGAAAGCTTGCGATCGACACGAATGAACGAATCGCTACTGGCATCTTGTACCGCCGCGAGGATCAGCCTAATTTCTACGAACGGTTGGTACCGCGCCAAGGGAGAAAGACGAGTCCGGTGGATGAAGTAGAAGTGTTCGACGTCACCGAACTCATGAAGGATTTCGTATGAGACTAGGACTGCATGCCGAGGAACATCGCGTGCACGTCGGTCGACATGCGGACTTCTGTATGGAACGTACCGATCATCACGCTTCCCTGCCTAACGAGTACTGGTTCCCCCCGATACCGGGAAAGCACCTCGACACCTTTGCCCACGGCAGTAATCTTGGGTGCCCGGATGAAGGCGGCAGGAACAAGCTTTCTGATGCCGGACACCTTAAGATCGACTTCGAAACTGTCGATCTGGGTGCCGTAGGCATTCCGATCGATGACAGCATCGATGAGTCCGAGTGTTCTCGGTGCGTTTTTCCCGGTCACCTTTTTCGCGAGGACGATCGCACCTGCGCACGTGCCGTAGATCCGAAGCGGATGCTTCTGGCTCTTCATACGATTTCGAATCTCGGTACCGACGCCAGTTTCTTCCAAAAATTTCGCTATCACCGTCGACTCTCCGCCGGGAATAATCAGTGCATCGATCTTCGCCAGATCACTCTGACTTCTCACTTCCACCGAAGGCACGCGCAAACGAGTGAGCACATCTCTGTGCTCTGCAAAGTCTCCCTGAAATGCCAGAACGCCGACGATCATAGGAACATCTTATCGTGAATGTGGAATGTGGAATATCGAATGTCGAATTCTACTCATTCCACATTCGACATTCCATCGTTCGATATTCGATACATCAATAGCCGCGTTCAGCCATTTTGTTCTGTAACGTCGTAATCTCCAGGCCCGCCATCGCACCGAGCAGTCCGGTGGAAACCTGCAGCAATTTCTTCGCGTCCCTGAAGTTCGTCACCGCCTGCACGATGGCCTTGGCCATGCGAGTCGGATCCTTGGATTTGAAGATACCCGAGCCGACGAAGACTCCCTCAGCTCCAAGCTCCATCAAGAATGCTGCGTCCGCCGGCGTTGCGATGCCTCCGGCAACGAACGTAACGACTGGCAGTCGCTGATTTTTTTTCACGTGAGTGACAAGATCAAGCGAAACGCGCTCTGCCTGAGCGAACGCCTTGAGCTCTGCAGCAGACATCGTCGTGAGCGCAGCGATCTCGCCTTGAATGAGCCTGAGGTGACGAACGGCTTCGACGACATTGCCGGTACCGGCTTCGCCTTTCGTACGAATCATACAGGCACCTTCGTCGATCCTGCGAAGCGCCTCGCCGAGATTCGTCGCACCGCACACGAACGGAATTTTGAAGCCGTGTTTGTCGACGTGATGGAACGGATCGGCGGGCGTGAGAACTTCAGATTCGTCGATGAAATCGATACCCATCGCCTGGAGAATCCTGGCCTCGGCGATGTGTCCGATGCGGATCTTCGCCATGACCGGGATCGAGACAGCTTTCTGGATCTCAGCGATGAGCTTCGGGTCGCTCATGCGGGCAACACCACCCTGCGCGCGAATATCGGATGGAACACGCTCGAGGGCCATGACCGCGCAGGCACCAGCTGCTTCCGCGATCTTCGCCTGCTTGGCAGTAACGACGTCCATGATGACGCCGCCCTTCAGCATCTTCGCGAGATCAACGCCGGTGCGGTTCGTGATGGTGAACATAAATCGTACTGATCTAGAGTTGCTCGACCGCCACACCAACAAGCGTTGCGAATTCGGGATCGATACTGAGCCTGCTTTCCTCCGGAAGAACTTGGTTTTGGTACTTGCTGTGCGGCTTCAGGTTGTACGGTGTTTCGGCTGGTGAGGACATCATTTCGAATGCGAGCTGGCAGACGCGCATACCGGGGTACAGTGCCACCGGCAGACGGTTCAGGTTACTGATCTCGAGCGTAATGGTGCCGACGAAACCCGGGTCAACGAAACCGGCCGTGGAATGGACGATGATACCCAGACGACCGCGTGAACTCCGGCCTTCCACTCTGACGACCAGATCATCCGGAACCGTAATCTTCTCCTGCGTGACACCGAGAATAAACTCACCAGGCTGGACGATGAACGGCTCGCCGTCCGGAATCGTGATGATGCGCATGTTCTGAGCAAATGTCTTTGGATTCTTCGGATCCAGAACGGCGTACTTACTGTGTTCGTAGACCTTGAAGACGTTGCCGAGCCGCAGGTCCATGCTGCTTGCGTGGATGTACCGGAAGAGCTCGGTTTGGTTGGACTCGATTTTAACGCGTCCGGATTCGATGGCCTTCTTGATGTCTCTATCGGATAAAATCATACACGTGGGGAATAGAGGGCCTGCCCTCCAAAGCTCTGAAGCAAAGCGAAGAGCGTCGGAGGGAGACTACCACACGCGAGTCGTGCTGGAGAATAGGAAAATTGCAACGCACACCGCGTGCGCACGCGACAAAAAAAGATTACAGTGAGAATCCCCCTTTATGGCACTCCAGGAATACGCACCGGCGCTTCGCAGTGAAACCAAAAATTCCGATGCTATTCGGAGTCCCGAGATGCAGCGCCGCGCAGCAGCAGTGCTCTCGTTTCGCGATAGCTATCGGTCACTCATGAACCGCACTGGTTTCGGCTCGCTGGACACGACGCGCGAGACTCTACAGTGGCTTGCGGACATGAAATTGACTGATGATGTGAGCGAAAAAAAGAGCATCCACTGGCGCGAAGACTTTATTCGCAAGGACGGATCACTTGTTCTAGAGAAAGGTGAAAGCCTGTATCAGACATTTACCAGCCACATGTCGGCCGCAGCGCCGTACATTTCCAAGGCATCCTACAACCGGTGGTTCGATCGGCTCTACGATACGAGCGCACAGAGTTCATCGATGTCATCATTTCAAATGAAAATGGCCTGGGTACAATCCGAACTCGGAAATTTCGTGGGCCGTTGGAAGAAAGTCGCGGAGGACCGAGATACTGTCGTCAAAAATCCTCTCTTCAAGGACATTATTGCCGCAGAGCCAGAGCTCGCGATCTTGAGTGACCGCGAGAAATGCCTCGATCTACACTTCAGGGAACGTCGCGGCCTCGTCTCCAAAGCCATAGCGCGCATCAATGCTCAGGAGTCATCGCGCCTCGAGCTCTACGCGACCGCGAAAGAAAAGCTGCAGGATGCCGCCACCAATAAATGGATGCTGGACGGAAAAGTGGGTGTATGGCTGGAGCGAATCTTTGCATCGAAAGCTGATCCAAAGAAGATTGTCGCCTTTGTGAACGGCTCAGGAGCGAAGTCCCTTGAAGGCCTGATCCAGAATTGGGCAGCAGTCAAAGAGCGATACGACGCTGCACGCAAGAAATTCGCCGAGCGCGGCAACGATGCCTCCGCGCGCGGATTCACGATGAAGTCGCCGGTGGAATTCCTCAGCATGCACTATACGAAACGTCTTTCGTACGTGAAGCAGGCCGAAGAACGGCTGAAAGATGCAATAAATGTGGAGAGTGAGCTACCGATCTTCCTCAAGATCCGCCATGCAATGGACATGAAAGACTGGTCCGAAGCAAGCGCACTCATCGCGAAGACGAAGACAATGCACATCAGGCAGTCGGATTGGCCGAGGCTGAAGTCTATGGAAAACCATGTCGCCAAGTTCAGTGAAAAGATCCGAGGCGGACCAGAGAAAGTGAACGAAAAGCAAAAGCGCTTGCGCGAGCTCCTCGCACACATGGAGCACTCTCACTCAGAGATGATTCCACTCGTGAAACGGCTTCTCAGAAGCCCAAGCCCCAACCGAGGCATCCATCAGCTCCGATGGATCACGTACAACAATCTGTGGTGCCGCACGCATGGCGGTCCCTATCTGGATGAAGACATCGCGCGCAAAGGCGCGAGCGAGGATCAGACCCAGCTCACGAAACACCGTGCGGAAAATGGTCTGGATGTCGGTCGGCATGATTCCTTGGACTATGCGACAGCCGATAGCGCGTATTTTCGCAAACAGGAACTGTCCCGACATAAAGCCACATTCCTGCACACCAACATGGGTGCCGGCGGGGTCGTGAGCGCACTGGGGGAAAAACTGGAACACGAACAGGATCCACGATGGCTCTACTGGACAACACTCTGCCCCCACCTCAACGGCGAACCAAAATCCGAGGAATGGATGCGTGAGTTCCTGTACATGCTCACCGAGATGAGATCTCTGACGCGTCCGAGTGATGATGAACCAAACAATTCGTTTGCACTGGCACTTTCACTGTAATCGGGTTGCGTGCCGTGGTCCGAACCTGTACAAAACTGCCGCTATGCGCCTCACCATCATCGCCATTCCGGTGCTTCTCCTAACGCTGACTGCCTGTTCGCCATCAAGAACGAGCATGACGGAACAGAACGATAACCCACTCACGGCCTCACGCTACGGCGAAGAGTTGGCCGATACGATGGCGAACTTCATCATCACCGATGATCCAATCATCGATGATCCGACGATGCGGACGATCATCGAACGTGAGATCGAACGTGGAAAAGATATCGCCGCAGAAGCCAGAAAACGACAGAACGAAGGTTTTATGGGGCCGATCATCACCATCAAGACCGAAGCGTTCGGCTATGTTCTCTACGTCGATGACACACTGTATCTCTCCTCCGACTTCGCGATGAAGCCGGGACCAGCACCACACGTCTACATCACGACTGTCGTCGATCCTCGGGATGGAGCGTTCCCTGATGCAACCGCTATCGACCTAGGCCCATTGCAAGCAGCGTACGGACCACAGAAATACGTCGTACCGAAACAGAAAGAGGCTGGAAAGCTACGGACCTTCGTCCTGTACGACACCGAGCTGCACCTCATCAACGGATTCGCACAGCTCTCACGAACCTACTAGGAAGGATCATGGGGCGGCCTAGAGTGGCACCTGTTTCGCGCTGGCCAGAGCGGCATCGATGGCCGACGATAGTGCTTGGATTGTATTACCGGTAACACGGATGTCATTCACGAAGTACGTTGGGGTTGAATTCACACCTTTTTTCTCACCCTCGGCTGCGTCGGCCAGAACCGTCTTCCTCTTGATGCGAGAGCGAACACACCGATCGAAGAGCGGCACATCGAGCTTCAGTTCAGTTGCCCAATCACGCAACGCTGCGCTCTTGAGACTCTCCTGCTTTTCGTACGTAATGTCGACGAATTCCCAAAATTTCCCCTGATCAGCTGCACACTCAGCAGCCTCCGATGCTTCGAGAGCGTACGCATGAATGGTCTGGAGCGGAAAATGCTTGAAGACGAAGCGGATCTTGCGGTCATACTGCGTGAGGATCGGCTTCGTGAGAAGTTCATGGGCAGTCTTGCAGGCAGGACACTGAAAATCTCCGAACTCCGTGACGGTGACAAGCGCGGTTTCTGCCCCCTTGGCCGTGCGAGACGACTCTGGACTCAGGCCAGTCGTATCAACGCCGCATGCAGTGAGAAGAAATGCGATAGAAAGAAGGGTGGGAGTGAGCTTGTTCATGAGATGCGGAAGAAATACGATTCGATGTTAGCATGAAAACGGCCCGAGGGCATGGCGACGTTCTGCAGGCACCATGATATACTCGATCTCCGATGACGACGCTCTACCTCACGTACCGGCCGCAAAATTTCGCCGACGTCGTGGGCCAGGACCACGTCGTCACAACACTGGAGCAAGCCGTAGCGCAGGATAGAATCTCCCACGCCTACTTACTGTGCGGCAGTCGCGGTACCGGCAAGACATCGGTGGCTCGCATCATGGCGAAAACTATTCTGCTGCGCGGCATCGAAGATGAGACGATTAGGAGACATATGATCCACGAAATTGAGAACGGTTCTCTCAGTGACGTAGTCGAGATCGACGCGGCCAGTAACCGCCGCATTGATGATGTTCGCGATTTGATCGAAAAAATTAACTTTTCACCGATCGTGTCGAAATCGAAAGTCTACATCATCGACGAGGTCCACATGCTCACGAAAGAAGCGTTCAACGCGCTCCTGAAGACTCTCGAAGAGCCGCCCGAGTACGCCTACTTCATCCTCGCAACAACCGAGCTGCACAAAGTCCCCGATACCATTCAGTCGCGGTGCCAGCGTTTTCTCTTCAAACGGGTGAAAGACGAGGATATCATCCGACGTCTGCAGTACATCGCGGATCAAGAGCACATCAAGATCGACCGCGAATCTCTGCGTGCCATCGCGCGCCATGCGTCCGGTAGCTTCCGCGATGGCATCTCGCTCATGGATCAGTTGAGGTCGCTCGACAAAATCACGCTCCCCGACGTGACCGAACGCATCGGCAAGACGTCGGTGGTTTTCATCGAAGACATCGCGGCGGCTCTGACCGCGAAGAACATGCATAGCATCTCCGAGCTCGTGCGACAGATGGAAGAAGCGAACGTTCCGCTGGACTCGGTCGCAGCAGATCTTCTCTCGCTCGTTCGAAGGCAGATGCATGAAGCTATTGAACGCCGAGAGTCTCCCGATGCGTTCATTTCCATGTCCGATATCCTCCTGTCGACACTGAAGAACATGCGCAGCTCGCCGATGCCCGGTCTCGTCCTGGAATCCGCGCTGCTCTCGCTGTGTATGGACTCTTTGGGGGCAGTGAAAGCACCAGACCGCTCAGAGCCTGCAACACCCATTCTCCGTGCCCCTGAGTCCCCGCCACCGAAAGCGGCTGCAGCGCACAAAGACTCGGGTATACCGACGAAGTCGGCTGTCATCACGATCGACGACTTCACCCTGCCGAATGTTCTGAAGCATTGGGACACCATTGGAAAAGCGGTCACTCCCCCATCGGTCCGCATGAGCTTGAAAGACGCCACGGTCGCAGCGGCCGATGGTACGACGCTGCGCCTGGCCTTCGCATCCGCTTTCCATAGAGATAAGATCGCCGATACGAAAGCGAGCCGCAGCGTGGAAGAAGTTCTGCAGGAAGTCTTCAAGAAACCAATCCGGATACTGTGCGCACTCGAGAAAACCGCAACGGCAAGCACCGGCCCGACGACAGATCTCGTCGAAGCGGCAGCGGAAGTCTTCGGAGGATTTTAATGGAAGCCAAAGCCGAACTCCGGCGAGCAATCAAAGAACGTCTCTTGAGAATGACGGAGAATGATCGACGCGTTGAAAGTCAGATCATCGTGCGAGAACTCAGAAAGCGAATGCCATCTGCTCCCACAGTCATCGCCCTGTACTCGCCATACGCGGACGAACCGAATATCACGCCGTTCATAACAGAACTGCTAGAGCAAAAAAACGTTATATGTATGGGAAAATCAGAGGGTCATCACATGACGATGCATCGAATCCGATCACTCGATGAGATCGGCAGAAATTCGATCACAAACATCATCGAACCGCTGCACGATGATCCGGTCGACGAATCGACGATCGCGCTCGCGATCATCCCCGGTCGTGCGTTCACAAAGGACGGCGTGCGGCTCGGCCGTGGCAATGGCGGCTACGACCATTGGCTCGCGGAACAAATGAAGCGAAATCCCGCCATGAAGACCATCGGTGTGTGCTTTGGTTGTCAGCTCGTACCAGAAATCCCCATAGAACCGCACGACCGCACAGTGGACAGCGTCATGACAGCGGATGCAACGTTTTAAACTTTTCACTTCCAGCATTCCGCTTTACACTCCAATCATGCCCTCTTACTCAAACCTCCAACAGTGTGACCCGGATGTCTACGAGGCCCTCTTCGGGGAAATGAGGCGCCAAGCCGACGGCGTCGAGCTCATCGCATCCGAGAACTACGTCTCACCGGCTGTGCTGGAAGCTATGGGAACGGTCTTCAATAACAAGTATTCGGAAGGCTATCCCGGACGTCGATACTATGGGGGGCAGGAATACACGGACGTGGTTGAGAGGCTTGCAATCGATCGCGCAAAGAAGCTCTTTGACTGCGCACACGCCAACGTCCAACCGCACGCGGGTGCTCCAGCCAACGTCGCAATGTACTTCGCGCTCCTCGAACCCGGTGACACCGTGATGGGAATGGATCTCTCACACGGCGGACACCTCACGCACGGCCATCCGGTCACATACCTGACGAAGATTTTCAAATTTGTACGCTACAAAATGAAAGACGTGGAAACCGGTGAGATCGACTACGATGAGATGCGAGAAGTCGCCAAACGAGAGAAGCCAAAAATCATTCTTGCCGGCTTCTCGGCGTACCCACGCGAACTAAACTACGCGAAGATGAAAGCGATCGCGGACGAAGTGGGTGCCGTCACGGTAGCCGACATGGCACACATCGCCGGACTCATCGCCGGAAAAGCACTCAGAAATCCATTCCATGACGGTTTCGATGTCATCACCACGACGACGCACAAAACACTTCGTGGTCCACGCGGTGGCATGATTCTGTGCAAGAACACAGAGCTAGGAAAGAAGATCGATAAATCGGTCTTCCCCGGACTCCAAGGCGGACCGATCATGCAGATGGTCGCAGCCAAGGCTGTCGCTTTCGGTGAAGCTCTGAAGCCAGAATTTCAGGACTACGCCAAGCAGGTTGTTAGCAACAGCAAGCATCTCGCCGACTACCTCATGAAGAAGAATGTGAAACTGGTAACGAACGGCACGGACAACCATCTCATGCTCATCGACTGCGTCACGTCGTGGGGCATCGGCGGCGGCGAGGTGGAGACGGTCCTCGATAGAGTCGGCATCACGCTGAACAAGAACATGATCGCGAACGATACGAGGAAGCCCATGGACCCCTCCGGCATTCGTCTCGGCACTCCAGCCATCACCACTCGCGGCATGAAAGAAAAAGATATGGAAACACTCGCTGACTTCATGCTACAAGCAGTGGAGAACCGCGCCGATGAACGTGCCATCACGAACCTACAGAAAGACGTCATGGCATTCTGCAGAACGTTCCCGGTCCCGGGCATTTCCGCCTGATTCCCCTACACACCATGAAACGTACCGTTCGCAGTTTCGGCTTTGCCTTGGCAGGTCTCTCGCACGCATTCCTCCACGAAAGGAACCTGCGCCTCTTTCTGCTCGCGCACATCCTTCTGTGCACGATTAGTGTGATGATCTTCAGAGCGATCGAAATTCCACTCATCATCGGCATGACGCTCATGGGCCTCTTCTTTATCGTCATCGAACTCCTGAACACCGCCATCGAACGTCTCGCTGATACCTTCGATGACTGCGAGAAAACACATCGGGGAGGGCACTATCATCCAGGCATCAAAATAACGAAAGATGTCGCTGCGGGAGCATCGCTCATCGCGCTGCTTCTGTATGTGCTCTCAGTTGTCTTGATGATCTGGATACTCGCAATCATCCGATCCTCTGTCACGATCTCATGACGCTTATCCATGCAGTCGCTTTCGGGCTCATCGAGGGCATCACCGAATTCCTGCCGATTTCTTCAACAGCACACCAGATCAAAGCCGGACGCTTGTTTGGACTTCCAAACACGGAGGCTCTGAAGAGTTTTGAGATCGCCATTCAGCTCGGCGCCATCGCGGCCGCCATCCTGGCCTATCGGAAGATGATCCTCGCACACAGAAGCCTCTGGGTCACCGTCAGTGTCGCATTCGTGCCAACCGGCATCCTCGGTTTCGCGCTTCATCAGATCGTCAAGACATATCTACTCGGAAATCTGACTGTCGTCATCGTCGCACTGGTCATTGGAGGCCTTGTTCTCATCGGATTTGAACGCATGCGCGGACAAACACTGCCGACTGTCACGGAAGCGCAGAATATCACGATCCCCCAATCTCTTCTGATCGGCACCGCTCAGGCTCTTGCGCTCATTCCCGGCGTCTCCCGATCCGCGGCAACCGTGATTGCCGGCATGGCAGGCGGCATGAGTCGCAGTGCGATCGTCGATTTTTCGTTCTTACTTGCGATTCCGACGATGGCTGCAGCAACAGGCCTCGATCTCGTGAAATCGAGCGACATATTTTCTCTGCACGATTTTGTCACGCTCGGTATTGGGTTCATCTCTGCATTTATCACGGCGTACGCCGCCATTCGGTGGCTACTTGGTTACGTACGGTCGCACACGTTTGCTGCCTTCGGCGTCTACCGCATCGTGCTTGCATTGGTTGCGTGGCTCTTTATCGTCCGCTGATATCCAAAGAGCGCCCCGATGCAGGAGCGCCCTTTCACTATGCAAGAAATATCTGCTAATTTTCTCCGATGGTGAGCGAAGCAATGCTCGGGTCAGAAACTGTAGCACCATTCGTGGGGCTGGACAGACTCAAGCTGACGGTCTCGCCAGGATCGAGCACGGAATCACCGTAGATCGGGACGATAAAGACTTTGCTAGTCTCTCCCGCAGCAAAGTTGAGGATGCCACTCGTCGCAATGTAGTCAGTGCCGGCAAGGGCACTACCGCCTCCGGTTGAATAGCTGACTGCAGCAGCGCCGAGACCGCCGATGTGACGCACGGTGATAATCGCCTGACCTGATGCTTCAGTCGCCGTAAAGCTGGAACTACTGAATTTGAAGGAGCCGCTACCGCTCATCGAGACAGACTCGTCGTCGTTGATCGTGACGCCAGCACTGCTGGTACCGAGGGCAGCACCTCCGGTCGGACTCGAGAGGTTCACGCGGAAGGAACGACTACCTTCGATGGACGAGTTATTGATGACCGGGATACTGAATGTCTTCACGGTCTCGCCAGCAGCGAAGCTAAATGTTCCGCCTGCAGATGTGTAATCAGGACCAGCGGTTGCAGATCCGTTCGTTGTCGCGTATGAGACTCCTACTGCCGATGTCGTCACACCAATGCGATTGACCGTGATCGTTATGCTGCCGCCATTTTCGGCAACTCCGTACTCACTCGCACTCAGCGCGATGGTGGTGGCAGCGCTGACGCTGCTGGAGAGTGATGACGAAGACGAAGCAACGTTCGGATCATTGATGTTGAGCGCGATCGTGCTCGGGTTACCAATGACGAGGACGCCAGTCGGCTTCCGGAGCGTCAGCATGACGGTCTTCGTGCCAGTCGTCGACGTATCGTTGAAGATCTTCATCTTGATCTGCTTGCTCGTCTCTTTCGTTGCAAACGATAGCGTGCCCGACAGCGGCGTGTAATTTTTGCCCGCGATGGCCGTGCCGCCGCTGAACGAGTATTCCACGGTTCCCGCACCGGTGTTACCGCCGATGCGAACGATCGTGATGACGACCTCTCCGACTGCGACGTTTTTGTCGACGTTGATCTCGTTGGCGCTGAAACGAATGGTTCCTCCCGGATTGTACGATGACGATGAGGACGATGTGCTCGAGGTGCTGCTGCTCACGGACGAGGACGATGAGGAAGAGCTGCTGCTACTTCTGCTGGAAGTAGAGCTGGTGGGCGTAATGCCTTTGATTTCATTGCGAAGGCGCTGGAACAGAAGTGCAGCTTGTCCGCGCGTGAGCGGCATATCGGGACCGAAGTGCGAGCTATCGAGGCCTTTGATGATCCCAAGTTGGTACATCTCACCGATGGCCTCATCCGCGTAGTGCGTACTCGGAACGTCGCGGAAGATGGCCGATCCGCGGAACGCCGCACCGAGCGACGTGACAGCGGAACCGAAGAGCGTGCCTGCCAAAAATGCGGCGGGAAGCGTGCGGACGACGAAACGTTTGGCGCGTGACATAAAGAAAGATAGGAAAAAATCGAGAACGCAGTGATTATCGGCAAAGCATAGCGGTCTAGCAATGGACAGACGATGTAATCGTTTTCCTATCAGGCATCACGGATCAAACTAGCGATCATATCGAGCGTTACGCTGTTGTAGCCGTAATCCATACGAACCGGACCGAGGATGCCGATGCTCCCTTCTTCATCACGAACCCGATACTTCGTGATGAGCATGGAGCAGCTCTGGAACTCCGGACACAGATCTTTGTCACCAATGTAAAACTGCACATCGTCGCTGAGTTCGATACTGGAAATGACAGACGTCAGACGCTTCTCCAATACTTCCACGACACCACTCATGAGCGTGCTATCGGCCTGAAATTCGGGCTGACGAACGGCATTGGCAAGGCCGAGGTAGTAGACACGTGACAGATGCGGTACGGTTGCGAATGCGACGTTCGGCATCATATTGGAGAGCAGCGCGACGGACTCATACACACGCTCTTTGTCTTTGTGTCGGAAGTACTCTTCCTTGAGATCATTAAAACGCAGACGCACGGCGCGTTCGTGTTCGCTCGGACGCATAAATTCTTTCACGTACATTCGGTACCCCTTCACCGTCGGGATACGACCTGCAGACACATGTGGTTGCTCCAGATATCCAAGCTCCTCGAGTTCGGACATTTCGGAACGAATAGTTGCCGACGAGACGGAAAACTCGGCAGATTCCAGAAGTTTCTTGGATCCGATCGGAATAGCCGAATCGATGAACTGGTCGATAATGGCCTGAAGAAGCCTCGCTTGACGTATGTTCATGTACGGAAGTATAGCACTCTTTTGTCGTGAGTGCTCAAGTTCGTAAAACCGCTTATGCCTTCTTCGCCTTCTTGATCTTTGGCTTGGCTGCGCGCTTCGCCTCGATGACTTTCAGCTCTTCCTGCTTCTTCTTCGTGGCCTCAGCAACCTTGCGGAAGCGATCCACGCGGCCAGACACCATGAGTCCACGGTATTCTCCGGTGTAGATCGGATGACAGTTGCTGCAGACTTCCACCTGGAGGACTTTCACCGTCGCAGGAATCGGAAAAACGGCACTGCACGACACGCACGTCGTGACGGCGTCTTTATGCATCTGCGGGTGGATACCTTTTTTCATAGCTGCGGGATTCTAGGAGATGCGCAGGGCAAGGGCAATAGAAAAACGCCTTATTTCTTCTTTGGCTTCTTCGGAGCCTTCTCGTTCTTCTTGATCGGTTCAGGAGCCTCATCTTGCAGAAGCTGGGGCTCTGGCTCTGACTCGGTCTCGACTGCCTCCTCAACCTCGTTTGCGATCTCTGCGTTTGGATCGAACATCACGACGCTCACAGACGCCACTTTGTCCCCTGTATCGAGACGCATGACAATGACGCCTTGGGTAGCACGGCCACGACTCGGGATATCTGAAAGCTTCATCCGGATGGTCTGGCCTTGCTTACTGATACAGATGAGGTCACCCTGATCCTGCTCCGAGAGAATGGCTCCACCAACGATGTCGCCGGTCTTGGCCGTCAGTTGTGCAGCCTTCACGCCGCTGCCGCCTCTACCCTGCAAACGGTAGAGTGATACTGGCGTAGATTTTCCGAGTCCATTCTCCATGACGACGAGGAGCTGACTGTTCACCGGATCACTGACCACGGCTGCTTCCACGACGTAATCCCCCGCGCCGATCTTGATGCCACGGACTCCTGCCGCGGCACGCCCCATGGCACGGACATCGGTCTCGATGAAGCGAATCGATTTGCCCTTCTTCGTGAGAATGAAGAGCTCGTCTTTGCCACTCGTCGCCACGACCCACTTCAGCTCGTCGCCGTCGTGCATCTTCTGCGCGATCAAGCCGGAGCGTCGGATATTCTCGAATTCGGAGATCTCGGTACGCTTCACCGTTCCCTTCACCGTCGTCATGAACAGATGGTTCTTACCCTCGAGCTTGGACTTCATGATGGCGGCAACTTTTTCGCCAGGCTGCAGCTGGAGAAGGTTCACGATTGCCTGGCCCTTGGCCGTGCGGCTGGCCTGCGGGAGCTCGTAGACCGGCAATTTGAAGACGCGTCCGGTATTCGTGAAGAAGAGCATGTCATCGTGGTTCATGGCACTGACGATGCTCATGATTTCGTCCTCTTCTTTGGTCGTCATGCCCTTGATCCCCTTACCGCCGCGGTTTTGGGCGCGGAATTGCGCGGGGCTGAGGCGCTTCACGTAACCGTGCGTCGTGAGAGCAACCATCATCGGAGCATTCGGGATCGTATCTTTGGCCGAGAACTCCCCGACCGCGTGCGCGACGACGACGGTACGGCGGTCATCGCCGTATTTCTTCGTGAGGTCATTCAGTTCGCCGATCATGATGGCATCGACTTTCTTCTTATCTTTGAGGATCGCCTCGCATTCTTTGATGAACGCGAGCGTTGCCTTCAGCTCGTCTTCGATTTTCTTGCGCTCGAGTCCTGCAAGACGCCGCAGCTGCATCTCGAGGATCGCATTGGCCTGGATCTCGGAGAGTTTGAATTTCTTGATGAGAGACATCCGTGCTTCGTCCTGCGTTTCACTGCTTCGGATCGTCTTGATGACGGCGTCGATGTTATCGAGTGCGATCGTGAGGCCTTCGAGGATGTGTGCGCGTTCCTTGGCACGGTCACGATCGAACGTCACGCGGCGCGTGATCATCGTGCGACGGTGCTCGATGAAGATCTGGAGGAATTCCTGAAGATTCAGAAGCTTCGGCTGCAAGCCGTCGGCGAGCGCGATACAGTTGTAACCGAAACTGGTCTGGAGATCCGTGTGCTTGTAGAGCTGGTTCAAAATTTTCTGCGGATAGCTGTCTTTCTTCAGCTCGATGATGATGCGAATGCCGTCGCGATCGGATTCGTCTCTGATATCGGAAATACCCTGAATGATCTTATCGGTCACCAGTTCCGCAACGCGCGTGATGAGCACGGACTTATTGACCTGGTACGGAAGTTCGCTGATGCGAATGATGTGACGGTTTCCGGATTCTTCGATCTCGGCCTTGCCACGACACACGACGGATCCGCGACCGGTGAGGTATGCCTGTTTCAGCGCTTCTTTGTCATACACGTAACCGGCAGTCGGAAAATCGGGGCCCTGGACGAACTCCAGCAGATCCTCCACGGTCGCATCCGGATGCTCGGTGAGGTGAAGAATGGCCGTCGTGAGCTCACGGAGATTATGAGGCGGGATATTTGTGGCCATACCGACGGCGATACCGACAGTGCCATTCAAGAGAAGATTCGGGAGCTTGGACGGCAAGACTGACGGTTCTTTTCGAGTACCGTCGTAGTTCGGCCGAAATTCGACCGTGTTCTTCTCGATATCTGTCAGAAGTTCGTCTGCAACGGTCATCATCTTCGCCTCGGTGTACCGCATGGCGGCGGCGTTGTCACCGTCAATGGATCCGAAGTTTCCCTGGCCATAGATCAGCGGATATCGCATCGCAAAGTCCTGGGCCATACGGACCAACGCTTCGTAGATCGCCGAGTCCCCATGCGGATGGTACTTACCCATGACGTCACCGACGACGGCAGCACATTTGCGAAACTTTGCGGACGATCGTAGTCCCATTTCGTGCATCGTATAGAGGATGCGGCGATGCACTGGCTTCAGACCATCGCGTGCATCCGGAAGTGCGCGCGAAACGATGACGCTCATTGCGTAGTTCAGGTAACTTTCCTCCATCTCGGTCACGATCTGTCGCGCCTGGATGGTGCCGATATTCTTCGTATCGAGCGGTACCTGCTCTTGGTCGTCACGTGGGATGGGAGATTTCGCCATAGAACTTTGCTCATGAAAGAAGCCCAGGGAGGATACCGGAAAGAGGGCAAAAGGGAAGCCCCTTGGAGGAGTCGTTTATGCACATCGAGAAGCCATCTTTGACAAGTCAATGACTTCATTTTCACGCACAAAAACTCCCGATCTCTCTTCGGATAGAATCAATGCATGACATCGAGCGACACTCGCTATCCAGAACTCGATCTTCTGCGCGGACTCGCGGTCCTGGCAATGATCGCCTATCACCTCTGCTTCGACCTCTCCGTATACTACGGATACCCGATCGCAGTGGAGTCTGGCTGGCTCTCGATCGCCGCACGCATGACCGCTTTCGTCTTTCTGACTCTTGTTGGCATCTGCTTCGTCATCTCATGGGAACACACGCATCCTGACGTAAGAATGCGAAAATATGGCACACGCGCACTTGTCATGATCGCCGGCGGCATGATCGTCACCGGCGTTACCTGGATGATTGACCCTGGCACCTTCGTCATCTTCGGCATTCTCCATCTCATCGGAGTCGCGACCATCGTGCAGTATGGTGCTCGACCACTGCAACAATGGAATCTTCTCCTCGGCATACTCATCATGTCGACAGCGTTCTTTCTCCCCATAGCAGCTCTCTCGACTCCTATCCTTCTTCCATTCGGCATCATGAACAAGGGGTTTTCATCGGTAGATTACTACCCCCTTCTACCGTGGCTCGGGCCAATCATCATCGGTATGGGGCTCGGTGACGTGCTGTATGCACCAGAACGGCACAGTGTTCTCACGCTCTTCGACACAGTGCAATGGCCGCGATGGATTCTCTGGACCGGACGGCGATCGCTTGCGATCTACTTCGTCCATCAGCCTGTATTGCTGCTCCTATTGTGGATGCTCCTGGGTAGGTAGAATCAGCACCGTGTTATCTATCCTCTCTACCCCCATCGGGAATCTCGGCGATATCACCATCCGCGCGAAAGACGTTCTTGAGAAGTGCGATGCCATCATCTGTGAAGACACGCGTGTGACCGGACAGCTTCTGAATCTACTCGGGCTTCCGAAGAAAGAACTCATCTCCTTTCACGGTTACACCGACGATACGAAAGCTGACTGGATCGTCGATCGACTGCGAAAAGGCGAACACTTGGTGCTCGTCTCGGACGCGGGAACGCCCGGAATTTCGGATCCGGGATACGTCGTTGTATCGAAAGCCAGACACGCCGGTCAGCCCATGGAAGTGATCCCCGGCGCCTCTGCTTTCTTGGCCGCCCTAAGCCTTTCCGGGCTTCCGATCCACCAATTTTCGTACCTCGGATTTCTGCCTCTCAAGAAAGGACGCCAGACACTACTCCGGTCACTGCTGTCGGAAGAAAAAACAGTCGTATTCTACGAGTCGCCGCATCGCATCGCAAAAACCCTCTCCGAATTTTCGGTCGCTTTCGCAGATCAGCCGGACCGAGCAATCGTCATCTGTCGCGAGCTCACGAAGATGCACGAAGAAGTGATCGGAACGACGATCGCAGGTCTGCAGGAACTCGTAAAAACTCTGACGATTAAAGGCGAGTTCGTCATCGTGCTGGGGCCACAACCGTAATCGGCAGTTCGCCCACCTCCACCTCATCCCTGCCTGCCGGATGGCAGGCTCAGTCCCTCCCCCGAGGGGG
>CAZESZ010000005.1:0-24062 GCA_964514855.1 uncultured Candidatus Peribacteria bacterium | reverse complement strand
AGGTCTACATGCTCCACAATCGCGTTGAGACGATCGATGCGTTCGCGATGAAGCTGAAAGCCCTTGTGCCGACTGCAACGTTTGTGGTGACGCACGGACAACTGAAACCGGACGTCCTGGAAGAGCGCATCGTGGATTTCAAGAACGGTAAATATTCAGTGCTCGTGAGCTCCACGATCATCGAAAACGGTATCGATCTCCCGCGCGCCAACACCCTCATTGTCAATGAAGCAGAGAAATTCGGTTTGTCGCAGCTGTATCAGCTCCGCGGCCGCGTCGGTCGCGGAACGGTCCAGGCGTATTCGTACTTCCTGTACCACTCGCAGAGACTGAAGGATGATGCAAAGAAACGTCTCCGTGCCATCGTGGAAGCGAGCGAACTCGGTTCGGGTTTTCAGATCGCGATGCGCGATCTGGAGATCCGCGGCGCCGGTGAAATTCTCGGTGCATCGCAGTCTGGGAACATGCAGACAGTCGGTGTCAGTCATTACCTTAGAATGCTCAAAGCTGCGGTGGAGGAGATGAAGGCCGGAGGCAAAGGCGGTGGCGAGGATATGCCGCAGACCATCGAAATTATCCTGCCCTTCGAAGCACTGCTACCCTCGTTTTACATTCCGGACGAACAGGAGAAGATCGGGGCGTACCAAAAATTGGCAGGATCGGAGGACGAAACCATTCTCGCCGAATTCGAGGAGGATCTGCGCGAAGAGTACGGACCGCTTCCGTCCCAAGCCCTTCATCTCTTGCATGTCATCCGCCTGAAAATGGCTTGCCGCAGGGCTGGCGTCGTGCGCGTAAAGATGGATTCCGTGTCTTCGTCGAAGCGAGACATCGTGGTGAGTCTAGCCCCCCGTGTGACAGCAACCGAAATCATGCAGCTGCTGCAGATCTGTCCACAGTGGCGCATCGTCGGAACCACACTGCGCATTTCCGAAGCCGACATCAAGAAAGTTGCAGGCTCGGATGAATGGCTCCCAGAATTCACAAAACAGATAACCGCACTCATCAAGAAGGCGACCAAGAAGAGCGTAAAAAAAGCGGCTACGGAACAGGCGGAAAGCTAAAACGTCGAGGGATTTTCCCTAGTAGCAGACGCCGATGTGCCAGACATCGCGACCATCGCAAATTGCGAGGCACGCATTGTCGTACGTCCGGTTATCGCGGCTGCAGACAGGCCTAGAGACAGTCGGGCAACCGCAGGCTTGATAGCTCACAGGTGTCCGACAGGCGAGGTGGCACCGCTGGCAACCATATGCGTCGTTCGCGCATTCGTAGGCGCAACCTGCGGGGGGCACACGGAGAACCGGTTGCGTGCAGTACGCGGTCACGCCATTGTTGTACCCACCACCGTAGGCCGGGGGTGGGATCTGAGAGAATCCGCATTGGTAACGTTCGCGATAGTAATCATTCCAGACCTGGGACAAACGTACGGACAGCCGGTGCCAGTTCGCATTCACCGCATATCCGAAGTCATTGAGCGCAGATGACGTGTTGTTCTGGCGGTAATTCAGATTTTTTTCGTTCAGCGCATCTTTTTCGTCTGTCGTGAGCCTCGTTATGCCATCAATCATCGTTTTCGAATACTCCGTGTACGCGTCCTTCAGGTCCTCCTGACGTTTGTCGACCGCTTTTTGCAGACAGGAGACGTCCTCCGCAGCAACTGTCTGCAGAGAGACGACGAGGAAAAGGGTAACGAGAAGGCCGATGGTGGTTGTGCGTGGAACCATAGGAGGGCGATTATAACGCTCCTTCTATGTTTGCAGAAAAAAATGCCGGATGCCCGCCGAGTTGGACAGTCGTCCAAGCGGGGGTTACATCCACCTACGAGATGAGTCGAATGGTGGTCCTAGCAGGAGTCGAACCCCAGCACCAGTCGCTTCGCTCCGGTGCAGGGCAGGCCTGCATGTACCCCTTCCACCTTCGTCGCCACGGCTGTTTCTGGCTTGCCATGAGCGATCCCGCGTAAGCGGGAGAGTCGAATGGTGCTCTCGGCGGGAGTCGAACCTGCATTTACCCCTTAGGAGAGGGTCGTTCTATCCATTGAACTACGAGAGCATATTTCGGGCGGCGACTACGGTGGACAAGTAGGAGAGGGTCGTTCTACCTGCCCGCCGAAGCTCTGAGCGAAGCGAAAGAGCGAAGGTGGGTCCATTGCATGGAAACCACAAAGCGGCCCTACGATACACGAATGGCGTCCTGATTACTTCAGGACGACAACCTGCCTGGAGTCCGACGGTAATGTGCTCGGTTTTACTTTGAACTCTGATACTGGAGCAACCCCTGCAGCGCCGCATGCCTTCGCTGCGCCGACGAGATCACCGCCTTTTACCTCGAAGAGGATGATGATGCGCGGGTCGACGGATTCAATCAGTGCGGTGATCTTCTTCGGATTATCAGCTGCGATGACGAGCACATCTACGTCGCCTAGTTTTTCAATCTCCGTGTCCTCCCAATCCAGTACAGGCGTATCGACGAATGCGACGCGAATATTTTCGGTGTGGCATGCGTATGAAACCTGTTTGCCTGCCTCCTGCCCGACTGCGCGGACTGTGACGCCACCAAAGTCGTACTCGCCGGGCCAACTGACAGCTTTCTTATTCGTAAAATCTTCCTCCGGATGACTGAGAAGGCACCATGTGTCTTTTGGGATCTTGGCTGGGAAAACGTCGAATGTCACTGCGTCAGTTTTCACGGAGCACGCCGAGCCGTCCAATGCAGAAAATGTGATCATGCGCGCAGAGAATAGCGATAGGACGGACTCAGGGGAAGGGCTAGGTAAGTCATAAGTGATTTTTACTTGTGACTTATGACTTGTGACTATCAGAGCTCCTCCCGCACGATGTTCGCTCCGAGCGATCGCAGTTTTTCCTCCAGCCGGTCGTAGCCGCGCTCAATGTAATGCACGTCGGTCACGACGGTTTCCCCTTCCGCGCAGAGCCCCGCGAGGACCATGCAGGCACCCGAACGGATATCATTGCTGGCGACCTGCCTACCACGAAGTTGCGTCGGGCCGATGACGAGTGCCTGGTGTGAATTCAAGATCTCGATTTGCGCGCCCATTTTTTCGAGCTCGTACAGATATGCCATGCGACCCTCGAACAGCACTTCGAAAATCTTACTGACACCCTCGGCCTGCGTCAGAAGCACGCCGAATGGCGCCTGCAGATCCGTCGGGAAACCAGGGAAAATATTTGTCTGGATGCGCGTCGCTTTCAGTTTCGATGCTGCGCCGTCGACCGTGATCTCGCCGCCATGTGCGATGCTGAACGAAGCTCCTGCACGCCGAAGCGCCCCAAGAAACGATGTGAGATGTGTCGGATCAGCGCCGCGTAGCGTGATCTTCCCCTTTGTGACGATGCCGGCGATGAGGAAGCATCCGGCTTCCAAATAGTCAGGTATCACCGCATGAGACGCTCCAGTCAGCAGTCCTTTCTTTCCGTGAATCGTGAGTGTGTGCCCTCCAATCCCATCGATCCGGATGCCGCGCTTGATGAGGAATGTGCACACGTCTTGCACGTGCGGTTCGGCCGCTGCGAGTTCGACAGTCGTCGGACCGTCTGTGATCCCTGCAGCCAGAAGAACGTTCTCGGTCGCGGTCACGGAAAATTCCGACAGAATCACATGCCCGGCCTTCGGGAATCCTTTCAAATGCAACTTCATGTCCGTGCTGCGGTCTTCCACGCCCATTTGCTGAAATGCTTCGATGTGCGCCCCCACGGGGCGCTTACCGAGGACGCAGCCACCGGGATATGCCATCTCCACTTCTCCGAAACGAGCAAGTAACGGACCGAGCAATACGATAGATCCACGAAGCTTACTCACGAGATCATGCGGAATCATTGCGTTCCGGATGTCATCCGCGCGAATCGTGACAGTGGTTCCGTCGACCTTCACGTCAGCGCCCAAAAACCTCAAAATACTAAACATCGTTTCGGTATCGCTCAGACGTGGAACATTCGTGAACACAGATGTTCCTGTGCATGCCACAGCTCCTGCGATGAGCGGCAGTGCGGCATTCTTCGAACCGCTGATATCCACCGTGCCGGCGAGCGGACGTCCGCCCTGGATGCGATACTGAATACTCATAGCGTCGGATGGTGCGCGCGGCATCGTAGCGGAAAACCGATGAACCGGGAAATTGGCCATTTCAGCCCTTTCGCGGCCGCTCTGTCCATGCTTCCACCAAGAGCAATACAGCGCCAATCGTGATACATGTGTCTGCAGCGTTAAAAACTGGGAAGTGTACGACCGAAACGTAATCCGTCACCAGGCCATCTGCCAATCGGTCCAGGAGATTGGCAATGGCACCACCGATGATCATGCCGAAGGCGAGAGACGAGAGGGCACGCGGCTTCGAGCGGATCGCGACAATGCAGACTGTTGTCAAGGCTGTGATGATCAAGATCTCTTCCCACGGCGAGGGAATGCTGATGCTGAATGCGATGCCGGGATTCTTGGAAAGTTTCAGCGTCAGTATTCCCGGAATCAGGACAATGGGCGTTGTCATGCCCGATGCTGCCCACGTGACGAGCAGTGAGGAGAGTAATGCCAGGAAGGAAACGAGAAACAAAATCACGGAGCAAGTGTAGCAAGAGATTCTTTCGAGAACTCCTCTTTGATTTTCCGAGTGGGGTATGATGGTCGTCCATGTTCCGGCGAGCGGACTTTCTCCTCCTCGGCATCGCACTCGGCCTGTCCCTCTTCGGACTGGCGATGATCGCGAGCGTCTCGGTGTATCAGAGCTATCAGCTCACACAGCGTTTCGTCGAGAGCGGCACCTGGGCAGCACCGAGTAACGCGTTCTACTTATGGCGGAGCTTCATCCACATGCTCGTCGCGCTCGTGGCGCTCGGCGTTACGAGCATCATCCCCTATCACTTCTGGCAACGACACGCGCGTACGCTGTTCCTCATCAACATGGGTTTTCTCATCCTGCTCTTTGTGCCGGGACTCGGGAACCAATACGGCACCGCGAGAAGCTGGCTACACCTGTGGTTTTTCTCGGTCCAGCCATCCGAATTTCTGAAGCTGACGCTCGTCTTTTACCTCGCGGTCTGGCTGCAGAAAAAAGAATCTTCTATCGCTACGTTCCAGGAAGGTTTCATTCCGTTTGTTATCCTTCTCTGTCTCTCGACGTTCTTCGTTGCCATTCAGCCTGACCTCGGATCCTTCCTCGTTTTCACCGTGATCGCGACCGTGATGTTCTTCGTCGCTGGAGGCAACATCTTGCACCTATTTTTGGGCGCCGGTGTAGCGGGGCTCCTCGGTCTTCCGGTGATCCTCAATAAAGATTATATCCGCAATCGTTTCACCGTTTTCCTACATATTCTCTTCAATCCCGACGATATGACGTACCGTGAGGGTATCGGATTTCAGGTGTACCAAGCCCTCATCGCTATCGGTAGCGGCGGACTCTTCGGTGTCGGATACGGTAAATCGATTCAAAAATTTGGTTACTTGCCGGAAGTACAGTCGGATACGATTTTTGCAGCGATGGCGGAAGAACTCGGATTTTTGCGACTGCTCATCGTCTTATCCTTGTACGGTATCTTCGTGTACCGCGGCTACCGCGTAGCCCGAAATGCTCCAGATCGATTCGGCCTTCTCGTCGCAACCGGCATCACCACTTGCATTGCATTTCAAACGCTTCTGAATATTTGTGTGAATCTCTCACTGTTTCCCATCACCGGTCTCACGTTGCCCTTCATCAGTTATGGCGGATCATCGCTCCTCTCGACACTTGCCGGCGTGGGCGTTCTCCTGAATATCTCGATGCACTCCACGGAGGAGAGCACTTCCATTCGCCGCAGAAATAGGAGCGAGCACTCAGGAATTCTTCGTAGGTTCGTCCACCACTAACGCATGCAGCCGACAATCATTTTCTTCTCCGGTGGTGGTAGCAGCGGACACCTCATGCCGTCTCTGGCGGTGGCCGATGCGCTCATGAAAAAGAATCCTACACTGCAACCAGTGTTCCTATGTTCATCCCACTTCACGGAGATCGATGCGCTGCGCGCATTTGGTCAGCAGCACATCGTCATTCACGCAGGAAAATTTCCTCGCGGGTGGTCGATTCGCCTACTCACATTTCCGCCTCTTTTTGTCGTATCGTTTTTCGAATCCATTGTCCATCTTCTGCGCTTGCGACCCGCTCTCATCGTTAGTAAAGGAGGATTTGTCAGTGTTCCTGTGTGCGTCGCCGGTTTTCTTTTCAGGATTCCGATCGTTCTACATTCGTCGGACAGTGTTCCGAGTCTTAGTGATCGCATCATTGGGCATCTCGCGCGGAAAATTTGCACCGGTTTTCCAACATCATCATTCCCAGCATCACTACAGAAGAAAGCGCTCCAAACCGGCAATCCGATCCGTTCATCGATCCTCCGGGGATCCCGTAGCACAGGGCTTCGCATCACGGGATTTTCAGGGAAGCGTCCGATCCTCATGATCATCGGTGGAAGCCAGGGATCCGTAGCGCTTAACGAAGCAGTCTCCCAAAATTTTACGGAACTACTTGATTTCGCAGACATCATTCATCTCACCGGCCAAGGAAAATCACTCCCACAAAAGCACGCACGATATTTTTCGCGCGCGAGCGTTCTGGATGAACTGTCGCATCTCTACGCATGTTCGGACCTCATCATCACACGCGCAGGGGCCGGAGTGCTCTCCGAAATTGCGGCGCTCAAGAAGGCAGCGATCGTCGTGCCGCTTCCCGGTGTTGCGCATGATCATCAGATCAGAAACGCCGAATTTTTAGCCGAGCGTCAGGCAGTAGAATTTTTATCGCAGGATCGTCTTTCAGACCTGGCTTTCGTTGTCCGTTCTGTTCTGGGAAACGAGCAACGTCGTAGCTCGATGA
This sequence comes from uncultured Candidatus Peribacteria bacterium, assembly GCA_964514855.1. GTDB lineage: Bacteria > Patescibacteriota > Gracilibacteria > Peribacterales > Peribacteraceae > JAGORY01. Next base: position 17,203 of record CAZESZ010000005.1, on the reverse strand, counting down.
CTGCAGCCCTGCACGGAGCCCTTCCGGCGGGTGCAACAGAGAAAGTCACTGCAGTGATCCTGGACGAAATTCGTGTCCGATGATAGAATTCCGGTCCGTTCTTCACCCCATATAATCCATGAAAAACCTCATCGCTTTCAGTGCCATGACATTCACGCTCACACTCCTTGCTGCGTGTGGCACCTCCACAACCACCACCGATTCGCCCTCTCCTTCTTCTAGTTCTTCCTCCACCGACGCCATGGCTATTTCCAGCTCTTCACCAGAGGCCAAGACCACGACCTGGGACGGCAAAATACTCACAGGAAAACACACGGTCATCCTGAAAACCAGTAAAGGCGATATCACCCTCGAGCTCGATGCTGACAGTGCGCCGAAGACCGTCACGAACTTCGTCACGCTCGCTTCCACCGGGTACTACAATGGCATCACTTTTCATCGGGTCATTCCTGGTTTCATGATCCAGGGTGGCGATCCGAGTGGCAACGGTACCGGTGGCAAGAGCATTTTTGGTGAAACATTCGAGGATGAAATCAATCCAACGTCGAAGACATACAAGACCGGGTACAAGGCCGGCGTCATCGCGATGGCAAACCGCGGGCCGAACACGAACGGTAGCCAGTTCTTCATCATGGACACGGACTACCCACTCCCCCCGAACTACACGATCTTCGGTCACGTCACTGCAGGTCAAGAAGTCGTGAATACGATCGCACGGGTTCCTCGTGACGGATCTGATATGCCGAAAGAGAAGGTCACGTTTGACGCGGTGGTGGTACAGTAAGCCCTGTGCGTACTCGCTTCGCCCCTTCGCCGACAGGGTTCCTCCATGTCGGAGCTCTCCGTACCGCGCTCTTTGCGTGGCTCGTTGCGAAGCAGTCGAAAGGTACGTTTACGCTGCGGATCGAAGATACGGATCAGGCGCGCGAGGTTCCCGGTGCGACCGAAAATATCATTCGCACACTGACGCTCGCCGGCATTCCGCCGGACGAAGGTGTGATGCTCTCACCCTCGGGAACGCTCATCGAGAAGGGTGACTACGGACCGTACCATCAGTCGGCACGTCTTGCGATGTATCGACTACACGTCGATGAACTTCTACAGAACGGTTCCGCGTATCACTGTTTCTGCACGAGCGAGCGCCTCGATGACATGCGCAAGAAGCAGCAAGAGAGGAAGCAGGCGCCGATGTACGACCGTCACTGTGTGGATGTGTCGAATGACGAAGCCGCAAAGCGAGTCGCTGCTGGTGAGAAGCACGTCATTCGCATGAAAATACCGCGTGATCAGACCGTCGTGTACGACGACGCGATCTACGGAACACTGTCATTCAAAGGTCACACGATCGATGATCAAGTACTTCTGAAATCCGACGGCTTCCCGACGTACCACCTCGCGCATGTCGTCGATGATCATTTCATGAAGACCGATCTTGTGATTCGTGGCGAAGAATGGCTCTCGTCGCTTCCAAAACATCTGATCCTCTTCAAGGCTTTTGGCTGGGAAATACCGAAATACGCACATGTGCCGTTACTGCTGAATAGGGATCGCACGAAGCTTAGCAAACGCCAAAATGACGTGGCCGCCGAGGATTATTTGAAGAAAGGCTACCTGCCGGAGGCGCTTTTGAATTTTCTCGCCATGCTTGGCTGGAATCCGGGAACCGAGCAGGAAATCTTCTCACTTGCCGAGCTTGTCCAATCGTTTTCACTCGACCGCGTGCAGAAGTCCGGTGCGATCTTCGATCTCGAGAAACTCGACTGGCTACAGGGCCAGTGGATGCGAAAAATTCCTCTGAAAGAATTTGCGGATCGCATACTCCCTATCGTTGCTGAAAAATTTCCTGATGCTACACATGACAAGAAATTTCTTGAAAAAGCAGCACTCATTCAGGGGCGTATTACTTTCTTTCCGGAAGCCCCAGAGATGCTTGGGTATTTTTACGAGTCTCCGAAACCGACGATGCTTCTCGTTGCCAGTCCGAAGCAGAAGATCGACGAAGCGCACGTGCCGATGATTCTTGATTGTCTGCGGACAAAACTACGTTCTATTTCTGACACTGGTTGGAACCGTGAGTCTATCGTCAGAGCGATCGAAGCCTCGCTTCCGGAATCCGGTTTCAAGAAAGGCCAGGTTCTTTGGCCGCTTCGGGCGATGCTCACGGGGCGCGAATATAGTCCTGGCGCGTACGAGGTGGCTGAGCTTCTGGGTAAAGCCGAGACATTGAAGCGTCTTGAGGTTGCACCCGCCTGAGTCTGGTACACTACGGTCTATGGACGAACTCGAAGTGGAGATCTCCAATACCGGCGGCAAGGCTGTGATCGAGGGAAAGACATCCGTGCCCTTCAAGACGTTCGTGAGCCTGATCCTGCAACGCAAAGTACAGGTTCTCTTCAAGCGCAGTTCCGATGATCCCATCATCGTCGGTAGCGATCTTCTCACTGCACTCGCGTCCGCACCCCAAGATAAGCAGGAAGACCGCACCAAACTCGTCATCGTCACGTTCGGTACTGGCATCGTCGCGGGAGTATTTCTGAGTGTTGCGGCGTTCCTTGGGCTGATGCTTTTCAGAATCCAACCTGAGGCGAAGGATTTAGGCATCGTGCTTGGTGTCATCGCGGGGATCGTGCTGCTTGGGATTCTGCTCCAGAAGCCACAGAAGAAGAGTGCACTCGGGGAAAAGCTCTACGAATCCATGGAGAAAGTGACGGATCTGATTAGTAGATGAGGTAAGTCTAGTAGGTGTAGTACCGAACCTCTTCGTGCAGTACATATCAAACTTCTCCCTTCGGCCGAAAACGACCATGCGCATTGGCGGCTCTGCGCGCTACTTTGCAGAACTTCAGACAAGGCAGGACGCGGAAGACGCATTCCGATTCTCTCGTGAGAATAAGATCAAGCTCTTGCCGCTCGGTAGTGGATCGAACACGATTTTCGCTCCCGAAGTCGATGTACTCGTGGTTCAGGTAAAACATGCGACTGTTCAGGTAGATGGAGACAGAGTGACCGTCGGTGCTGGAAAGAATCTCGCGCTACTCATCCGCGAACTCGCACTCCTCGGGCTCGATCTCTCGGCACTGACCGGAATCCCCGGAACCGTTGGCGGTGCAATATTCGGAAATGCAGGACAGGGACCAGTGGGAGTGTGGATCGATGCGTTCATCGAGTCTGTGACCGTCTACGACGGAATGTGGAAAACGATGACGAAAGGCGAGTGCGACTTCCGGTACCGCGAGAGCGTCTTCAAAGATTCGCCGCAGCCACTCATCATCTGGGAGGCGGTTCTAAGGCTTCCGAAAGCCGATCCGGCTGCGATCAAGACGACGGTTGAATCGTTGCTGCAGAAACGCATCGAGACGCAGCCGCACCTCAAGACCGCAGGTTCCTGTTTCAAAGCGATCGGCGACACTCCAGCATGGAAACTCATCGACGCGGCCGGACTGCGGGGTTTCAGGATCGGCGACATCGAGATTTCCCCCAAACATGCAAATTTTCTCATCAACACCGGTCAGGCAACGTACGCAGATGCCGTTGCTGTCGTCGAAAACGTGAAGGAAAAAATTCCGGAAGATATGGCGGTCGAGATGCGATTTATCGAACCCGACGGTTCACTCCGGTTTTAAAAACGTGATTGTGAGGTAGGCTTCTCTGTCTGGAGAGATTTTTCAAAGTTCTGGCGCATTTTTTGCGATAAAATTGCGACGTCATACCACGAGAAACTTAATTCGGGATTCGATGCGAACCGTCCGAGCGTTCTCAGCATCTCGCCTGCATGTTTGTCATCGTAGAGAAAGACGTATCGTTCCACTCCTTTTACCAGCGCCAGAACGTTCGTTTCCGGTGGTTGTTCGGGTGATTCCATTCACTCATCATGAACGTCGTGGTGAGTGCGTCAAGAAAATCAGGTCACCGAAGAACCCCTGCCGCCAATGGACAGGGGTTGATCGTAATCCGTAAAAGCGCGAAGCGAGATATTAAAACGGCAAATCTTCCGGTTTGATCTCAGATTCGTACTTGATATCAGGGATACCTGCAGCCACCGGTATGCCGTTTTCTGCGGATCTGGATGGTGTGGATGGCGCCTCTGCGCCGTCAGCCTGAATGTTCGACATGGCTTCGGTGCTCTTGAGTCCAAGGAGTGTCACCTGATCGGCGATGATCTCCGTCGTCGCGCGCTTCTTGCCCTCTTTGGTCTCCCACGTTCGGGTCTGCACGCGGCCGGTGACGTAGACGCGCTGACCTTTCTTTACACTGGTTTGAACAGCCTTCGCGGCGTCGCCCCAAATCACGACGTTATGGAACTCGGAGCGTTCTTTCAGTTCTCCGGTAGCTTTCTCTTTCCAGCGTTCATTCGTTGCAACACCGAGTGTCAGGACCGATTGGCCGCTGGTCGTGGTGCGCATTTCTGGTTCACGAGTGACGTTCCCGACGACCTGTGCGCGGTTCACACAATTCGTGAGACTCTGGCCTCCGGCTGGAGCGTCGCGCAGGCCGTCCTTTGGGTCGAGGAGGATCAGGTCCATCGCGACGATTTTCGTTTTGCTGCGCTTCTCGCCGGTCGCAGTATCGTCCCAGGCATCGGTTTGGAGACGTCCGGAGACGAAGACTTGGGAGCCCGCCTTCAAATATTGGCCGGCGACGTCGGCCATGGCTCCCCACACGGTCACCGTGTGGAAACTTTTGCCGGAAAGCGTCTCGCCCTTACTCGACTGGAACGAGTACGGAACGACGATATTGAGATCGGTCACACTCGCGCCGCCGGGAGTTTGGCGGACGGTGACTGGTTGTGTCTGGTATCCGATGATGTCGATACGATTTAAGGAGAACATCGCTGAGGGGGAAATGGGAGTAAAGGAGGTCGCGTGCCGGTGCTGATGCGGCGCCACAGGAGCGCCAGCAGTTGACGTGAACGAACGTACACCTTAGGGATTTCATCCGCAACAAGAAAATATTGAAAGAAAAATATTTTGTTTCCCAGTATCCATTTTTCAGCCTCGCATATATAGGAGGAACGAACGCTCTTGAGTACACTAAAATACGATCCTTTTCCAAGGGACTGCGCCTTCTCCCTATGCGTTTTCCATTCACGGCCTCGGTCGTCTCGATGTCGCTCCTCATAGCGGGGAGCGCTGCTGCAGCGCCGTTCATTCCAAAGATCAATCAGCCGACCTCGTACAAAGACATCAAGTTCGGCCTCGATGAAATGAGGAAAAATATCGATTCGGTGCAGTGTGGCGGGTGGGATGACAATTCCTTCGCGACGGTAAACGGAACGAGTATCGTCGGCAGTGTTCCGATGCCCGACATGAGCTCCAATCTTCCTGGGCGCACGAACGTTGCCCCACTTGGGGATCCTGCATCCGGACTTGGTCAGCGGGGAGAATTTGAGTTTCCAGAGAGTGCGGTTGGCTATAGTTCGGCGTGCAATATTTTCATGCGTACGATCATCGATGATGATCTTCGACGGCTTCAGAAAGACTTGAAAATGTACGAAGACGGATCGGTGGGGTTGATCGACGGCTCTGGTTTCGTCGATATCAATCCGTACCAATGGTGTATTCGTACCGAGACTGCGACACCGAAACTCTGCAAACGCCTCTTCGATGCCTGGCAGCAAGCTGCAGCGATCCTTCCGCGTGAGGACATCGAGGCAGTTTGTCCTTGCCCAGAGCCGAATGATGGCTGTCCGGTGCGTCCGCCCAAACGATACTGTTTTGATTCCGCGTACACCTTCGAGTGCCGCGGTTCAGCCGATAAACGCACGCCGATCGAGACGACGTACCCCGAAGATCAGCCGCAGGATCCGACCTGTCGCACACCATGGAAACCTGGATTTGAAAATGCGATGACGCAGTGTCATCCCGAGCAGTACGACGTCCTCGACGCTGACGGTGCTGTCGTTGAGACGCGCTTTCGCATCATCGTCGATGCGCAGGGTAAGCACCGCGCGACTGCGAGTTCGTACTATCGGCACTATGCCGAAAATTTCACAGCGCCGGCGGTCACGGTCACTGCGCCCGGTGAGGACAACGTATGGGACGTGCGCGCTGAATGTTACGAGTACTACAAAGAACAGAACGATGACGGTACCGACTTTGATCCGAAAGACGATATCACCGGTGCCACCGACGAACAGTGCGAGTTCGTCATTGCGAGCGGGGGTGAACAGACGCCGAAGAGTCCAGAGTGGCAGACCGACGATGGCCACGATCAAAAGGCCTCAGTGAAGGGTATCGCGCAGGATAGTCCGCGAGCAGAGCGGTCGGTGCCTCAGCCGTGGGTAGCCGATAGCGAGACAAATCTGACGATGATCGATGCGAAATCATTGAGGGATCTTCAGAAGAATTTCGATAATCCCACAGACATCACTGCGATGTTTGGGGTGCTGATCCCGATTCGTCAGACGGCGAGTAAGAGTGTTGCGAAGAACGCACGAACGGATCAATTCGACGACACGGCGGATCGGGATATTGCCGCGTTCTTCGAAGAGCAACAGCGAGAACTACTCGTTATGACCGCCGATCCCACGACGCGCCTCATTATGCCGGCCAGATTTCTCGTCGGACTCGCGCCGAACGATCCCATCTTCCAGTACGTCAGCCATACAATCTCGCGTTCGGACGGTACGGTGGAAGTGACGCTGAAAGCCGGGCTCGAGGACATCGGCAATGTACTCACGTCGTTCCAGCGCATGTTCGTCGCACCGACCCGAGAAGTAAGAATTCCAGTACTAGTGCCGCTTGCATCTGTCGCTGAGATCGATGCGCGTATCGCGGATTGGAAGCTGTGGCAACGAGCAACCGAGCTCCGGTCCACAGACCTCACGCAGTCCGCCAGCATGCAGGCCGATCCAACTCAGAAGGCAGAGATGCTGCGCGAAGCGGCCCTGTTGGATGCAGCTGCTGCGAGTACGGATCTGTTCCTCGAAAAACTTCGGCAGTATCGAGAGCGTGCTGAGAGCGTTCGTCTTCTGCGTGGAGCGCTTCTGACGTATCTGACGAAACTCTACGATTCTCAGAAACTCATCCGTGCATACTTTGCGGATTGGTACGAGCAGAACAGTGGACTTCTCCTCCTCTCCTCCGAGCGTGCCGTGCAACGTCGCGAACTTAAGCGCATTTGGCGACTTCTCCAGCGGTCCATGCTTCAGGCCGATGCCTGCCAAATGCTCTGGTGCAGCAATCAGCGATATTCCGCGCCGGTGTACTCACTCCTCGATAACTGGTGGGGCATCCGCGACCAGGGAGAGAAGCGTGATCCGGACTTCAGACCGCCGAGTCTGAGGGACCTTGGGTATCAACAGCCGCAGGATCAAGTCTATGATTTTTCGAATGTGAAATTCCCCAATAGTCCATGGCTCATCCCCACACTCTGGCCAGTGCAGGTGCGTGTGCGCATCCCATCTCCACCGTCGTTCGTCGGAGCGGTACCACCTTCCATCGACTCTTTCCCCGATCTGCCGCCGCTTCCGGACGCAACGGTGTTCGCATCATTTCCGGTGCCGAGTGTTGAACTTCCAGACACGCCACTCCTTACGCCGCCGATAACGCAGGATCTTGAGCCAGCGAAAGACATGCTGCGGCAACTACGCACGATCATCGACGGAACCGATGTTCCGCAGCAGCTACAAGAAGAGAATGCGCTTGCACGCGGAGAGCCTGCGAATGATACCGACGATTTTCCTCTCGACCGAGACAGTCTTCGTGGTGCGTACTGCAGATTTCCGCCGAGTCTCATCACGCCGCCCGATCCGAATCAGGACCGCGGGAAGCCTGAGAAAATCATTCACATTGAAAACGAGCTACGTGAACGCTTGGCGCGGCTCTTCTCGCGCTGGATGCCTCAGCGCATAGAGGACGCTGCCGGACGAGTGGCGAGACGCAATGAAGATTTTCCCAATCCCACCAATCAGCCCGCGTGTGGGGAAGATATCATTTGCTATTTCCTTCCTCCGGAAATGCGTACAACCACGAGCTGGCAATGGTTCATGCCGACCGTGACTGGCGGAAATTTCACGAGCGCCGCCGCAGCTTTGCGAGACAAAACTCTCCCAGCGAGCGAGGAGCAAAATCCGTACGTCAATGCGAGTATCGATACTCTGCGACGAATATTTCCAGCACTCGATCTTCCGGTCGAGACGACGCTCGAATTCCCCCATCAGAATCCATGAGACGTCTCACTATTTTTTTCACGGCTACGATCTTTGGATCGTACATGATGATCTCCCTGCCGCTTGTGCACGCGCAGAATGAGAGCGCGTGTTTTCAGCGGATAGCATCCGATATGGTGGCGGTGCACGACGAATGGCGCGCACAACTCTTTGGCAGTCGCAGGGGAGCGGACGGTAGAATCGTTGCACTGACCGGAGGCGACGTGAGCGAGGAACGCATTGGTATTTTCGAGACACGCGGTCGTCTCACCTCAGAGCTCATCGAACCAATTATGGAAAGTTACCGAGTATACCGATGTCGCACCCTGGAGGCCTGTCAGGTTGCGACCCAGTCTTTTGGAATTGACGGAGGAACGTTTGATCTGAAGATGCTTGGCTGTCACAAGCGCACAGTAGAACGCTACGGAGAGTGTTATTTTGGCGGAAAATCAGACGCGTCGGATGGCAATGTCGATGTGCAGAATTCTGCGACACGCATCCTCCAGCGCTGCCAGCAATTGGCGAGCGAAACATTGGATTCCGAACAAGCGGTGCTGAAACTTGCGGTGGCCTATGACAGCGGTTACCGGTCGCTATTGCAGCTTGCGGGAATGATCGACTGGATGTTGCAGGGATTTCCATCCCAGATCATTCGGGCCGTGTCGGACATGGTGATGATGCTTGGGAAGCTGCACCAAATTCCATGTTTCATTGGGCAATGCGATAACCCGAATACCACCGACCTCACGCCATGAATGCACCTCGATTCACAACCGGCTTCACTTGTCTGCGGGAAACGCTTTCCCGGCATCGTCTTCTCGTTCTCACACTTCTTGTACTCTTAGCGGTCGGCGGATCGTCACGTTATTTACGAGGTCAACTCATCGGTGACGTGGGTGACAGTGACCTGATTGAGTCGGCCCATCAGGAAGAAAGTCTGCGGTCGTGCAGTTCGGTAGGTACGATCTTTGAGGACATTGATAATCTCGACGACGTTCGTGCGATCTATACCGCATCGATGTCGAGCATCGTCGGAGAGCGAGAAAATATTCTTGCAAATCCCGCAGCGTGGGCGTGTGGCAGCGGCAGCGCTGGAGAACCGCCAATGTCGGCGCTGAAGGCACTGGTGAGCAAGCTTCCGGGATGGCATTACCGCGTCACGGTTCCCCTTCTCCTGGGATCGGCGTCGGTTCCCCTGGAGAGGCCCGTGACATTTGCTTCCTTCGCATCCATCGTTGCCGAATTTCAGCGCGAGTACGAATGCAAGCTCAGCGAAATGCGCGACCGAACCGTCGCACATGTGGCGCTGAATGACGATGCCGAACAATCGGCCCAGTTCTGCTGCATCACGGTGGGTGATGCCGGAGGCTGCCGCGAACAAAATGACCAATCACTGTGCCTAACCCCACTGACACATGATCCGACATGTGGTGAGCAGTGTCCAGTTCTCCTGTACGTATCAGACCTCGCTACGCGTGTGCCGGCGCTAGCAGCCCACGTGGACCGGGAACGAGAAATATCGAGAGCTGCGGTAGAACGAACGTTGCAGACACTGCGGTCCTTTGAGCTGAATTACGCAATCGCGCGCCAACTCATGTGCTATCAGCGCGCATCACTCGATCTCAAGAACGAGATGAGCTTGCTTGCAGACGCCGTCAGCTGCATGCCGAAAATTTGGGATTCTGTCACGTCCATTCATGATCGCAGCCAATGAAACATCTCGCACTCACCATCGGCGTGATACTCGCGATCGTCGGCACAGGATCGAAGGCGATTGCTGCGTCCACTGGCACTACGATGTTCGATCTCTTCTATGCTTCGGTCCAAGACACGTCTCCGTACGCCAAGCCCAGTGACCGACTAGCACGGTACGTCATCGAAGAAATGAAATCGTGGAGAGAGAGAGGCATCATCATCACGGCTGATGACATCGATGATGCGCTCGCCGGTGTGGTCGCTCATGAGAATAACGGACTATGCGACGGCAAACTCGATATCGCGGGTAGGCCCTACACTCTTGACGCTACGGCCTGTCTTGAGCTTCAGAATGATATTCTGGGGCTACTCTGGGCTGAACAGGAAATAGAGCAGCTGGGTGCAAACCTCACGACGCTCGCGCACACGGCCGAACTCGCCATCGCCGATGAACCGAAGCGGCCGGTCGATATGGCTCTCTATTCACTTCTTCTTCGTCGTGTGTGGTCTGGTACCGGTGCTGCGGTCATCCCATGGAATCCTGATGGCGACGAACCGTTCGCTGAACTCAATCTTCATCTCGAGGCGCTGAGCTCTGAAGATTTGGACAAAGCGATTCTGCGTTTTCATCATGGGTACTTCCGCGACGCGCGCGAGGCTGACCCCCGTTTCTCGGGTGTTCTGGATTTCATCGGAACCGATCTCAAGAATATCGCGGACAAAATCGGCATCACCGGAAATCCACGTGCAGTCGGCGTATTTTCTACGCCAGCCCTTCGCACAAAGAACGTCGCTCTGTGGGCTCGTAAAGATGACATTGGCTTGATGTGGATCTACCCAACGCACACGTTCCGCTTGAGTCTGAGGGAAGCCAATGCGTATCCGCAATTTTTCGAGAACGGCGAGAACCTGGCGTATCCGTTTGCATACGAGGGCAACGATCCACCGTCGGGCGCCGGCATCGCATCACCGGCGTGCAGTCGGATGATGGGTCGTGAGGGATACCTGTGTCGCCCACGGCCTCCGGCCGAAGAAAATTGTCAGAATCCGGGTGACGGTTCCAGTATAACACTGGTGAAGTGTTCCGAGCGCCTGGCGCCGACGCAGAGCGGCCCCTCGATGTGCACCGATTTCTCCGCACTCTTCACGGATACCGGTGTGCCGCTCGAGGATCCTCAGGATCCCGGTCATCTGAATCCTGCACTGACGAAAGCGGACTACACCAAGATGTGTTCGCCGGAACAGAGAGTTCTCTATCAGTCTGACATTACTTCGAACGCGTGCTACGTCAGCCTGTGTGTTCTTCAGTCGATGAATGGTCACACGCTCATACCGCAGAGGAGTCCGGTCGTGACGAATGAAGCCACTTCTCCGTATCTGGCCTGCATACGTCCAGATCCCCAACTTGGACTGTACACAGAGATAGCCGAAGATTCTCCATACCCACTGCCGGAATATCTGGGGCAGTTTTTGGTGCGGGATTTCGAGCGGCAGTACTGTACAAAGAACGGCGATGCCCCACAGCCGTTACTTGGTCTGTGTGGCTACAACGATAACGAAGATGCCGCACTCGCAACCGTCGATCCGCAGGTGCACACAACGCGGACCGCCACGCTCGCTGCGGAGCTGCGAAAGCGCGGCAATGATTTCCACTCCATCGCGGCGTCCATCGGTCAGCGCGCTTCTTTGGACCAAACCCTAGAACTCCAGCGAAAGATGTTCGCGAGATTGGCTCATGTCATCCAGCATGTCGCCGATCTTTTCCTGGAACTGAGAAAAGCCCCCCTGACGCAGAGTGCCTGTCCGTGGACCGGTCCATTTCCTTCCGCACCTGTGCAGTGAAGCGGCTCATGTTCGCCATCGGCTTCCTGTTCATGCCTGCTCTCGCGCATGCCCAAATTTCTACGAGTACCGGAGCGCTCTCACCGTGGGTGCAAGCGGTCTTGGATCGTGCGGATGCGGGCATCACGCTTGCGCAGAGTTTTTCAGATACATCCTGCAACGCTGAGAGCGTCATGTCTGAAATCGAGAACAACCAACAAACGATCCGTGCTTTCATCACTCCCCTCACCGAGCGTGAAGGCGAAGCCGAAATGCTCCGAGAAAGTACGGTCTGTTTTCAGGACGACAAACATCGGATGGAACTCAAGATGCGCGAGATCCAAGAAGCCATGAATGCAGCGGTTCGTGCGTGCAAACTCTCGACGAGCAAAGCGCTCCGGGAGAACGCAAAATTTCTCGGTGCCGCGTACCATTCTTTCCTGATCGGTGGAATGAATCCGTCGTACAGAGACGACACGTTGCGGTATCGCAACGCCTTTCATGATGCCGATCTGTGGCAAGCCGGCATCGGTACTCCGATAGCCCTGACCGGTTCCACTGCCCCTCTCTGTCCGTACACGACGGATTACGCTGTCCACTCCATTGGGTTCGTTCCGGTTATGCCGGGGCAAAGTGCCATGATCGGTACGCCGGCCTTCGATATCCGAAGCTACGGCTGCGATGCAACGGTGCTTGCGACTCTCGCCCCCAATAATCCCGAAGCAGCGACGTTGAAGGATTTCATGGATCAGACGCAGAGTTTTTCCGCATCGCTATACGATACGGTGAATACTGCGCTCGTTCATCTCGACACTGTCATCAGCGTTCTCTCTGGCAGGCTTCCGCAGGTCAAGGCACGTGGCAGCACGTTGCCTCCAACACACGCGAAACAGGATGGATGCCTCAAGCCTATCCCACCGGATTTTGCAACGGATGATCCGGTGCAGATCAACGCGCTCCTGAGTGCGTATCCCGATTACTACGAATCGTACAATCTTCGCGAAGATGCCACCGGAGCATTCACATACAGTCCGCTTCCCGAAGAAACCTTACCGGTGGGGATCCTGAACTCTTCGGTCGTCGACTACTTTCTAGCCACTCCGAACGCCGGGATACTGACACGTTCCTATACAGATCTGCGTGAGAATATCGGCATCACCCGACCGCTGCCACAGAATCTTGTGAGTACTCTGTTCGACTCGTTCCTCAATGCGATCACGCGCACGACGGATACGGCGAACGAACTGAAGAAAATTTCCTCCAATATCGAACGCGAGATGGGCATCCTGGAGAGTGATGGAACCGATGCTCTCGAGCGTATGCAGGATGCCTCAGTACCACTTGAGTCCGCAGTACAGTCGCTGCTGCTGGTCGTGAATACCGAGCTGCCTGAAAAGTACATTCCGCAGCTTGCATTCTTCCTCGCCCGCTCCTGCGTTGATGGTCACTGCCAGCAGACACTCGATGCCGTAGCCAAGCGTACGTTCAATCCGTATTGCCACCCCTATGTTTCCGGGCGATATGTCGAGGACGATGCCGCAAAGCGTTGCTTCTGTCACCGTGACATCGAGAACGAAGACCCTGTCTTCTGGAAGCGGTACTGTTCCGCGGATTTCTCTGAAGATATGGCCACGTACGATGCCTTGCAGCCGACGCTGGTTCCGGCGTGCGTCGAGGAGTCAGCAGTGTTACCGTGATGGCATGAGCGCCGAGCGTTTCGTCCACCTGCACTGTCACTCCACATTCTCCCTTCTCGAGGGCCTTCCCAGCCCCGAAGAAATCGTACAGCGTGCGGTGGAGCTAGGCCATACAGCTGTCGGGCTCGCCGATAAAGGCTACACCTACGGACTCATCGAATTTTTCAAGGCTGCCAACGATGCCGGCATCAAGCCGATTCTCGGTCTCGAGACGTACGTCGCAGCCCGAACGCGTCACGACAAAGAGGCGTCAGCAGATACTCGTCGTTATCCGCTGGTTCTGCTCGCCGAAAATGAAGAGGGATATCAAAATTTGCTGACACTCGCTACGAAGGCCGCGATGGAAGGCATGTACTACAAGCCGCGCGTTGATGCTGAACTGCTCACGTTGTATGGCAAAGGCTTGATCGCGCTTACGGGGCCGATCGGCGGTGCCATACCGCAGGCAGCGCTCGCCGAAGACTTCGAGCGTGTGAAGCTCCTCACCGAGCAGTACCGCTCATACTTTGGCCCCGAAAACCTGTACTTCGAACTCATGGATCTGCCGAGTGTCCCCGGCCAACGCGAAGTAAATCAGCAACTCATCCGTTTTGGAAAAGAGCTGGGCGTTCCGGTCGTCGCTACGTGCAACAGTCACTACTGTCGTACCGATGATGCCGAGGCCCATGACGTGCTCCTCTGTATCCAGAAGAATGCGAATGTTGGCGACGCCGGGCGCTTCAGCATGCGCGACTCGGACTTCTCGATGCGTCCAGACGATGAAATTCGGCAAGCATTCGAGCACGTTCCGGAGGCGTTCGATAACGCGGCTCTCATCGCGGATCGGTGCAACGTGAAGATTCCCTTCGGACAGTACCGGATTCCAAAATTTCCGGTGCAAGGTGCGGACACCGAAGAGTCGCTCCTGAAGCAGCAGTGTGAAGCAGGGCTCCTGAAACGTTACGGTGAGAAAATGAAGAAAGATCCGGCGCTCGAAAAGACCGTTCGCGAGCGTCTACAGTACGAGCTGGAAGTCATTAAGAATATGGGATTCTCGGGCTACTTTCTCATCGTCGCCGATTTCGTGCAGGAGGCCAAACGGCGCGGTATCACCGTCGGCCCAGGCCGCGGTAGTGCCGCTGGCTCCATCGTCAGTTACGTTTTGGATATCACGACCTTGGATCCGATAGAGCAGGGTCTCCTCTTCGAGAGATTCCTGAATCCGGAGAGAATCTCGATGCCCGATATCGATATCGACTTCGCCGATACGAGGCGCGACGAAGTGCTGGGATACGTCCGTGAAAAATACGGTGCTGATCGCGTCATTCAGATCTGCACGTTCGGAACGCTTGCGGCCAGGGCAGCGGTGAAAGATGTTGGCCGGGCCTTCGGCGTTTCCTTCGCGGAGATGAACGCACTCGCAAAGGTCATCTCCGATCGTCCGGGAACGACGCTGGAGGAAGCTCTTGCGACTGACGAACTGAAGGACGCCATCGAATCCAACGAAACGTACAAGAAGATCGTCGAGATCGCGCTGAAACTCGAGGGGAAAGCCCGACACGTTTCCGTCCACGCGTGCGGTGTCGTCATCACACCCGAGCCGGCGGTGCAGTACACCGCGCTCCAGCGCGCGCCGAAGGACGAAAACACCATCATCACGCAGTACGATGCGAAGCCACTCGAATCTCTTGGACTCCTGAAGATGGACTTCCTCGGACTCAAGAACCTCACGATCATTCAGACCGCGCTCCTCATCATCGAGCGTATCCACAACGTGAAGATCGATATCGCCTCGATCCCGACCGACGACAAACAGACCTTCGAACTTCTGTCGCGCGGCGAGACGACTGGTGTCTTCCAGCTCGAATCCGCGGGCATGCGAAGGTACCTAAAACAGCTGAAGCCCACACGACTCGATGACATCACAGCCATGGTGTCTCTGTATCGACCCGGTCCGATGGAGAAGATCCCGGACTACATCAAATGCAAACACGGCGAGAAAGAAGTGACGTACGTTCACAAAGATATGGAGCCGATCCTGAAGCCGACCTACGGTGTCGGGATCTACCAGGAACAGATTCTGGAGATGGCCAAAGTGTTCGCTGGTTTTTCGCTCGGTGAAGCAGATTTGCTCCGACGCGCGATCGGCAAGAAGATCAAGAAAGAGCTGGACGCGCAGCGTGATAAATTCATCAAAGGTGCGATGGCGCGTGGCTATGCCGAGAAGCTGGCGGTGAATATTTTCGATGATGTCATTACGCCATTCGCTGGCTACGGTTTCAACAAATCGCACGGTGCGTGCTACGCGCGGATCGCCTACGAAACTGCGTACCTGAAGGCACGGTATCCGACCGAATTTATGGCGGCACTTCTGAGTAGTGAAGATGGCGATACCGATCGCATCAGCATCGAGATCGAAGAAGCGCGTGCCATGGGTCTGAAAGTTCTCCCTCCCGATCTCAATGAGTCACTCGCGCACTTCACAGCTCTTCCGGAAGGCAATATTCGCTTTGGCCTGCTTGGCGTGAAGGGAGTCGGCGAAAGTTCCATTCGCCAAATCATCGATCTTCGCGAAAAGGAAGGAAAATTCACATCCATCGAAGATTTTGCGGGACGTGTTCCGAGCAAGCTTCTCAATAAGAAATTACTAGAATCACTCGCAAAGTCCGGAGCCCTGGATTGCTTCGGCGAGCGCGGTATTCTCGTCGCGCAGTACGATAAGATCGCTGAATTCAGTAAATCAGCCGGTAATGTGGGAGCGTCGCAGACCGACATGTTCGAGTCGCTTGGACGCGGATCATCCGGGGCGACGATCGAATTTGAGCACCAGGAAGCTGCTGGAGGCTACCAAAAACTGCAGTGGGAAAAGGAGACGCTCGGTCTCTACGTTTCCAGTCATCCCCTTGCCGGCCTCAAGAAATACATTGGCAAGAAAGCTCGGCTCATCGAAAGTTTGAGCGGAGATGATGTCGGTCGCAAAGTGACGGTCGCGGGGATCGTCGAAACGACGAAAATTCTTCACACGAAGAAAGGCGAGACTATGGCTATCGTCACGCTGGAAGATCCCACGGGGAAGATCGAAGTCATGCTGTTCCCGCGGACGTATACACAGTACAGAGAGATGCTTGAAAAAACAGATTCTATTTTGGTCATGGCTGGTACGTTGGACATGCGGATGGGCGCGCCTCAACTGAAGATGGAAGCGATGAAGCGGGCATCGCTGGAGACAATGGTTCACAATGCAAAAGAGGCTGGTATCTTCAACGAAGACGAAGCGAAAAATTGGCGCGGCACGCAACGGCGGGAAGCTGAAGATACAGTGGAAGTTGTCAGCGACGATGGCGAAGTTGTT
The DNA here is from genome assembly GCA_964514855.1 of uncultured Candidatus Peribacteria bacterium. Classification (GTDB taxonomy): domain Bacteria; phylum Patescibacteriota; class Gracilibacteria; order Peribacterales; family Peribacteraceae; genus JAGORY01. The sequence continues at coordinate 510 of CAZESZ010000005.1, read as the reverse complement.
CCGGCAACTTCAATGCCAGTCGCTGCCGTGATATCCGCTCCACCTCCTGCAGATGCTTTGCACGGACCGCTCGCAGACTGGATATACAGGGGCATGCCGGTTCGCGAGCCCCTCGAGAAGCTGGGACTTCAGGATTGGACCGTCAGTGCGTCCGCTGCCTCATCCATATTGCCAGCATCCGAGGCACCGGTGTCCGCTCCTGCGATCTCCATTCACACCATCGAGCTACCGGCGCGTGCTCCGAAAGCGCTCCTCCTCGATATCAAATCAATCTTCGAGACGTTCCCGGGCCGCGAGAAAATCCAGCTCAAGATCGGTACCGAGATCGTTCCAGTCGGCCTCACCGTCACGATGTCGCCAATCTTCGAGAGGCGCATCGAAGAAGCCGTAAAGAAGTACGCAGCCCAGGCATGAGAGTCGTTCAGGAGTCGCCAGAGGCTCTAGGAGAAGCTCTCGAGGTACTCCGGAGTGGGGGCATCGTCGTCCATGCGACCGAGACGTGTTACGGCA
>CAZESZ010000004.1:0-25117 GCA_964514855.1 uncultured Candidatus Peribacteria bacterium | reverse complement strand
AACGTGAGATTTTGGACTTCTTCTTTTCCAAAAAAGAGCTAGCCCAAGGAAAGCTTATCCTAAAGCCAAATCCGATCATGGAACACGTCGCTGTTGTCGCTGATTTGAGTAGTGGTCGGGACGGCGGGGCTCGAACTCGCGGCCTCCTGGTCCCAAACCAGGCGCTCTACCAACTGAGCTACGTCCCGAACAAACGTATACTACGCACAATTTTACTCTGGGGGTAGAGCGTTCCTGTGAAGGCGGTGTATATTCTTCTCTCTCATGGATAAAACCGCCCCACTCGCATACCGGCTCAGGCCAACGACTCTTCGTGATTTCTCTGGCCAAAATGATATCGTCGGAGAGGGGACGCCGCTGCGCAGAGCCATCGAGCAGGATCTTCTGACGTCTGTCATTTTCGCCGGGCCTCCGGGCACCGGTAAGACCACGCTTGCGCGTATCATCGCCGAGGCGACGAAGGCGCAGTTCACACAGCTGAATGCAGTGACGAGCGGCGTGAAGGATATCAAGGAGGTCTGTGCGCAGGCGCACCAACTGAAGACGTCACTTGGGCAGCGGACACTACTCTTTGTCGATGAAATCCATCGCTTCAACAAGTCGCAGCAGGACGCACTGCTTCCGTCCGTCGAAAACGGCACCGTGATTCTCATCGGCGCGACGACCGAGAATCCGTATTTTTCGGTCAATAGCGCTTTGATCTCACGCTCGCAGGTGTATCTCCTGAAACCCCATACAGTCGAGGATCTGGAGAAGATTTTACTGCGTGCACTTCAGAGCCACGATGGTTACGATGGAAAGATTCAGATGCATCCGGATGCGGTACGAAAAATCGCCGAAAACGGCAACGGTGATGCGCGGATTGCGCTGAATCTTCTCGAGATGGCGGTACTCATGATCGGCACGAAGATCACGCGCGAAGATGCCGATAAGCTTCTGCGGCAACGTAGCATGCGCTACGACAAGAAAGGCGATGATCACTACGATACGATCTCGGTCTTCATCAAATCCATGCGAGGAAGTGATGCGGACGCAGCACTTCTGTGGATGTACAAGATGATCGCGTCCGGTGAAGAACCGCGATTCCTCTTCCGGCGCATGTGCATCTTCGCGTCGGAAGATATCGGTAATGCAGATCCGCGGGCATTGCAGATCGTCGTTTCAGCGTGGCAGGCATTTGAAATGGTTGGGATGCCGGAAGGAGATTTCTTCCTTGCACATGCGTGCACGTATCTTGCGCAGGCACCCAAGAGTAATGCCGTGTACGTCGCTAAGGAATCAGCGAAGAAAGCAGTAGAAGCCGCACCCAGTCTGGAAGTACCTCTAGAGTTTCGTAACGCGCCAGTGAAGGCGATGAAACAGCAGCATGGGTACCACGTTGGGTATCAGTATCCGCACAGCGCCAAAGACGCCATCGTCTCTGCCGATTATTTTCCAATTGGTTTCACTGGTAAGAAGACTTTCTATGAACCATCGGAGAGGGGATTTGAGATCGAGGTGCGTGAGCGGATGAAGGCAGCGAAGAGTGTGATATCTCAGCACGTCTCATGAACGATCTTCCCATCCACATCCTCACCAGAAACGAGTGGATGCAGAGTGCAGAATGAATATTCTGTATGCACTAGACCCACTCGTTTGCGTGTGAGGTTGCGTCTCTTACTGGCCTATCTTCAGGTCTGATGACTTGAATTCGAGAGCATCTCGGATCAGTGACTCCGTTGGTTTGTTATTCGCATCAACGGTTTGGGAGATGTAGATCGCCTTAGAGAAGAGATAGGGGAAATATAGGTCCCATGCATTTGTCTGGGGGTTGTATTTCTTCTGTCGCACGGTGACCATAAATGCGTACTCTGTTTTTGGACGAAGAGTCTGTGCATCCATGTCCTGCGGATCGTCGCTGATCTTCTTATGAGATGCGACAACAAAAGCAGTTCCATTATCTTTGACGTCGTATATTTTGCTGCCAAGAAGCGCTGTTTTATCGATCACATTTTTCTTCGTCACTTCATCCTTATCGTACGTCGAGAGGTAGAACGATGCTTCAATTTTTGCCTCTGTGCACAGCGGTAGCATCCAATCAATCTTCACCGGAACGACGACCGTATGATTTTTAATGAGATCAAATCCGAGAGGCGATTGTGGATTTGTCTTTCGTTGGAAGGTCTCGAGGACGATGTTCGGGATTTTCCCTCCATTTGGGTTTGGCACGTTGCCCGGGAAACTAATCCTGATATTGTCGGGTGCAATTTCAGCCTGCGTCGCACACGCTGAGGAATCCTGAACACAGCTGACGGGGCACATTAACGTACTTGCAGGTGCATCGATGCCGAGCGTTGTCAGAGCTTCTGTGAGTGTCGACGCAGCAGCAGAGGGATCTGTGAGGCTTGGCGTAGAGTCTATCGGATTGATCGATGCGTCTGTACTGCTCGACTGCGATGAGCTCATCGGAGGAGGAGGTAGTTCTTCGCAGGGCTGCATTTCACAGGCCAATACATAGGATTTCACGGCTACAAAACTCGTCAGCGCTACAACGAGCATCAGGACATATCGTGCTGAGGAGACAGTCTTCTGCATGGAAAAAAGGGGGAGAAAAAAATAGTGGAACGAGATGGTAAATTATTCACGATGTACATTGCAAACAAATTTTTGGTTAGCCTTGCCCTGGATTCGACAGCAGTCGCATCAAGGCAAACTTCCAACCGAGAGCACTACAGACAAATGCATTAATGTTTTAATATTTTAATTATGTCAAATATATGATATAATATATAAAAACAACTTTCATCGACTATGACAGCACTCGTCACTTCCATCAAAGGTTTTGCCCATGAGCATGATCAAGTCCCGGCATTTCATGCCGCATTTCTCGTCGCAACAATTCTCTCGGCTGCTGTCTTCAATCTTGGATTTTTCGCATGTGCGATAGCGGCTCACATGTCGTTGGATTTCGTGAAGTACCGAGATTTTCACCACATGAGCCTCTCGAAGACATGCAGGGCCATCGCTCGCGAGAGTATCGGCGATATTGCACTCTTTCTCACGGCGCTGACCTTTGCAGTCTACCTCAACCACACATTCATGCTGTCGGCCATGAGTGGCATGCTTCGTTCCGAGCTTACGCTTCTTCGGGCGGTCGGTACCATCATTCCGAAAATTCGCATCATGGAGAATATTCTCGCGATCGCGCTCAATATTCACACGTACATGCACACGCCGAACCCGATGCTCAACCGAAAGTTGAGCCGCATCGAGAAGTGTTCGGTCGTGACAATCGTCGTGTGCTCAGCACTGCTCATTGGCGCTGTATTCCTGTACATGAGCCATCAATGGGACCTCTCCCAAGTTCTGAAGCACGAACTGATCCCAGGGATTTAGAACGTCACTCCTTTGGGAAAGAGAAGTGTTTCAATGCGCTTCATACTTCTTCGCCATTCGCGATTCGCAGCGCTCTCTTTTCCTTTACCGTAGCGGAGGATGAAATCGTCGAATCGCTGGTCGACAGTGACGCACTGATCAATGAGTGCGCGTTTATCTGCATACGTGAGCGCGTACTGTTCTACGGTTTCGAGTACCGAATCTTCTCCGTGTCCTCGGTGTGTCCGGACGATGCGTCCGATTTCTGGAAATCCGTGCTCGATGAGAAATCTTTCCGCTGCCGCCTCGTGTGGTGTTCCATATGTTTGTTTACAGTGCGTCCAGATGTCAGTTTCTTCCTGAGTAGGACTGTAGATAGGGTCACCGGCGAGAGATGCGAAGTCGACGAACCGTAGCAGATCATGAGTCAGTGCCGAAGCCAGAAGCGTTTTTTTTCGGACGATGCGGCCTTGCGAGATGAGTGCGTCTGCGACTATTGCGCAGATCTCAGCGACCTTGCGGGCGTGACGTTGGATGTGCTCCGGCAGCTTCACCGCGTGCATCCATGTGTCTATCTCCTGGTCGTCGGGGATAGCGATGTCGCGAAAGGAAATCTCGAGGCTGCGACACTCGGGCTGTTCGGTGATGGTGATCTCAATACCGCTCTCCATGGTCTCCCGGCTTCGGTCGCTCCATTCGATGACTCTGAAACCGGGAAAGTGGTCGAGCGTTCTCAGGAAATCCGTCGCTTGCGTGGTCGTGAGACGATACAGATCGATGTGCGAGAGAGTCGTGCCGTAGCGTTGTTCCAGCGCGAACGTCGGGCTCGTGACCCGGTCCGTGATGCCGAGTCCGTGTGCGAGTCCCTGGACGAACGTGGTTTTACCGGCCCCGAGCTCGCCTCGGAGCCACATCGTCGTCGGTTTGTAGAGGGTTTTCGCGAGGCTGGAGCCTGCAAAGCGCATTCTTTCTTCATTGGGTGCCTGTAGTGTGCAGGTATCAAACATTGACAATACTTAGTAAATATATTATCATAGTAGTGACAACGAATATCCATACCCATGTCGTACCCCCCGAGCCAATGACCATGAAACGGATCGGATTCCGCATACGGACAGTGTACAAGGTCCGAAAACCGCATGTACTTGCGGTCGCAAGGCAGAAGTTGTCCTTCATCGTTGCATCGATGTCGCTATTTGCGTTCGTGATGGGGAACATGGTGGGACAACACGGATGGTACGCTTTCTGGAAGACGGTGCTTGGCGCTGAAGATGATTCGATGATCGCGTTCGTCGGAACCGTTCCGCCGATTGCGAAAGTTCCGGATTATACAATTTGGTCGATGTACGGCGGTAGCAAAGAACTTCATACGTTCTCGCAGGTGCCGCAGGATGCGCTCAGGGATCTGCCATCGTACGACGTTGCATCGATCACCGGTGAGCAGAAGACTCTCGCGAAGCAGGTCTATTCCACGATGTGGGCGGGCGGCTACAACTCGACGCAGGGGAGTCACGCCGGTGTCGATATCGATGCGCCGCGCGGCACACCGATTGTTGCCATTGCAAATGGCATCGTTGAAAAAGTGAGCATGCAGAAAAGCGGCTTCGGTCATCACGTGATGATTCGTCATCCGAATGTTCCCGACGGCAACGGATATACGACGCTGTATTCCACGTACGCTCACATGGATGCCGTCCTGGTGACAGAGGGCATGGTTGTCCACAAGGGCCAGAACATCGGTACCGTCGGCAATACCGGACTCGTCTTTGGAGCCACCGGCTACCATCTCTACTTCCAGATCGATACCGCCGATGCGCCATTCCATCCGTACTGGCCTTTCACAAGCAGTGAGATTTCGTCCGCCGGCTTGTCCTTCGTGAAGGCGGTCGACAGTACTGCGTACCAGGACCGCTTGTTCCGCTACACGTTGAGTCCGATGCTCTTCGTCCAGAAGTATGCCAACTACGTTCCTCCGACAGTGGCGCTGAAATCACCATCGGAAGGAGGTTCCGTATCCGTCGAGAAGATCACTGTCACGCGAGGCGAGCGCCTGAGGCGCCTCGCGTCCGAACGCGCACGTCAGCGCATGGCGAGGTCTGGCATTACCGTCACACAGCATTCACCACGTCCGGAGGTCGTCATTGCTGATGCAGTTGCTTCCTCGTCGTCAACTGCGGCGTCCGTCGAGTCCGCACCGATCGCCGACATCGTGAAGACGGTGTCTCTCGAAGAGACGCCAGTCCTGACAAAGAGCGTATCAACGGTAGTCGATCACATCACGATCCAGCATTCCGGCAAACAGAGCCGCACGTGGCAAAAAGTGACGATCCACGCAGTGGACCGATTTGGCGACGCGGTGATGTCGCCGTCATTCGGAGGTCGGCTGTACGTCATTCCGGAATTCGGTGACGCGACCATTCGTCCTTCCGAGCTCGGTCCGCTCGATTTCGTGGACGGCATCGCGACCGTCAACGTGCTTTCTCGCAGCTCGAAAACGCTCTTCATTGCGACACGGGGAGCATTTACAGCAGTGAGCGCGCCGATGATCGTCGAAAGGTAAAAACCTTCGTCGACATTTTTCAGATTGTTTTTTTCAGAGCGTAGCGAGTGAGTAGCAGCATGAGCAGCGTCAATACAACAAAAGCGACTCCTTTTTCGGCGGAATTCAGAAACAGAGCGCTGACGCCGAAGATCGTTCCGAGTAGTGCGGTGAGTCCCAGGATCTGACGTGGCGACCAGCCCTTGTCCAACAGGAGGTGATGCAGGTGATCTCTGCCGCCTTTCAGCGGAGATTGGCCGCGGGCAAGACGTCGGAGGATCACGAATGCGGCATCCAAAAGCGGAATGCCGAGTGCCAGGAAAATCGTCGCAACTTTACCGCCGTGATAGACACCCAGGAGCCCGATCATGAGCCCAAAGAACATCGAACCGGTGTCGCCGAGAAGCAGCCGTCCCGGAAGATCGAAGAGCACTCCGGCAGCCGCGATGGCCGCGAGGACGAACGCGATTGCGGCAGTATCGGTTTCACCGTTACGAAAGAGTGCGAGAAAACCGAGCATGAGAAATCCGATCATCGAAATGACACTGACTTGGCCTGGGATGCCATCGAACCAATTCAACGCATTGATCGTGAGTAGTAGCCATCCGACGGTGAAGATGCCGCTCAGAACCGGCAGCGAGCCGAGGAATCCGGCGTGGATGACGAACGAGTCCAGCTTGAGAATTCCTCCGATCGGGTTTGTGAGTGTGTAGATGCGCGAGCCCGCCGCGAAAACGATGAACGCGGTTGTGATCTGAATGACCAGCCGAAGCCAGGAGGGGAGGGGAGTGCGATCATCGATGAATGAGGTGATGCCGAGGAGTGTCAGGCCAATCATCACACCATATTCTCTGAGAGCGAGTGGCGTTGTGAACGCGAAAACCGCAAGAAATACGACTACGGCGATGATGCCAGCTGGATAGGGAAGTCGTGCCCGCTTCAGACCGTACCGCTCCGGAAAATCGAGGAGCCCAAGTGCCGGGAAAAATGCGATGCACAGCAGGTATCCCAGGACCGAGAGTACAAATCCGATGATCGCGGGGAGTAGCATGCATGTAGAATTATAGCATCATGGCTCATGCGCACGTCTTCGGCCTTCTCGCCCCCAGCTGCACGGCGCATGCGCGCAAAACTTGGAACGAGCTTCTGCATCGACTGAATATCGATGGATTTTTTGATTTCTATCGAACGAGGAACGCTCACGAACTGCAGACCAGGCTTTCGGAGATGTTTCTCCTTGAGAGAAGGGGATACCTCGTCCACGAGTCTCTCCAGAGCGATGCTGCGGTGCTCATGGACCGTCTTGCGCCATCAGCACACGAAAGGGGGTTGGTCGATACCGTCACGAACGAGAGGGGAGTGCTCGTCGGACATTTTCTGGCTGACGCAGCGCCGAGTGATATTGTGACACTTTGGATGGCATGAGTCCGATTGCAGCGGAAAAAATCCGTGCGTACACTACAGACATGCCGTACCGCCTCTTGTCTGATGCAGATCTGAAAGGTCAACGCGTACTGCTGCGTGCGGGGTTTGACCTTCCGATGTCAGCTGATGGCACGGTAGAGGATATGACGCGCGTTGAAGCCATCGAAAAGACGATGAAGTTCATCATCGATGCTGGAGCAGTTCTCGTCGTCATGGCTCACCAAGGTCGTCCGAAGGATGCTCCAGATCCGGCGTTCAGCCAAAAACCGATCGCGGATGTCCTCAGAAAAATCCTGAAAACGACAGTGTACTTCGCAGCGGACTGCATTGGTCCGGAGGCTGAAAATGCAGTTGCCAAAGCCAAGCCAGGCGAGATCGTGCTTCTGGAAAATCTCCGGTTTCATCCGGGAGAAAAAAAGAACGATCCACACTTTTCGCAAGCACTTGCGAAACTCGGAGACCTCTACGTCAATGACGCGTTCACGAATTGTCACCGCGTACACGCGAGCATGGTGGGTGTCGCGAAAATCCTGCCGTCCTTCATGGGTTTCAACCTCGAGCAGGAGATCAAGCACCTCAGCATTGCCCTCAAGCAACCGGCGCGTCCGCTTACGCTCATCATCGCGGGATCAAAGATGGAGACTAAGGTTCCGGTCATCGAGAGATTTCTCAAAAAAGGCGACCATATCCTCGTCGGCGGCTGCATAGCGAATACACTCATCGCGGCGCGAGGTTTCGATGTTGGCGCTTCGAAGTACGATGAGCAGGGAATCGAGCTCGCGCAGACTCTGATGCTTGAAAGCGCCAAGGAGAACCGTGCCAAGATTCATGTTCCTCGGGATGTGGTCGTCGCGAATGAACTTAGCGAGACGGCGGTGAAGTTGGATCTTCCTGTCGAGGATATTCTCGGTGACATGGCGATCTACGATATCGGAAAAGTAACGATTGATCGGTACATCGAGGCAATCGCATCGTCGAAGCTCATCGTCTGGAATGGGCCGCTCGGGGTCTACGAATACAATCGTTTTTCGCATGCAACGAAGCGGATTGCCGAGGCAATCGCTGCTGCGACGAGCAGGGGAGCTCTCTCGCTGATCGGCGGGGGAGACACTGTCGATTTCCACATGAAGTACGGTTACTCGCTTGGCGCGTACACGTTCGTCAGTATGGGTGGTGGAGCCATGCTGGAGTTCATCGCCGGCAAGAAATTTGAGGCGCTGAAAGTGCTCGAGAAATAATCGGGTGTACGAGGCTACACTGTTTAGTGCATACTTTCCGCCATGCCTGAGGACGCAGAAAAGATATCTCCGACCCTCTCCGTGGTCATCGCGCCTGAGGTGCCGACAGCGAGCTCGTTGCTTGGGTCCGTGCGTCGCATCGCTGGCATGGTGCTGCTGGTTGGATCACCGGAGGGATTCAAAGATCTCTCGAGCGAACAGCTCTCATCATTCTTCCGCGAAGCAAAGGCACTCAATGCTGACCGACGGCTCATTGTAGCAGTCAAAGATCAACGAGTGCGCTCACTCGCCACCTCGTGTGGCTGGGAAACGATGCAAACGCTCAAGCAACTTCGTCCGATGGTAAAAGGTCAGCCGAATGAGGCAGAAGCCATTCGGTCGTTCAGTCCGGTGTCGTGGCGTCAGGACATCCGGTCCCGACTCCAGGTAGTCGGACTTCTGTCCTTACCCAAGCTTCGGATTTGGGGGCTGCTTAGTGTCAGCATCGGTGTTTTTCTTTTCGTCTTCTTCAAGCTTCTGCCATCCTCCGAGATCCATATTTGGCCGAATCAAGAGACTGGCAGCTTCACGACCAATGTGTATTTAGTGGCCTCTGGGGCCGTACTCCCCGTCCCTGCAGATCGCGTTCGCGTGCTTCCGCTTCGACTCCTCACTGTTCACATCACGCGCACACTCACATTCGACCAAGTGAGCAAAAATTTCACTGGCAAGAATGCCACGATGACGATCACCGTTTTCAATGATAGCGCCGAGAAATATTCGCTGCGGAAAGGGACCCGACTGACGAATCAGGCCGGTATGCGTTTTCGGTTGAACGATGATCTCATCATGGAGCCGCATACCAAGACACCGGCTATCGCAAATGCGGACCCCATTGACCAATACGGTGAAGTCGTTGGGGATCGCGGTAACGTACCGGCCGGTGTGAAGTGGGATTTTCCGGGTCTTACCGAACAGGAACGCAAATTGGTCTATGCTCGTAACGACAAGCCCGCGAGCGGCGGCAGTACGTCGTACGTCAATCTACTCACGGATGAAGACGTCTACGGTTCGGTGCGCCACCCCGGTGCAAAGCAGAGGCTAGAGCAGGAGCTCCTCACGGTTGCGAAGCAACAGGTCGAGGAAGAGAGGATTGGTCTCAACAAGTTGAACGGTACGAATCTCGTGCTCTTGCAGCGCGAGGAATTGACGAAAATCGTCTACAAGGATTTCGATCTTTCCGAGGCTTTCATCGGTCAAAACGTCGCGTCAATTCCGATTTCGGGCAGCATTGACTATACCGTGATTCTCTACGATGAAGATGAACTCCTGAGTCTCTTGAAGGAGGAAGTGCTCCTGCGCGTTCCTCCAGACAAAACTGTCGTTCTGGGGTCTCTCACGAAGGACAATATGGATCTCAATGTCATCGCGCCGTGGGACGACGATTTCAAGTGGGTGAAGATTACATCGGATTTGACATTTACGCAGCGCTATGTGATAAGTCCCATCACTCCGAATGGAGCGAAGTTTGGAAAGTACATTCGCGATAACGTGGTAGGGAAGACCTTATCCGAGGCGAATAGGATTATAAAAAACTTGCCCGAAGTCGATAGAGTCGACATCAAAATCTGGCCGCCGTGGTCATTTCAGTTGCCGACGATTGGGAGCAGCATTGCGATCATCGAAGAAGAAAACTAGAGATTCGTTACCTGCGCTTCGCATGAGTCAGTGTGAGCAAGGATCTGAGTTCTGCACTCATTAAATAATGTACAAGATACATTGTGCGTCATTCAAGAAACAGGTGAATTTCACTCCCCCATTCGTGTTTTTGGCATCTGTCTGCGATAAAACACATATTTTCTGTTCTATCCCCACTGTCCGATTTGTGCACAGATATGTGGATAAACCATGATCGACGAATTTCAAATTTTGGTATGAAATCCTATCCAAAAACCGCTATTCCCTCCCCTCAGGTACCTGAAAATAGCTTTCAGAGAGTCTGATATCGCTGAAAATGCCCAAATAAGTCAGCAGAACCTAACAAAACCAGAGAAAAAAGCCGAGAGTCTGGGGGAGTCAGGATTGCTTGTCGCTGAGGGGGAGTGGTAGGAGTGCGTGAGCGCTGAATCACTTGAGAACGTTTTAGAAAATCGTCCAAACATTCCCCTTGATTATAGGGGTGTACGAGTGTACACTCAGTTCATGACTCGTTCAGGAATCGCTCCCAGGCAGACTCTGAGCCACCGCATGGTGGTGGACTTTCGCGATGTCGATTTTCGTTCTGGCAGTGACAGCGTTATCAACTGGGTCATGAGTTTCCCCTCCCCTGGGAGCATGCACGTCGTACTCCCCTCCTCCGCTCCGCAGATTCGGCAGCTGCAGTGCACGCTCCAGGGACTCGGTTGTGCTGTTTCTCGTGTAACGAAATGTCTTCCCATACGTTAATGAAGTACCAATGTCGAAACAGCAGTACACCAGCATCGGCCGCGCATTCCTTCTCTCCGTCGTCCTGACGGCAGCACCGGCGCTCATGCTGAGGCTGTGGGTCTTGTAATTTTGTCGGAGCATCGATGCGTAAAAAAGGGCCGCTTTTTTTGGCGACCCTTTCACGCACCTCTCACCTCACTCCCTTCACTGAGCGCTCGATGACTTTGAGGATTCCTCATCCTCATCCTCATCCTTATCGGGGAAGGAATCCATCATTTTTTTCATCATGCCTCCTTTTCTATCTATTCTTTGTTTTCCTGCCCTTTTCATCATTTCTTTCTTCATCATTCCCTTCACTTTTCCGCAGGACGTTTTCATGGTCGCCATCGAAGCTTTCATCGACGTTCGGAAAGTTTCCATTGCAGCCTTCATCGAAGCACGCTGGTCCATTTCTGCCTTCTTGAAGGCTGCAGTTTTTGCCGTCGTATCTGTGAGTGCAGCAGCAGCAATAATGGCAGCCTTGTGAGCTTGAATAGCCGAGATTTCAGCTGCATGCTGAATATTCTTTGCAGCTACGAGAGCGTCATCGGCAGCAGTGCGAGCATTGACGCATTCCTGCGTCATGGCAGTCTCGGGCATTGTGATGGATGTTGTTTCCGCAGCAAGAGCAACTCCCACGGAGAGTGGCAATGCGACTGCGATGCCGCTGATACTAGATACGACTTTCTTCATCGTCTTGTTCATAGAGAATTGGGGAAAAGAGAAATATGTAATCTTGTGCACGTGAGCATTGTATGGAAATTGTCTTAAGAGAAGCTTAAGAAATTCGATGCTTTTCTGTTCCAAAGAACACAGTAAAGGTGGAACCTTTTTCAGGTTCGCTCTCGACGGTGATCTTCCAACCATGTCGTTCGATGATTTTTTTCACAAATGACAGACCTAAGCCATAGCCTTCATGAGTTCTCGATGAATCTGCCTGGTAAAATCTCTCAAAAATATTACGAAGATCGTGAGCATTGATGCCTATTCCCCTATCTGTTACAGAGAAAGACTCTTCCCGGAGCGTAACGATGACTTCTCCTCCTTCGCGGGAAAACTTTACGGCATTGGAGAGTATGTTCGAAAATACTTGGCCGATGAGGATCGCATCACCTTCAACACGAATACCATCAAGAATATTTTTCTTGATCGTTATAGATTTCGCATCCGCAAGAACTTTTATCTTCTTCGTAGATTCTTGTATCAACAACGATAGGTCGATATCGCACCTATGGAGCTGTACATTTCCTGATCGGGCAGTTTCCAGGAGGCGTTCAACAAGTCCAGATATCTGCCTGAGATCTTCTTTTGCAGAGACTATTCCCATTTCGTACGTCTTGGCCTTCAATGCGAGATCTAAGGAAGAGCCAAGAACGGCAAGAGGTGTACGAAGCTCATGACTTGCGTCTTGTGTAAATTGCTCAAGACGCTCCAGCATGTCTTCTGCAGGCTTCAGACTCTTTCGTACAAAATGTTTTCCGACGAGAAATGTGAAGAAGGAAATGAGGATGCTGACGAGAAAGTACAGCAGTGACCGAAATGCAACATTGCGCGTAAAAGCGTGCTCTGGCTGAGCAATATGGACCATGCCGCTTTCTTTTCCATTATCCATAATTGGAGTGCTCAAGACGACGAAGTCCTCATTCCCTATCATCCAGACTGAAAATCCTGCATCTATCTCTATGGGGAGATCCCTGAATAATTCGCCGATAAATACAGGCATGCCGTGCTCATCGATGATTCGTAGACGCTCCGGGTGAGACGTATGTGGTACATCCTCAATTCCACTCAACATATCAGGGAGCCATGCTTGCACTTCCTCCATTTCGGTCATCAGTCTGTCGTGTGTCTGCCGCACTTCGTTTCCGAAATCAACAATGAGAAATACAACACCGTTCATCAGAATGAGCAGAAAGACGAATCCTGTGAATTGCAGAGCCAGAGAGCGTCCAATTTTCTGGAACATTTGACGTAAGAAAATTATGCAGAAGGGATCATATAACCCTTACCGGGAATAGTGTGAATAACGTTTTTTCCTATCTTACGCCGAAGATATGCGATGTGCACATCGACAGTTTGCGATAGCAGGAGATCCTCGCGTCTGCCCCATACGTGCTCAAGAATACTGGGACGATCCTGCACGCTACCTTTTGTACGCAGGAGGAATTCAAGTAGCCCATATTCTTTTGGCGACAGGCTGATCTTTGTATCCCCTTTCCACACGTCGTGCGTATTCGTATCAAGCTTAATGCTTCCAGAGACCAATATCGGCTCTTTACTGTCGCTCTTGCGTCGAAGAAGTGACCGCACTCGTGCCAGTAACTCATCTAAGTCAAAAGGCTTCTTTACGTAGTCATCGGCACCAGCATCAAGCCCATGGACGGTTTCTTGTGCCGTGTCTTTTGCCGTGAGCATGAGAATTGGCATGTTTTTTCCTTGGCTTCTCAAGATTTTGCAAATTTTCAATCCATCGAGACCTGGAAGGTTGATATCGAGGATGAGGAGATCAATGGAAAGCGTCAGAGCCTTCTCGAGTCCTTCATTGCCATCGTGAGACACTGAAACAGCATAGCGCTCGGTTTCAAGGTACTTCTGGATATTCTCTGCTAGCTTCACATGATCTTCAATAATGAGGATATGCATGCTAAGAGCGTAGACCTATCACATTAAAGAAGCATTAAGAATGCTACGATGCCATAAACCTCACAAACTTCCTTTTCCCCACCTTCACAATCACCCCCTGCGCCAAGCCTGCCTGTCCGGTAGGCAGGGCTTCGGGGGTCAGGCCCTCCCCTACTCTTGCATTCACATCACTCACGACTTTGTCATTCATCTTGATGCCGCCCTGATCAATGAGCCTCCTGGCCTCAGATTTGCTGGCGCATGAGCCAGAGGCGACTAACGCATCGATCAAAGACTCCCCTTTCTTCGCTTTGTACTCTGGCATGTCCTCGGGTACGCCTTTGTTCTTGAAAATGTTTTCGAATGCTTCTTCGGCAGCCTTTGCATCTACTGCGCTGTGGTACATCGTCACGATCTCGCGAGCGAGGCGCATCTTCAGATTCTTCGGATTTTCTGAGCCACTGTTCAGCGCCTTTTCGGTGGCAGCAACCTCGGACATCGGAATGTCCGTGCAGCACTCCATGTAGAGCGGAATGAGGTTATCCGGCATCGAAAGCAATTTGCCATACATGTCGGCTGGCGAGTCTTCGAGGTAGACACAGTTGTTGTAGCTCTTACTCATCTTGCGACCGTCCGTGCCTTCGATGAGCTTGGTCGTGAGGACGAATTTATCACGTTTTTTGTAGATTTTCTGAAGCTTTCGACCGCACATCATATTAAATAGCTGGTCGTTTCCTCCTATTTCACAGTCTACATCCAGCATCACGGAGTCGTAGCCCTGCATCATTGGATACAGGATTTCCATCGAGCTGACTGGATTCGGTGGTGGAATGATGGTTTCTTTGGAACACGTTGTTTTTTTGCCGCAGTGCGAACATGTGATCTCAAATGATTCTATTGTTGCAGAGTCTTTATCTTCGACATTCTGAAATTGGACCGGTGCATCACTGAGCTCTTTGCAGTGTTGACACACAATTTTCCATTTCATGCGTTCCTTGAACATATCGCGTTGCATCATCTGCTGGACTGTAAAATGGCTCGTGATCTTCATGAAATCCAAACTGCTCATCGCGTCATACCACTCCGAGTTATAACGGATTTCTACTTTTGAAAAATCTAATACTTTTTCAGCCTGTGACTTGTAGTTCTTGAAGTTCAGTTCGATCTGTTCTCTGGTTAGTTGTTCACGTATATCGCTGCGACCTGTAGGGTCTCCGATTGTTGCAGTGAAACTCCCAATGAGGAATATGACTTCATGCCCTGCATCAGTGAACTTCTGAAGTTTTCGTAAAGGAACAGAGTGACCAAGGTGAAGCTGGGATCCCGTAGGATCGATGCCAAGGTATATGCGAAGTTTTTTGCCAGATTTCAATTTTTCTTCGGCAAGCTTGCGTGGTACCACATCGCTGATCGCCCGTGACAACAGTTCTTCATGCATGTTTCTCGAGTTTGCGGCATACTCTGGCCATGAGTCAAACTCCGAATGATATCGGCACACCAGTGTCCGTCACGGTTTCTAGCGGCGGACTTCGTATTGATCAGTTTCTCGCTATGCAGGAGGGCATTAAGAGCAGAAGTGTCGCACAGAAACTTCTCGATGCAGGCCTGGTGCAGTGCAAGGGAAAACGAGTGAAGAAGCCATCGTTGAAGCTGGAGGCTGGTGACACTGTCACCTTCACACTACTCGCTTCAGCATCCGTGCCAACGCTTGCTACTTCTTCAATCACACTTCCAGTGCTCTTCGAGGATGATTTCTGCATGGTGATCGACAAGCCCGCAAGCATTGCCGTGCATCCGGGTAACGGTATGAAAACCGAAGAAGAGACGATTCTCACGGCCCTGAAGCCGCTCTTCAAGAAACGAAAACTCGCATTCTCGGATGGTGAAGTACTCGTCCATCGGCTCGATCGTGAGACGACCGGATGCCTCCTCATCGCAAAAACACCGGAGGCACATCTGGCACTCCAGAAACAATTTGCAGATCGCAGTGTCAAAAAAACATACCTGACCCTCGTTGCTGGTATCCCCTCCCCTGCTTCCGCCATCATCGACGCACCCATCGGGCGTCACGCGCAGGAGCGTACGAAAATGTCCGTGTACCAGTCCACGGCGTCTCGGCAAGCTCGAACGACGTACCGCACGCTCGGCAAGACCGAAGACACAGCACTGCTGGCATGTGATCTCCACACCGGTCGTACGCATCAGATTCGCGTGCATCTGAGGAGCATCGGTCATCCGGTCCTCGGTGACCCGAGCTACGGCAACGGACAGTCCCATGACATAGCCGAAGCACACGACATTGATTTTCTGTGTCTGCACGCCTGGAAACTCTCGTTTACATCGCCTTCAGGGAAGCGAGTCCACGTCGTGAGCGACCTACCGAAGAATTTTGCAGTGTTACTCAAGAGGATGGAGATACAGATGCCGGAGTGAATTTTCTATGGATTGAATGTCATCGTGTATTCGAGAACGTCGAGGATTTCTCCATCCTTGTTGCGTGCGACGATACGATAGACATTTTTGCCACGCTTCATCGTTCCGTACTCTGTGCTCGCGATGTAGTTCCACATCGTCTTTCCTGGGACATAGAGCGAGAGCGTGTAACCGTTGATCGAAATGCTGGCCGTGTCTGCAGATGTTCGACCTTCGATGACGGTCTCTTTTTCGCTTACTACTGCGGAAGTACCCATGGCTGGTTTATCGACGGCGAGGACTCCCGGTGTGAGAGGCGGGTTTTGCTTCAGTGCCGGCTGCGAGGATGAGACGGCAGTTGAGCCAGTGCCTGCTGGAGCGGCATCTGGCGTAAAGACGATTGTAATGCTGCGACTCGGGCTCTTGTTACCGTCGGCATCCGAGGCGTACACAGTGAAAATATTTGGACCCGGTTTCATGTTCCCCAGGCTCGCGCTTGCAAGGTAACTCCACGTTTTACTTCCAGGTTTGAAGAGTTGCAGAGTGTAGTCGTTCACGGTGACAGACGCGATTCCGGTACTGACCTCACCGGTGATCTCCACTTCTCCCTGGGCAGTATTCAGAGTTTCTCCAGATCCGACCGGGGATTTGAAGCGGACTGGATCGACGACAATGTTGAAAATGCTTTTCACCGTTCGTTCGACTTTAGCGACAGGAACGCCCTGCGCGTCACGAGCTTCCACGGTCATGACGAATGTCTGCTGATCCTTCGGAAGGCTCAGCTCAGCAGTGAAACTGAGATCTGACTTTATCGGAGTCGTTTGTCCATTCAGCGTAATTTCGGCGACGCGCGGACTGACTTTGCCGGAGACGGTTACGGTCTTCGAGTTGATCTGGGCATTATTTTCCGGAGACGTCAGGATGAGTGGCTGATCGTCATTCGCACTTGACGTCGCGCCCGACGATGTCGGTGACGACGCTCCATTGGGGCTACTGACTGCTTGCGAATAGCTGGAGACGAGGAAAGGATCTTTCAGAAGATCGATCGTCACCGGATCACGGAATTCGTATGGATCCTTGCCGTCTTCGATGAATCTCTTCGCTTCCTCCGATAACGAGAGGTACTGGCCTTCCCCGACAAGCAACGTCGCTGCTGGGTCGATGAAGGTCAGCGTCACTTGTACTCCGATGCCTGATGATCGCATGACGTTGATGAGACTAGAGCTTGCGAGTACATGTGCGGATGCAGGAATCTCGATTGCAGAGTTGGCGGTCTGGATAGTGCGGACGATTGCGCCGGAGTACGTCTGCATACTTGGTGATGAGATCCAGATGCGGCCGGAACGGACTGTGATCGTGATACTCGAAATCCCCTCCGACTCACTGTCCGATTCTTCCACGAGGACATCGGTACCTACGTCCAAGCGGACGCGCGTGCCATCGAAAAATTTGAGCGTTGCATCACCTGTCGCGCGTGTGGCCACAGCGTCTCCGGCGTAGAGCTTGAGTCCATTTTCGCCTCGTTGCCATTCCTGCTCTTGTAGGGCTACTTGCACGCTTTCCGTGCTCCGAAGTTCCAGCACGGCAGCTGTCTTGCGGCCGACAGAGCCGTCGAAGAATCTGATGGCCTTCGATGCTACAAACCACACGATGCATACGATGAGCGTTCCGATGACGAGTCGTACGAGGAGGGCCGGCCTTCGGGGGTCGGTATTTCCTGCCAAGTATTGGCGGCGACGATGCCTCGGCAACATGGTCCCCAATGATAGGTGACAATCGTCCATGCACGCAACGCCTCTTTTTCAGGCGGCCGTTACTCGCGCCACTTCCGTCGCCGTCGTCAACTTTTGTTGTACCATTTCATCCCCTCGTTCTTTCATGGAGCGGAAGCCTTCGTTCTTTGCAGCCTGCATGATCTCTGATGCGTTTGATTCGTTCACAATCAACGACTGTATGGTATCTGTCGCGATGAGAAGCTCCGGGAGCGCACACTGGCTCGTGAAGAAGTTTGCATCACTTTCCCTGTGCTCGTCGATGTGTTCCCTCCATGCAGGATTGACGGTGCGCACGAGACGCTGGGCGAGGATCGCACGAAGAGCCGGGCCGAACGTATGGGCGCTGACACCCATTGAGAGAAGGCGCGGAATGGCTTCGATCGCCGAATTTGTGTGCAGTGTCGCGAGCACCAAGTGACCGGTGAGCGACGCATCGATAGCTGTCTGTGCGGTTTCTTGGTCGCGAATTTCTCCGACCAAAATAATGTCCGGATCATGACGCAGGATGGCGCGAAGGCCGGATGCGAACGTGTAGCCGTGATCGGTATCTACTTGCGTCTGCGTGATGTCTTTCAGTTCGTATTCCACCGGATCTTCGAGCGTGATGATATTGCGGTCTTTCCCCGAGAGCAGTGACAGAAGTGCGTAGAGCGTCGTCGTTTTCCCGGAACCGGTCGGACCGGTCACGAGGATGAGGCCATTCGGCAATGACGATAGTTTCTGCAGCTTCGTCTCGATTTCGGAGGGGAAGCCAAGTTTATCGAGGGGCACGATGCCGTGCTCGGGATCTAGGAATCTGAGCGTGTACGCCTCGCCGAATCTGGTCGGGAGACTCGCCACGCGTACATTGACGATCCGCCCCGCATTCGGGAATGTGTACTGTCCGTCTTGCGCGATATTTTCGATATTCATTTTCAATTTCGCCTTAAATTTCACGCGACGCCGCAGTGTCTCGAAATTCTCCTGTGAGATGTCGAGAAGTTTCTTCAACATCCCAAGTTCGCGCCACTCAACTTTCACGCCCGCTTTCTGCGGATGGAAGTGGATATCGGAAATGCCGTTACGCACAGCTTCCTGCTCCAGAGTGGTGAGCAGCTCTTCTCCCTTCAGGAGAGACAGTTTGGATGTGTCGATCGAAGCCATTGTGATATTATATCATATATGGTCATATAAATCTATTACAGAACGCAGATCAAAGAAATCCGCCCCTGCGAGCGGATTTCCTCGTATCATTCACAAAACTTTTCGTTTAGTTCCCGGTGATCATCTTTCCAATGAGCAGAAGATCTGCACTATTCACGACCCAGTCACCATTCACGTCCGGATAGCGCGGGTTTGGCCTGAAGTTTGGACCAGCGTCGATCAGTTTCTTCGGTTGCGGACCATCGATGTAGCGCTGGATGGCATCGAAATCTCCCCGAGTGACAGCTGTGTTCACATTCACATCCTCGAAAGGCGCACTCGATTTTTGCCATGGAGATTTTCGAGTACCAGCCTCGCCGTTCGCTCGAGCAGAAAGGTACGTCGCAACGAGGTTCGCATCCGATACGGACACGACTCCGTCTCCGTCGACATCGGGGTAACGAGGAGTCGGACCCTTCTTCGGGTCGACGGTCTTCGCGGTGTTTTGATCATTGAGATACTGCGTGAGCGCGTCCCAGTCCGCCTTCGTGACGACGAGATTGTTATCGACATCTTCAGGAGGATTCAGAGGATTTCTCCAGGCGGATGTCTTTGAGATTGATTTCGTCGAAGAGGCCGACGACGTCATACGCTGCGTTGGTTGCTGCGTCTGTGCAGGTTTTCTTCGTGGTAGCGCGCCCAGGAAATTTCCGGACTGAGAAGCGACGATCGAGAGTGATGCAACGGCTGCAGTGGCTCCGATGAGTGCGAGAATCGTTATTCTTTTGTGCA
The DNA here is from genome assembly GCA_964514855.1 of uncultured Candidatus Peribacteria bacterium. Classification (GTDB taxonomy): domain Bacteria; phylum Patescibacteriota; class Gracilibacteria; order Peribacterales; family Peribacteraceae; genus JAGORY01. Next base: position 5,393 of record CAZESZ010000004.1, on the reverse strand, counting down.
TGAAGTATAGTGGGAAGATATGTGAAGAATCATATCAATGACAAATAATATGACCCATTGCGCTACTACGAAAATAGTTCGCTATTGCTCGAGCCCTTCGCCCCATTTCAGCTTATTTCGCAGTGTCGTGAAAAACGTTTCATCGTTACGGCGCAGAAACTTTACGGTCTTGTCCGAGATGATCGCGTGTACGGTATCGTTTGTTTTCAGTGTCACGTACGTTTGACCGTCGAGCGTGAGGCTCACCTGAACATCGCCGAATTTATTCGGCTTCGTGAAGATCGCCACTTCGATTTCGTCGGTACCAGGTAGTACGATCGGCTTCTGGCTGAAGCTGTGGGGGTTGATGGGTGTGAGGATGGTGGCCTTCAGCTCGGGATGGACGATCGGTCCACCCGCCGCGAGTGAGTATGCGGTGGAACCGGTGGGTGTTGCGATAATGACGCCGTCCGCGTGAAATGTCGCAAGCGGGTCACCGTCGACCGATGTTTTCAGATCGATGAGGCGTGAAATTGCTCCCTGCGAGACGACGGCTTCATTGAGCACTGTGCCGCGCCATAATATTTTCCGCCCACGTGTGGCGGTGATCTCGAGGAGACTTCTTTCTTCTATTTGCCCTTTGCCGCGGAGAAACAGCGGCAGCATCCTCTCCACTTCCGCCAGACTAAGCTCGGCGAGAAATCCGACTGTTCCCTTATTAATCGAGAGGATCGGAATGGAGTAATCCTGCAGTTCGCGCACGGTCCGGAGAATCGTGCCATCACCGCCGAGGACGATGAGGAGATCCAGTTCCGAGTGATGCCGATACGTCGGAAGTGTCTTTCCCCCATCGAGTCGGGCACTTCGCTTGCTATCCAGCTTCACAGTTGCTCCACACTCTTTGAGGATCTCGATGACGTGTGTCATCGTCTTTGCGAGGTCACCGATGTCGGATCTCGCTGTTATGCCGACGATGCGGTACGAAGGCACCATGACGGCCAATCATACCACGCTTGGTTTTCTCTGACATTCTTGGCTTTTCTTGCTATGATTCGTGCAATGTACGAGAAGTTCCTCCGCATGTTTCGGGCCATGGAGCTCGAAGAGAAAATCCTCCACACGGGGGTGCTCCTGTGTATCTTCGGACTCTTCGTTCCGTGGATCGGCGGGCAGTGGTCCGGAACGGTCCAGCAATGGAGTGGTTTTGGATTTTATACTGGTTTCATCGGTCATGCAGTTCTTCTCCTGCAACTCTTCATTTTGGCGTTCACGATCTCTCCTCTCCTCGGTGGACCGATCTTGGTACGGAAGGCGCGTCGTAATGGCGTGCGTCTGATGCTCAGCTGCCTCAGTACTGTTCTGCTGGTTATGTCGTTTACTGTATTGCTTCGGCTCACATCGCAGCTCTCCGGCGCCGAGATCCGTTTCGGCATTTACTTCGCCGTCGTCGGCAGTGCGATCGCGAGTTTGTACGCTTTCCTGAAATATCAAGAAGAGCAGCGCACTCTGAATCAGGCATTATTCCTGCATCCGGATCAGCAGCCTGCGTCAAAACCAAAGGTCACAGCAGTTGCCGATGCGCTACCGGAAGATCGACCTCCTCCACCACCTCCACCCACTCCCCCACCGGCTGAAGATCATCATCTTTTTTCTCGTCAATCATGACCGATGAAACTTTGCCAACACAGGCCCCGTACAAAGATTCTGATTTGGTCTACGTGGATCCCGAAACTCGTAGTGTCGTCGGTATCGTCGAATGGGGCAAGGGCGACAAACCAAAGTCCAAACCGTATGTCGCTTCGGCCGTGAAGGATGCAAAACCCGGCGAGAAACCGAGGGGCTTTTGGCGCAAGTTCTACCCATTCGGTACGTATCGCAGCATGAAGAGAATTTTTAAAGTCGAAGGAAAAATCAAAGATGCCGAGCCGAATAAAACTCTGGAGGAAGTGCTTCCAAGGGCTTTGAATGAGGCGTTCTGGACCTGGGACGAGAAGAAGCCTGTCGAGACCGAGGCTCCGAACAACGAATCGATCTAGCTTTTGAGAATGTCGCAGACGCGTCGTACCTCTTTCTTCGCGCCGATGATCAGAGGCGTTCTTTGATCCAAGTCTTCGATCGTCACGTCGAGGATCGCTCGCATGCCGTCGTACGCTGCTCCGCCGGCTTGTTCCATGATGTACGCGAATGGTCCGCACTCGAAGAGGAGCCGGAGCTTACCTTTCGGATACTTGTTGCCGCCGATATTCGTGAAGATGCCCGCACCTTTGATGAGCATGTGATGAATGTCGGGGACCATGCCACCGGAGTACCGAAGCGTGTGAGCTTCATCCATCCAGGTATTCATCATCTTTCGGTAATTTGGCGTGTCGGTGACAGCACGCAGATTCCCGGGGGCGTAGGTCTTCACTTCGTCTGTCATCGTGAGATTCTTCTGGAGAAGCACGAATTCGCCGACCTCGTTCAGGAAGAATGCGTGGACGCCTTTTCCGGCGCTGTAGACGAGGATCGTACGCGGTCCGTAGACCAAGTACAGAGCCGCCACTTGGTCGCGCGGTGTCTTGCCGATCGGACTCCCGGCTTCGTAAATGCCGAAGATCGAACCGATGGCGAGATTGCAGTCGACGAGGCTAGAGCCATCCAGAGGATCGAACACCAACGTGAACGGACCATCCGGAACGAGCTCCATCAGTGCTTCCGATTCTTCCTCGGAACAGAAATTGGCAACGAGCCGGCTCTCGCAGAGTTGCTCTTTGATGATCTTGTTACTGAGGACATCGAGCTTCAGTTGTTCCTCGCCGAACGTATTGCTAGATCCGGCGAGACCGAGATCTGTCGTGCGAATGGCATTCTCGACGTATTTTCCGGCTCTCGCGATGTCATTGATGAGGTGGCGCAGCTTGTCTGGCGTGCCGGACATAAACAGGTGCTGATTCAGCGAGACGCGCGATGGAAGCGTGCACGAATATCCTATCGTTGTCGGAGGGGTGGATTTCTTTACCATGCGTCGGAGGGGAATCAAATGAAAGCTGCGAGTTTCAGTACCATGTCGGTGACGCGCATCGCATAACCCCACTCGTTGTCGTACCAACTGAGAATCTGTGCGCAGTTTCCGTCCACCACTTTAGTCGACGGCGCATCCACGATGGACGAATGCGGGTCAGTTTGGAAATCGATGCTGACACACTGATCGTGTGAGATCGAGAGGACACCCTTCATCTGTGGTTTCGCTGCGGCTGCGGAGAGCTTCTCGTGGATGGTTTCTGGTGTCACTTGTTTGTTAAACCGAAATGCCATGTATGCGCAGCTGACAGTCGGAACCGGCACTCTGAATGCCATGCCGTCCATCTTGCCCTTCAGGTGTGGGAAAATATCGCCGCAGGCTTTCACAGCACCCGTTTTCGTTGGGATCATGGAGAGTGTCGCTGCGCGTGCGCGGCGTAGTTCACCGCCTTCGCGTGCTTTGTTATCGAGAAGATTCTGCGTCGCGGTGAACGCATGAACGGAGCTCACGAGGAGCGACTGCACCGTGAAGGCTTCATCCATGACTTTGATCACCGGTGCGATGCAGTTGGTCGTGCAGGAGGCATTACTGATGATGTGCATGTCCTTCGTGAGCTTTTCGTCATTGACGCCCATGACGAACGTCGGAGTCTTGTCTTTCATCGGTGCCGTAACGATGACTCGCTTTGCTCCCGCGTTCAGGTGGTCCTGCGCTTCTTCGTTGGTATCGAAGTTTCCAGTGGATTCCACGACGACATCGACGTTCAGTTCTTTCCAGGGACATTTGGCAGGATCACGCTCTTTGACGACACGTACGTCTTTTCCGTTCACGAGCATGTGCTCGCCTTTCGCGTCTACTTGACCCTTGAAGTGTCCATGGAGCGAATCGTACTTCAGAAGGTATGCGCGCATCTCAGCATCCGATGACGCGTTGACGGCTACGACTTCGACATCGTGAGGATACATCTCACAAAACTGACGGTGCACGTTCCTTCCGATGCGACCGTAGCCGTTGATGGCGACTCTCAGCATGACAGCAGTGTAAAGCGGAACTGCTTATCCGTACACCCCCATGAGAACACCCAGGAAAGCCATGAAAGCTCCCACGATCCATAGTCGCATCGTCACTTTGCTCTCGCCCCAGTTCAGTGCTTCCAGATGATGATGAAATGGTGCGGACTTGAAAACTTTCTTGCCGTTTCTGAGTCGCTTGCTCGTAAGCTGGATGATGACCGAGAGCATCTCGATGACAAACACAAAACCGATGAGTGGCAAAATCAGAACCTGGTTGATCATGAATGCCATGACCGCGAGCGTGCCGCCGAGTGCCAGTGATCCGGTATCTCCCATGAAGAAAATCGCCGGAGGAATGTTGTGCCACAGGAAAGCCGCGAGTGCGCCTGCGACGACACCGCAGAATGCCGCGAGGACGAAGAGTCCACTGAGATACGCAACGAGCGCGAACGCTCCGAACGCGATAATAAGAAGACCAGCCGCTAGACCATCGAGACCGTCTGTGACATTCACGGCGTTCGCGGTTCCGATGACGACGATAATGAAGAATGGTATGTAGAGCCAGCCGAGGTCGAGTACGTGCGGCAAGCCTATCATCGGTCCGAAGGGAATATCGATCGTGTGATACGCGAGGCGAAAATAGAACCATGCAGCTGCGAGTGAACTCATGAGGATGAGTGCGAAGAGTTTCGGCAGCGCGTCGAGACCTCTGTTTTTCCCATGACCACGGATATTGAGGTAGTCGTCGATCGCCCCAAGAATTCCGAAACCGACGAGTACGGCGAGAGGGATGTAGACCTGACCACGCTGCAGAAGCGAGTGTTCAACGACGCCCTGAAGCGATAATCCGCGAGAGACGAGAACGGTGATGAGTATTGATCCCCACACGAGCAGGCCGCCCATGGTGGGGGTCCCGGCTTTCGTTTGGTGGTACGTGAGAAAAACGCTTGCTGATCCGCCATCGACGGCTTCCACGCGCAGTTTCTTTCCGAGTTTGAAATGATGGAGGAACTGGACAAACGGCTTTGTGAGAATCAATGCGATGAGAAACGCGGCGAACGAGTAGACCAGAATTTCCAGGAGTGAGATCGATGGTCGGATTGGGAGGTCGAGCATGGGATGATTCTATACGAATATTGAATATGGAATATCGAATATTGAACGAGGAATAGAATGCATTGTCGATATTCGACATTCATCTGTCGTGGCATTCACTCCTCATCATGGACCGGCTGTCTGTACGCTACGTTACCTTTCACCTGACCGATCATTTTATGCGTTGACCGTGCAGCCATCGATTGTACTTCTTGAGTTTTATCGATGTCGTAGAAGCTCATTTGTTCTTTCTTGAACATGAGCTCGACTCTGCCAGGCGGACCGTGACGGTGTTTGCGCACGTG
>CAZESZ010000003.1:24594-27701 GCA_964514855.1 uncultured Candidatus Peribacteria bacterium | reverse complement strand
GAGTGGCAATGGCACGGAAACCGTTGCGATGTTCGTCACGGACGACTCCGTACAGCTTGGGATGATCGGTGCGGTGAAGGTTGCGGTAATGATGGGCGTGGACTGACCAGCCGCGAGACTTGGGACCACGCACTGGAGTGCGTTACTGACGATGGAACAGTTAGCGCCGGACGACGAGACGTAGGTGAGACCAGCAGGGATCGGATCTGAGATCACGACGTTCTGCGCAGTCGCAGGACCGAAGTTCGTTGCGATGAGGGAATAGGTGATATCCGTACCACGGACAGCAGTCGGAGGACCGAGCTTCACGATCTGAAGGTCGGATTGTGTCTGCGATGCAGTGACGGTTGCAGACGAGGCGTTATTGGTACTGTCTGGATCCGAGAGATCACTGTGAATGACCGTAGCAGTATTGATGAACACTCCAGCGTTCGCCGGACGCGCGATGATGATGAGACGAGCAGTCGCATTCGTCGCAAGCGTCTGCTGGATAAACCAATCACCTGTCGCTTGATTATACGTGCCAATATCCGGCGTCGCCGAGACGAGACTCAAGCCTGGAGGAAGCATATCGGCAACGAGAACACTCTGAACGGATACTGGTCCTTTGTTCTGCAGCGTGATACTGAAGGTGACCTGTTCACCGACGGACACGGCAGGCTTATCGACAATTTTCGTAACGGCAAGATCGGCAAGCTGTGGCGGAGGACACGTGACGGTTGTCGGGAAAGTACTCGTGTTGTTGGCAGTGCTTGGATCATTGGTCGTACCAACAACAGTTGCGGTATTGGTCACCGTGCCAGGTCGACACTGCGGATCTTCGGTCAGGTGGAAGACAAGTGTGAGCTGACGCGTCTGCTGAAATCCGATGGAGCCGGTACATACGACAGCATTATTCTGCACGGAACAGTTGGAGCTGGATCCCTGGGGAACGAAGCTGAAACCTGGCTGGATCGGATCGGTCACCGTATAGGACGTACTGATCTGCGAAGGACCGTGATTCGTCACATCGATGGCGTAGGTGATGTTCGTACCACGGACGGCGGTCTGAGGACCGGCCTTCTGGATCTCAAGATTCACGTCGGTCACCGGACACGTCACGACGACGGACACAGATGACTGAGACTGAGCGATATCGAGATTATTTTTCTGAACGCGCGCGGTGTTCACGATGCTCGAAGAACACTGAGCGAGCGGAGAAACCCGGAAAGCAAGCGTGTACGAAGCTTCCTGCTGCGACTGGAATGTGCGGGAAGGACAGGTGATCGTACCGTTTCCAGCATCGTTACATCCGGGAGTAGAAGCCGAAGGGACAAATGTCGTGCCAAGCGGGATAGCATCCACGATACGAATATCAGCCTGCGTGGCAGCACCAGTATTCTTGACGACGACAGTGTACGTCACAATGTCACCGGGTGCCGGTGTCTGGACCGAAGCGGTTTTGAGAATCGCAAATTGTGGAGCGACACATTCAAAACCAGTGGTGACAGTGGCGCTCGTATTGTTGCTGATCACGGAGTCCTGTGACGACGAAGAAATCGTCGCCGTGTTCTCGATGGTGCGCGGTGCACATGCCTGAGTGACAGGCAGCGCGATGAACGCGAGTTGGAAATTTCTCACCTGTCCGGAAAACAGGGTGATGCCGGCACACACGACGGCGCTACCGTTCTGTGAACACTCCGGAGAACTCTGGTGCGGTTGGAACACAAGACCCTGTGGAACCTGGTCAACGATGCGGACATCGCTGGCAGTATCAGGACCGGCGTTCCGTGCCGTGAGCGAGTATGTGAGAAGACCACCCTCGGTGACAGAGGTTTGGTTCGCTATTTTCTGGATTGATACATCAGATTGCGGCACTGGGCACTGAGCCTGGGTCGTCACCTGACTTTGGTTATTGCTGGAGACAGGATCCGTCGACGCACTCGTGACCGTCGCAACGTTCTGGATATTCGTGATCGTACAATTGGGGATCAGCGGAACATTGAATGCGAGGGTGAACTGGCGACTACCCGGAGCGAGATCGAAAGGATCACAGAGTACTTGATTGCTGCTGCTCTGATGACACTCTGGGCTACTCTGAGAAGCGTTGAACGTCAGCCCCTGTGGGATCTGATCACTCACCGTCACGGCGCGAGCATTGGCCGGACCATCGTTCTTAATCACGAGAGTATACGGAATCGTATTCCCACGAATGATCTGCTGCGGACCGGTTTTCACGATCGAAAGATCTGCATTCACGCGGACGATGTTTGTCAGAAAAATATTCGAAAGAATACTCAAACGAGCATTCCATGGTTCGAGTGTAGGACCTGGATCACCAATGAAAACAACTGCCTGATTTCGTACTGGCGATGAATCATAATTCGGCAAGAGTCTAAAGACGATGCGGAATGTGCGAGATTGTCCGGGGCTGAGACTGAAGAAATCACACACTGCACTCTGTGCGAGCAGATCATCGGAACAGTCCGGAGACGACGTGTTATTCGGATCGCTTGGGTTATGCGGAACGAATCGGAGAATGGATGCACCAACCGGATACGCGTCGTTCACCTTCAGGTCATGCTCTGTCTCCTTCCCATTGTTCTTCACCGTCACGGTGTAATTCAGGATTCCTCCGACCTCGATGGACGCGGGACCGTTCTTCACGATCGTGATGCGGTTTGTCTCGTCATCGTCGCGGATGGACTGACAATCCGGATCAGCGCGGCCGGTTTGGACGTTGCCGAAATCGCTTTGGCCGTCGCCGTCATCGTCGCGTGTGTTCTGACATTCAGGAACGCCGTTCGTACCGTTCTCGTTACGCTTGGGATCGTACGAATTATTATTGCGGCTATCGCCATCCGTGTGACAGTCGGGGTCTAGTCTGTCACTGACTCCGTCGTTGTCGTTATCAAGCGTATCTTCACACTGACCAAGATTGAGCTCCGTCGTATCGGTAGGACCGCTGCAGCCAGGGTCCTGCGGGAAATCGACGAGGCCGTCATTATCATCGTCACGACCGTTGTCGCACTGAGCAGCATTCGGATTCTTTTCGCTCATATCTCTCGGACTGTCGCAGCCGGGATCCTGCGGATGATCGGAGAGGCCGTCGCCGTCATCGTCGCGTG
>CAZESZ010000003.1:0-24494 GCA_964514855.1 uncultured Candidatus Peribacteria bacterium | reverse complement strand
GATCTGCGCGGTCGATGACACCGTCATTGTCGTTGTCGCGGGTGTCTTCACACTGAGCTGCAGGACACTGGACCGTCACCGTTGCAGCGGTGACCGTATTGTCGCTGGAATTTGCATCCTGATTTTGGCTCGTGACGCTGGCAGTGTTGTTGACACTGGACTGCTGACAGGACGAACCGGCTGCAAGCTGCGTATCGAAGGTGAGTCTCACCTGCATCTGCTGCCCGGGAGCCATGGTACCAAACACACAGCTCACGTCAGAACCCTGCAGGCTGCATTCTTGCGATGACGAACCTGCATTGAACGTCAGTCCGGATGGAACGCGGTCGCGCACCTGCACCGAGAGCGCACGCACCGTTCCTGCATTCGTAATGAAAATATCGTACATGAGCGGCTGACCGCGCGTGATAGACGTAGACAACGGATTCTTCATGATGCGGAGATCCGGTTTATCGGCCGGAGATTCAGTGTTGTCCTGCGGATCGGTACAGGAAGGATCAGCTGGAGATTCACTGGTGTGATTCGGAGTCGTACAGTCGGGATCGGCCATGTCGACGAGATTGTCACCGTCGTTATCGGCGCCATCGCTGCATGGAAGAACTTGGATCGGCTGGTCACAGACCAGTGTCGCGATCCATTCGTTGTTGCCTTGGGCAGGCAGGGTCTGGAAGGTCGATCCGTTCCACTTTGTCATCAAGTTACTGCTGGGAGTACTGTAACCACATCCGTCACCGTAGCCGCCAGCGTCACAATCCACACTTGCGACGTGTTTGTAACCGGCCATCGCACAGAGTTGCGATGCAGTCGACGAATCATTGTGGAAGGCACTGAGATCAGAAACAGGCGAATATCCGAAACGACTTGCGTTTGCATTGAAGAACGTGCGAACCGCAAATGGGTCGCGTGTGGAAATCGTAAATGAAGGCCCTCCGAGGGCCGTTGTCCCGGTTATCATTGCGTTCGCTGCGTCGGCAAAATCATCGTTGTCATTGTCCTTGCCGTCCTGGCACTGCGCCAGCGGCAGAGCTTCCTTCGTTCCGCCGTTCTGACAGCCAAAATCGGCTCCGTCAACGGCTCCGTCGTTATCATTGTCTCTGTTATCCTGACACTCTGGCACTGCGGGTAGTAAGAGATCTCCGCAGGTAATGCGCGATGTCCATTCACCACCACAGGCGGAATCAAGGCGCATGTCGCTACCGTTCCAAACGGCATGAGTATTACTGTCACAAGTGGAAAAATTCGTGCGTTGGCCCTGGTCTGCGCTCCAGACTTTTTCAGATGAAATCACCGTGGAGTATCCAAAGAGATTACAGGTGGCACGCAGCGTGGTCGAATCGTGACGAAGCGCAGAGGAGCTTTCATAGGCATCGGGCATTGTCGTGAGACCAAATTGGGCGAGCTTCTGATTCACTTCAAGACGAACAAAGAACGGATCCTGCTGAGCTCCAATGATGATGGAAGATGGCATTCCTGGGTTAAGTGTCGCGAGCACACGATCAAGAAGCGGCTGCGGCAGAATTGCATTCTGTGCGGCCGATGTCTCTCCAACAAGCGGCTCGAACGCCGGCATGGTTCCGGTCGTCAATTGGACAGTCAGGAGTGCCGCGACAAGAACGGATGAGAGGTGTTTCTTGAGCTCCATGGGATGAGGAGAGAAAAAAGGAAGAAACGCGACAAAAAGGAAGTAATCCTAGCGGACGTTGTGTATGTTGTCAAACGCTAAAATTGTTGCAAACTACATGATCATCGAATGATTCTCCGTGCCCTGTTTCCGATGGCGAAAAAAAACGCTGCCATAAGGACAGCAATGATCAATGCAGGGAGGAGGAGCACAGCAATACTGGATGAAGAGGTCTTCTGCATGCGTTCTGGCGACACTGGGGTGAGGAGGGATGATGCGGTGGTGCGCGAGAAAAAGTCCGAGATCGCACCGGTTCTTGGTGGTGGATACGGCTTGTATCCCTTTCCTTTTCCCTTCCCAATACCTTCTTTCTCGCTCACGACATAGACGTCGTTATTCTTGAAATCGGTTGTTGATCGTGCATCGTACGTCACAGGAGTATCGGCAGTGATATAAGCGGATGAATAGCTAGTCGATGAGGAGAAACTGATAGACGAACTGGATGAATGATCGCCGACCGTGGCAACGGTACCAACAAAAGAAGAGTACGAGGAAGCACTGGAAGAACGACTGGAATCACGTGAACTACTACGAGAGGAGGGCAACGAAGATATCACTGACTCACCGGAATACTCGTTACCAGAGCAACCAACAAGCTGCGCAATGCACGGAGGATTTTGTAACATAGAGAATGAATTATTATCATAAAATATATCTATGTCAATAATTTCTCATGCTGATGGAAAAGAACTACCGAAGAAATGCAGAATGAATAAAGTATTGCCTAGCCCAATTTAAAGCCAAAATATTGAATTTTCCTCTGAATGAAGAGTGCCGGATATAAGTTAATAATATTCTTGGATAATAATTTTTTTTAAGCCCTGTATTAAGCCAATAATACAACTCATCACCCTGTTTATAACGTCGCAACAGCTGCAGTCATGAGGACCCCTTACGCTCACGTTCATCACATGCATCTGATCTCACCCTCAGGCAGCCTGCTTCTTGCAGGAGTATTACTTCTTCCGTAGGCTTAATTCTGCCATTTTCCGAATCTCATGCCTCCTCGCTCGACTGCCCACATTCGCAAAGCCTATCTGGATTTCTATGCATCGAAGAATCATGCAGTCATCCCTGGAGCTTCACTCGTGCCCGAGAACGACCCTACAGTACTCTTCACGACTGCCGGAATGCATCCCCTGGTCCCCTACCTCATGGGCCAAGCGCACCCAATGGGCAAGAGACTTTGCGACGTACAGCTGTGCGTGCGGACACAAGATATCGATGAAGTCGGCGACGCATCGCACCTCACGATGTTCGAAATGCTGGGTCGGTGGAGCATGGGTGACTACTTCAAAGAAGGTGCGATTACGATGAGCTACGAATTCATGACAGGCGTTCTCGGCATACCCAAAGAAAAATTCGCCGTCACATGTTTCGAGGGCGACAAAGACGCACCACGTGACGACGAATCTGCAGCAATCTGGAAGAGCCTCGGGGTACCAGAGGAGCGCATCGGTTTTCTGCCAAAGTCCAAGAACTGGTGGGGTCCTGCCGGACACACTGGGCCATGTGGCCCGGATACCGAGATGTTCTACTGGGTCGGGAAGAGCCCCCTACCGCCTCCAGGAAGCAATCCTGCAAACGATGAGCACAACTGGATGGAGATAGGTAACGACGTATTAATACAGTACGACAAACAGGAAAACGGATCATTCGCGCTGCTGAAGCAGAAAAATTTGGACGAAGGGCTAGGCCTCGAGCGTCTCGCATGCGTTCTCCAGGGAGTGAAAAGTGTGTACGACACGGATGCCTTTCGGCCAATGCTGGACACTGTCTTTTCGAAGACTCAAAAGTCGGAGGCAGATGCAACGCGCGACGCGCGTATCATCGTCGACCATTTCAAGGCCGCAAGCTTCATCATCACAGATGGCGTACGGCCAAGTAACGTGGATCAAGGCTACGTGCTTCGGCGGCTGATTCGCAGAGCCATCCGCTCCGCTCGCAACTTAGAGATTGCCGAGCTCTCCGGATTCTCTGTGTATATGGCCGCCGCTGTCCGAGCACAGTATGGAGACTTCTATACGCAGCTCGAAAAGCAGAAAGCAGTCATCGAAGAAACACTGCAAAAAGAAGAAGAAGCCTTCATGAAAACCCTGATCGAAGGCACGAAGCATTTTCAAAAACTCAGTGAAAAGAGCGGCAGCCTTATCGCGGGCATCGACGCGTTTCACCTCTACGATACCTACGGCTTCCCGATCGAGATCACGAGAGAAATGGCTGCCGAAAAGGGAAAGAAGATCGATGAAGCAGGCTTCAAAAAAGCGTTCGAAGATCATCAAGCGCTCTCACGCGCTGGAGCGGAAAAAAGGTTCTCCGGCGGTCTCGCCGACCACAGCGATGAAACAACGAAGCTGCACACTGCCACACACCTGCTCAATGCCGCGCTTCGGCAAGTGCTCGGCGACCACGTCTCGCAGAAAGGCAGTAACATCACCGCTGAACGTCTGCGGTTTGACTTCAACAACCCAGACAAGATGACGCCGGAACAGATCAAGAAAGTGGAAGACTTGGTAAATGAAGCGATTAAAGCCGACGCACCTATTAGCTACTCCATGATGACGGTCGAAGAAGCGAAAGCCCAAGGTGCCATCGGCGTCTTCGGCGACAAGTATGCTTCAATGTCACTCAATACAGGCTCTGACAAGGTGAAGGTGTACACGATGGGCTCGTTCTCCAAGGAGATCTGCGGCGGCCCGCACGTAGCGAGGACCGGCATGCTCGGCAGCTTCAAGATCCAGAAAGAGGAATCTAGTTCGTCCGGAGTACGCCGAATCAAAGCCATAGTGATTGGTGGACCAAAGGAGATCCAAGTAGCAGTCGAAACTGCATCAGTGAATTGAGATGAAGGAAAGATTATTAAACGTCATCGTTTGAAAATTAAATCAATTCAGCCCTTATGTAAGCCAAAATAACAATATTTTGCGCTCTGTAAATTTTCGTGCACAATTTGTATTCAAAAAATATAGTAGAAATTCTATCGAGCCCTAAAGCTTGCGGAGTAATTAGCATAGACTATGATGCACCCTGTCACCTGACCTACTGAGCTCTCTAAGAAATTACTTAACTCATGGAGCCCTAGTAGAAGACAAAAACAAACAGTTGCCCTTGGCTAGGACTTGGACTCGCTCATTCACACCACCGACACACGTAGAGAGAAAGATGCCTACCGGCAGTTCTGACTCGTTCCTCCTGGGCACACACCTGCATTCATTTGCACACTTCTGGGTATAGCAACGCTCGGTCTTCTCGTAGTCATCCTTCTCTCTGCTCTGCAATGTCGTCCCGCGTAGGCGGGATGCACCCAAAACTCCCCAGTGTCGTTCCTGCGTGGTAACACCTTGTAACTGACCGGTCCGGGGACCTCGTGAGGTCGCGAGGAGAAACAAGTGACCAAAGCACAGCAGATGAGGGGGATCTTCCCCACCAATCTCGTTCCCTGCGTATCGGCAACGCCTCATGGCAATGACGAGACCCGCAGAAAACAAAAACTAAGACCCCTCGGGGTCTTTTTTTACATTTCGCATATGAGCACGGCATGTTAGTGTGGCATTTGAGCGCGGCAAGCTTGCCGCGCTGTAGAGGGTATGCCGCACTGCCCGGCCCGATTCGCGCTGCTCGGATGATGTTTTCACGGTACACTTACAGAGTGAAACGACTATTTCTCTGTACACTAGCGTCGCTCTCGTTCGGTTATCCGGTTGCGAGTTTTGCGATGCAAACGCTCATGCTGGATTTCACCGAAGGAAAGATCAACGCCGACTGGACCGGACAGGGCGATATCATTATGCAAAAATCCCCAGAAGGCGTTTTGCTGGAGTCCAAAGATGGAACCGGAATGGTACTGACGACACTTGCTCCTAATTTTCTTCCCGACTCGGGATCAATCCGTGCGGCGTCTCCTGTCCCCTCTGAACTCTTCTTCACGTGGGTGATGACGGCAGGTCAGAACCACAGCGCCTTCAGTCTACCGCTGTGGCTGGATTCCGGAGAGATGCAGGACAATAATTTTTCGCTGCGAGGACAACATGCTTGGCAACGCGGGGAGAAAAAAATTGGCATCGTCCTGCCGCCGCACACGACGGTCATGCTCGCACACATCGAACTCACACGGACAAATGTATTTGAGCGTGGCCTGGAAGCAGTGCGCTCATTCTGGACATTCGATGCGCTTCGTCCCTACACCATCAATTTTGTCTGGGGTCCTCAGATCGGACTGAATGCCGCTGAAAGAAGCAGTTTGTACGACAGACTACCTCCGATCTATCTCTCAGGAACACTCATCGTGATGATCGTACTGCTCGGGATCATAGCGACAATGATCCTCTATGGACGACTGACCGGGACATCGAGAACGAAAGTTGTGCAGCAAATCAGCATCCTGTTTCTCTGCGCATGGATTTTGTTCGATCTCCGGATGGGAAGTGAGTACCTCACATGGATGTGGCAGGACCATACGCAGTACGTCGCTGCTGAGCCGGGGCAGCGCCAATTTCGTGACCGAGATGCATTCTACGATTTTGCGGATTTTGTCACTCCGTTCGTGCGTGACCGCGAGAGTTACGTCTTCTTCGCTGAGCGGCCATGGCCGTACCTCGGTAATATGCGATACCTCACGTATCCCTCGATTCCTGGGATCGACTATCTGAACGATGATACCTGGGTTATCTACCGAAGGCCGGACATGGTCGTCAGTGGTGCCGGACAGATGACGATCAACGGTGAAGTGGTGTCACCTCCCGGAAAAGTCCTCGGACGTTTCGACGACCACTCCTTTGTCTTCCGCGTGAGCAAATGAATATCCTCGCTTTCCTCATAGGCATCGGCGTTACGACGCTACTCGGCTGGTTGGCTGTCGGTGTGGCGCAAGGGAGAACGCCGGTTCTCTCATTATCTGAACGCCTAACCTGGGGCCTGACACTCGGACCGACACTGGGAATGTTTTCGGTCTTCGTAGCGCATGTTGCCGGATTCACCAGTTTAGATCTCCTCGGCTTTCTTGCGCCGCAGTTCATCCTTGTGACTGTGCTCGGTTTGATAGGCTGGACACGAGGAACCCTGCACCGACGAGGAGCGACAGCAGTACGGGGGCCACAGAAAAAATATCCCCGATGGATGAGCATCGGGATCATGCTGCTCTGCGTATGGACAACGGTGAAGCTACTCGCAGGCGCGTACGACTTGATCCAGGTACCGACGTACTGGGATGACTCATTCAATAACTGGAATATGCGCGGAAAAATGTTCTTCGTGACCGAAGAATTGCGACTGGAAATACCGGCCGGCAACGGCGTGATCACGAAAGCCGAAAGTGTCGGCTCGTATCCTCCGACAGTACCGCTCATGAAAACATTTCTGGCGGTGCTGCGTGGTGAGTGGAAGGAACCGCTCGCAAACGGCGTGCACCTGGTCTGGTTTCTCGGGCTTCTTTCGGTTTTGTACTGCACGCTACGACGTTCGTTTGATCGATTCATTGCAGCCTTCGGCGTGTACGCACTGGTATCGATGCCGCTTGTCATGATCCATGGCAGTAACCCATACGCCGATATTTTCGTGTCCGCACATGTACTCATCGCCGCATCCGCACTGCTTGGCTTGAGGAAACCTGTAGCTGCAGATGAAGCCGCTTCGTGGATCAGGCTCTTCTTTCTGGCCCTTGGACTTTTGACGCTGACAAAAAACGAAGGACTTCTGATTCACGGATCGCTTCTTTTCGTTGCCATGATTCTCGTCATTGCACGCAAAAAACGCACGATGCCGATAGATCACACAACTATCGCGAGCGGCCTCGGCATTTGTCTCGTGCTGCTTCTACCGTGGCTCAGCTTCAAATGGATGCATGGCCTCACCTTCGGCAACGCGTCATCAGTCAGTGGCGTTTCGTTGACTTTTAGTCCAACGGTACTGAATGCGATCTGGTTTCATCTCACCCGCGAACCAAATTGGCTGCTGCTGCCCCTCGTGCTGCCGCTCACGCTGATCGTAGCCGGACGACGGTTTTGGCGATCCGATGAAGCGATACTCGGAGTCTTTATCCTGGCCAATATCGCACTGCAGTTTAGCTTGTTCACGATGGTCCAAAGCCTGGCGACCGAAGCTGTGAATCAGACCGGGCTCAGTCGCGGACTTCTGCAGATCGCTCCAACGGTGATCCTGACATTATTTTTTATCGTGCGGTCGGCGCTCGGCGAAGCATCGCGGCCTGGAAGGCCGCACTAAAGATGTGTCCGAGCTCCGATTAGCCAAGCGCCGCTGCTGCCGCCGACAATTCGGCGAGCTCAGCCGTGATATTTGCCTGACGTGTCTGGTTGTACGAGAGCGTGATGTCATCGAGAATTTCCGATGCGTTATCGGTCGCGCTGTGCATCGCGAGCATGCGGGCCGAGTGTTCGGACGCGACGGATTCGAGGACCGCCTGATACACCTGAGTTTCGGTGAGCTGCGGGAGAATAACATCCAGAACTTCGGTCGCGGTCGGCTCGAAGAGGTACTCTTGGCCTTTGCCGATTTCCGTCGGTACGATGTCGCGCTCTTCTTTCGTCTGCTTTTTGCTTTCGGCGAGAGTCGCAAGAATTTCACGTACTTCACTCGGGGAGAACGGCAGCAAAACCTTCACAGCAGCCTGCTGCACGAGCGGCGAGATGAAATCGGTGTACACCAGAACCACATGATCGTATGTTCCTTTACGAAATTCATCGATCGCAAGTTTCGTGATCGGAAGAACGTCTTTCACGGTCGGATGGTTGCTGAGGGAAGGAAACGTAGCAATGACAGTCTTGTGCTGCCGTGTGAGAATCTGATGCCCCTTGCGCCCGACAGTGATGAAATCCATCGCCTCGAAGGACTTCAGCGTCGCAAGAGTTTTCCCATACTGCTGCAGCGAGCGCAGAAGCTGCGCATTCAGAGATCCGCAGAGCCCGCGGTCCGATGTGAAGACGATGCCGAGTACTCGCCTCACTTTGCGCTGCACGAGGAATGGATGACCGCTGGCGTGCGTACGTCCGATGCTGAGAAGAATCTCCCAAGCGTGCAACGCGTAGCGACGCAGTTCTTGTGCGTGCTGTACGGCTTTGCGCATCTTGGATGCGGCGACCAGCTCCATGGCTTTCGTCACTTGGCGAGTCGATGTGATCGCCTTCATTTTGCGCCGGATGTCTCTGAGACTACGAGCCATGAGAAGCGAAAAGAGAAAAGTAACGAAGTGAAAAATAAGAAGTGAAAAGCGAAGAAAGAAAAAATTGCGGGATTAACGTTTCGAAGGCACCTCGACTTTCTTCGTTTGCATTTTCAATCCGGCGACTATCGTGGCTTCCGGTACCACGAAACCAGCGCTCGCCTTGCGAGAAACCACGAGACGCTTCAGCTGATCCTCAGCTTCTGGCGTGAGTTCCGCATCGAGAATCTTCAGAAGATCGAAGTGTTTATCCGAGAGAAATTGCAAGAATGTATCCGTAAACGTCTTCACATCTTTCACCGGAATGTCATCCAAATAACCGTTCACTGCAACGTACAGCATCGCGACTTGTTCGCCGACCGAGAGGGGTCGGAACTGATCTTGCTTAAGTATTTCGGTCAACCGAGCACCGCGATCCAGCTGCTTCTTCGTCGTCGCGTCGAGATCGGAACCGAACTGCGCGAAGACCGCGAGCTCACGGTACTGCGCCAGATCCAGGCGCATTTTACCGGCAACTTTCTTCATCGACTTTTTCTGCGCGGCAGAACCGACACGCGAGACAGACGTACCCACGTTCACTGCGGGGCGAATGCCTTTGTAGAAGAGGTCGGACTCGAGGAAGATCTGGCCGTCGGTGATACTGATGACGTTCGTCGGAATGTACGCGGCGATGTCGCCGGCTTGCGTTTCGATGATCGGAAGAGCAGTCAGGGATCCCCCACCGTGCTTTTCATCGAGACAGACGGCTCGCTCCAGAAGTCGGGAGTGGAGATAAAAGACGTCACCCGGATACGCCTCGCGCCCCGGGGGACGCCTGAGCAACAGTGAAATCTGGCGGTACGCCCACGCCTGACGCGACAAATCGTCGTAGACGATGAGGACATCTCGACCTTGATCCACGAAGTACTCGGCCATCGCGGTTCCAGCAAACGGTGCAATGTATGAGAGCGATGCTGGTTCAGACGCCGACGCACTGACGACGATGGTGTAATCCATCGCGCCGTTTTTCTCCAGTTCTGCGACGATGCGAGCAACTTTGGCTTCTTTTTGGCCAATGGCAACGTAGATGCAGAGAACCGGACGATCAGTCTGCTGAGTTTTTTTCTGATTGATGATCGTGTCGATCGCGACCGCGGTCTTGCCGGTCTGACGGTCACCGATGATGAGCTCGCGCTGCCCCCGGCCGATGGGGATCATGGAGTCGATGGCCGTGATGCCGGTCTGCAACGGAACGCAGACTGATGTGCGTTCGATGACGCCGGGCGCGATTTTTTCTATGGGATAGAACTCGGTCAGCTTCATCGACGGACGTCCGTCTTTCGGCTCTCCGAGTGGCGAAACAACACGTCCAATCAGAGCGTCTCCAACAGGAACAGAGAGCACTTTGCCCATCGCTTTCACGGTATCGCCTTCGCTCACTTTCGTGTAGTCACCGTAGATAACGGCACCCACTAGTTCTTCCTCGAGGTTGAGCGCACTGCCCACAACACCGTTACCGAAATCGATCATTTCTCCGGCACTCACGTTCGTGAGGCCTGCAATTTTCGCGATACCATCACCAACTTGCACCACGGTGCCGACGTGTTCTTCTTCGACGGACGGTTTATAATGGGCAATCCGCTCTTCGAGAGTTTTGATGAGATTGGCAGAGAGTGACATGAGAGTTGTGGAGAAAGCGATTAGTGGAGCGGCTGAAGACAGGTTTTGAGCAAACCCGCAAGCGCTCCCTGAATACTGCAGTCGATGCGACGATGATCGGCAAGGAGCACAGCTCCACCAATGAGATCTGGATCGATGGTGCGTTCTATGTGAACGGTTTTTCCGGATTTTTGCTGCAGGAGCGCGCCGACAGTATCGGCAGATATGAAATGTTCATGCGGAACCACGAGGAGTCCTGAGGACATCGAACCGCGACGACGAAGTTCTCGCTCAAGTATTTTTACGAGCTGTCGTAATGGCACGCTGGGACACCGATCCTTGAGGAGCCGGATGGCGCTCTCACACGCGTCGATGGCAGAGAGAGAAGGATCTTTCTCGATGCAGTCGAGAAGCGAACGGGCGATGTCGCGAGGTGTGATTTTCATGAGAGGAGTGTCGGAAGATTTTTCTTCAGTTCGAGTTCGAAACTCTCCTGATCTTCCTTGGAAAATTCGCGACGCAGGATTTTCTCTGCCGAAAGTACGATGGCGTGCGCCAATTTGTCTTGGACTTCTTTCACGACGTGTCCGCGCTCAACGTCCAGTTGCTGCCGACCTTTCATGATGATCTGATCGGCGTGAACCTTGGCAGCCTTCTCGATCTCCAGGCGGATGGCTTCGGCTTCAGATTTGGCGCGACCCAGGAGCTGACCGGCTTCTTCATCCGCTTTCCGGAGAATGACAGTGCGGTCATGGTCGATCTGTTCCTTGTGGAGATCGATCTCCTTCACTTTTTTCATAGACTCAGCCACGAGGGCCCGGCGTTCATCGATGACTTTGAGAACCGGTTTGTAGACGAATTTCGCCAGAACAAAGACCAGGATCCCGAAGTTCACTGCCTGCGCGAGGAGCGCGGACCACTGGATACCGAGGGCGTGGAGAATGTCATTCATAATCAGGAGGGGGGAACGACGTCCTTTTAAACGAATTTCATGATGAGAGCGATGACGAGGCCGTAAATAGCGATGGCTTCGGCAAAGGCGATGGAGAGAATGGCAAAGGTCTGAATTCTGGCTCCGGCCTCGGGGTTTCTGCCGATCGCTTCCACGGCCTTAGCGCCGATGAATCCGATGGCGATGGCGGGGCCGAGCGATCCGAAACCGATGGTGATGGCAACGGGAAGATTTTTATCAGCGAGTAGGCTGACCGATGTTCCGGTGATTGGGTCCATACTATGAAGAGGGAAAGGAAGTGAAAGAAGTAAACGCGACTACGAGGCTGCAACGGCAATAGACGCATGCGGCTGATCCGTATTCTCACTGTGACCGGTAACGGCGCTCTTGAGAAACGCAGTCGTGAGCAACGCGAAGACCAGTCCCTGAATGAGCCCGACAAAAAGTTCCATACCAAGAAACGGTACTGGAGCGAGATACGGCACCAGGTACGAGATAACAATGAGGAGAACCTCTCCGGCGAAAATATTTCCGAAAAGACGAAACGTGAACGAAATAACTTTAGAGAGTTCTCCGATCATCTCCAGAAGCCCGACAAAAGTGCCGATCGGATCCTTCCACGGTGGAACGAGGAACTTTGAGGTATAGCCGCGCACGCCGAGTTCGGACATGCCAAAGAACTGCACCGCTGCCATCGCGATCATCGCAATTGCAAGGGTCATGTTGACGTCGGCATTCATCGAACGAAATAGTGGAATGGCTTCCACACGGCCTTCGTGGAGTGCATCAATCGTAATGCTCCCGACACCTGGAAAGATGCCCATCCAGTTCCCGAGCACGATGAAGATGAACATGGTCGCGACCATCGGAAAAAATTTGCGTGCGAGCCGATCATCATTGACGACTGATGCGAACAGATCGAACAGACTAATGACGACGATCTCGACCGCAGCTTGAAATCTGCCGGGGATGATCTGATAGCCGGTCGCGCGCATCGCGCATGCAAGCAGTAGGAGCACGCCCATCGCGAGCCACGCCATGAGCATGGTGTTCCTGATCTCAAGCGCCCCGAGGTGAGCGATGACTTCCGATGCGAGTGAGATGGTAACCATTATTCTGTATCGGAAGGTGGACGAAATAACTCGTGGAGAATTTCTTGTTCTTTCGCGATCTCGGGATCGACTTCTTTCTGCTTCGGCTTCGGGAGAACTTTGGGCATCCGATCGGTAATCACTTTTATTTTTCGAAAGATGGCAATGAAGGATCCTGCAAAAGCAAGTGCCAGCCCGAGGAAGAAGAAGAGGTGCGAGTCCCCGAGCTGCTTGTCGATGAGTCGGCCCACGAGACCGAAAACGACCGCTGGAACAGCGATGAGAGTACCGAGTTCCATCGCAAATTCGATACCGAGCGCATTGCTCTCCACCGGAGAAACTTCGGGAATGGGATGCTTGTCGGCCTGCGGTGTGTGAGAAGTAGACATGTTGAGAGATTAGCGACGGCGGCGGGAACGCAGGCGACGGACGGATGCGAGGCGCGCGAGCTCACGCTTGAGGGTCGCAGTTGCATCCGCAAATGCCTCAAGGTCGTCACGGCGCGCACTCCGGAGTTCTTCGGCGCGTTTCTTCGCAAGTTCGATGACATCTTCTTCCAGACTCTCCGCTCGGTCAGCGATGTCCGAGAGGATGCGAACACTCTTCGGGCCGATCTGAACGACGCCTCTCGAGACAGCGAAGAGAAATTCTTGCTCGTCAGTACGAATGATGACAGTGCCGGGATCGACGGTGGAGAGTAGGGGTACATGATTCTTCAACACCGTGATCTCACCCATGCCGGTCGGTATCGTCACCGAGACGGCGTGGCCGCTGAATGCGCTTCCCTCTGATGTGATGAGCTCGGTGTGCACGGTTCCTGAATGCAAGTAGGAGTAGAAGAAATTTTCATTGTTCATTTTTCACTTTGCATTTTTTCGCTTTTCACTTCCTCGATACCGCCCTTCATGTAGAAATCCTGTTCGGGCACGCTGTCGAGTTCGCCATCGATGATGGCCTTGAAGCCTTTGATGGTGTCTTTGAGGGACACAAATTTTCCCGGAGCGCTCGTAAAAACTTCGGCGACGAAGAACGGCTGGGAGAGGAAGCGTTGAATTTTACGAGCACGCTGCACAATGTTCCGGTCCTCTTCTGAAAGTTCTTCCATACCGAGGATCGCGATGATGTCCTGCAGTTCTCGATATCGCTGCAGAATTTTTTGCACGGAGCGAGCGGTATCGTAGTGTTCTTGTCCGACAATCGACGGCGTCAAGATGGTTGACGTGGACTCCAGCGGATCGACAGCCGGATAGATACCCAGTTCGGCAAGCGCCCGAGTGAGCACGATGGTCGAGTCCAAGTGCGCGAACGTGGTGGCCGGAGCAGGATCGGTAAAGTCATCAGCCGGAACGTATACTGCTTGTACGGACGTAATCGAGCCCTTTTTCGTCGATGCGATGCGTTCCTGGACCATACCCATTTCATTCGCCAGGGTCGGCTGGTAGCCCACAGCCGAAGGAATGCGTCCGAGGAGTGCTGAAAGTTCGGCACCAGCCTGTGTGAAACGGAAAATGTTATCGATGAAGAGGAGTACGTCTTTACTCTCTTCATCGCGGAAGTATTCGGCCATAGAAAGTCCTGAGAGCGCGACTCGCAGACGCGGTCCGGGCGGCTCATTCATCTGCCCGAAGACGAGGGCTGTTTTGTCGAGAACACCGGACTCTTTCATCTCATTGTACAAATCATTACCTTCGCGGCTGCGCTCTCCCACACCGGCGAAGACCGAAAAACCGCCGTGCGTCGTCGCTACGGAATAGATGAGTTCCTTCACGATGACGGTTTTCCCCACACCCGCCCCTCCAAAAAGCCCGACTTTTCCGCCCTTGAGAATCGGACAGATGAGATCGATCACTTTGATCCCGGTCTCCAGAATCTCGGTCTCAGTCGACTGCTCCGTGAAAGAGGGAGCGGGACGATGGATCGAATACTTCTTCTTCGGCGTGACGGTCGGCATGCCGTCGATCGGCTCACCGAGGACGTTGAACATGCGGCCGAGTGTTTCTGGTCCGACCGGAACTTCGATCGGCCTACCGGTATCGGTCACCAAGCTTCCGCGCTGTAGTCCATCGGTTGACCCCATTGCAACCGCGCGCACGAGCCCTTGCTCCAGGTGCTGCTGCACTTCCAGCGTGAGAGGCTTGTCATCGATGACCACCGTGAGCGCGGAGTAGATCGGTGGCATCGTGTCCGTGTCATCGAACTTGCAGTCGACGACTGCTCCGATGACCTGGGAAATGGTTCCGGGCATGCGAGGGGTGAAATTGAGTATTCATTCTAGGAAACGCAGGTGCATTAGCAAGAGCTTTCCCTGTATCTGCTCAAGAAAAGTGAGCTCTTAGGGTCTTGATTGCTCTAGGGCATTGATGTATAGATGCCTGTTTCCCTCAGCTGCCACTGGCAGCTTCTTAGAAGAAGAGGAATAATGGGCTTTGCGCCGGAACGACAATCCGTTACGACCATGCAATATTTTTTCATCAGATCAAATTCGCATGAATGGCGACAGATGGCTATGCTCTGAGACATGCACTCTTACGCCGCCCAGCTCGGAAACAATCCTGCACTCTCGATCGCCGAACTTGCGGCGATACTTCCCGATTTCGAAAAAGAGCACGACTTCATGGGACAAGTTCTGACATTCACGACAGCCACCGAGATCGATCAAGCATTCCTGAACCGACTCGGCGGCACGATGCTCATCGCAAAGAGTATCATCGGTGACTTCGCGATCGGCCTCGATGATCTGCCATCACTACTTGCAGCCGAGCTAAAAAACGTGAAGGGTAAAGCGACGTTCAGTCTTCGTTGCATGGGGATATCGCCGAATCGGATCCGTGAGTTGTACACGACCTCGAAAAAAGGACTGAAACAGAAAGGTGTTTCCAGTCGTTACATCGGTTCCGAACGCGAGCACGCAAAGCCGATTCAGCTGCACGATGAAGGAATTCTCGACCCGAACAAAGGTTGCGAGCTCATGATCCTGCAGGACAAAGACCGAGTCTGGATCGGACGGACAGTGGCGGCACAGAACGTGAAGAGCTACACGTTGCGCGACATCGAGAAGCCGGTCCGCGATACGAAAGTCGGTCTCCTGCCGCCAAAACTCGCACAAATCCTCCTGAACTTCGGACAATCTCTGATCGGACCCAACAGGGTCACTACAATTCTCGATCCTTTCTGCGGTACCGGGGTCATCCCGATGGAAGCGATGATCATGGGATGGGACGTCCTGGCATCCGACAACGCACAGAAAGCTGTAAGCGGCTGCGAGAAAAATATCGAGTGGCTCCGCAAGACCTTCAAGATTCCGAAAAAAGACATCGACTCGACGATCTGGAAACAGGATGCCACGAAACCGTTTGAGCTGAAGAAAAAGCCCGATGTCATCGTCACCGAAGGAACCCTGGGGCCTGCACTGACCAGCCGTCCGACGGTGAAAGATGCGGAAGCCTACTGTAAAAAATCGGAAGAGCTGACCGCCGCTTTCCTGAAGAACTGTGCAGAGTCACTGCCCGGAGTTCCGGTCGTGATGACGCTGCCGGTGTGGTACGCGCAGAAGAAGATGATCCATCTGGAAAAAATCTGGCGCGTTGCCGAGGAGCTCGGTTTCCGTCCGTGGCTTCCACCGTACACGGAGCCATCACTTCCCGGCCGCTTCTCGATGATCTATCGCCGCAATGATCAATTCGTCGGACGCGAAATCGTTCTGCTGAAACCGCGCGCACGATAGCATCGATGGAATCGACGAATCGTCCCGGATCGGCTATTGCCATCCTCACCATCTGCTTCTGTCTGTGGCATATGTTCGCCGTTGCGGCGTATCTGCTGCCTGCAGATTCTGTGGAACCGATGCAGACGATACGCGGACTGTCCGTACCGTACATCCTTGCGCTGAGCCAATGGCAACAATGGAATATTTTTTCGCCGAATCCTCTCCGGAGAAATAGCGTGTACATCGTCGAGCGCGATGCCGGTGACAGATTTGAAACCGCGATGATCATGGATTTTCAGCACCTCGCGTGGTACGAACGCGCGAAAGAATTGAAAGTGCTCGGCAGACTTCAGGATTCGTGGAAAAAACTTGCATCACAGTATCTGCTGTCACTCTGCCCACGAATCCCTGGCAGTAGCGAAACTCAGATTCGCTTGCTCGTCTCAACAAGTATGCTGCCCGAAGATCTGCCAACTCTGCGACGTGTCTCTGGGAGAACTCCTGCCCCCATCGAATCACTCATCGCGTCTGTTCGTTGTCCACGTTTCTGATGTCCACTCAACCTTCACTCTCCGGGCGCATCAATGCATTTTGGTTTCGGCCAGTCTCAGCTGCCGGCCTCGGAATGATGCGCGTCGCATTCGGCTGCATCGCACTCGTAACGATGCTCCTCGAGATGCCGAACGTACAACGTTTCTATGGGCCGTACGGCATTCTGCCTCACGAGATGACCAACGATGTCATGCGAGACTCGTGGAGATTTTCGCTTCTTGATCATGCGACTGTGACCACCGTGTGGTTTTTCTACGCACTGCTGCTTGCCTCGCTTGCCTGCGTTATTCTCGGCATCGGAAGAAAATGGATACTCGCCGCTGCAATAATTTTGCTGTATTCATTCCACGAATACGGCACCATCACGCTCGATGGTGGCGACACACTGATGCGACTCATCGGATTCATCCTGCTTCTCTCACCGTGCTACCGAACGTGGACGATCCCCAATCTGCAGCGTCGGCTACAGATAAGTCGAGATACAGGACAAGACCAACCCGCCTCAGAACGAACGATGCCCATCTGGCCGTATCGGCTGCTTCTGTGGCAGATGATTCTGATCTACGTGAGCTCTGCCATTGGCAAGTGGCACGGCAGCATGTGGCGTGACGGTTCCGCGGTAGCTGCAACACTTCATCTCACGGACTTCACGCGTCTGTCACCGGAACTCGCTGACACGTTATCGATCCTCAGTCCTGTGATCAGTTATTTCACGGTTTTTTCGCAGATGGCCTGGGGGCTACTCCTCGTGCTTGGGTTCTTCGCATGTCTCGGCATCGTCACGAGTGCATCTGTGAACACACTGAAGCGCGCGCTCCTTCTGTGCGGGATGTTGTTGCACGTCAGTATTTTTATCGTTATGGACGTCGGCACATTTTCCTTCACAGTTCTCGCTGCATATCTGGGATTACTTCTCGACGATGATTACCGCGCAATCCGAAGCGTTCTGAACCGCAGAATATCCGCGCGTACTGTCGTCCTGTTCGACGGACGTTGTGGCTTGTGCACGAAGAGCATTCTGCTGCTCTCGATGTTCGACTGGCTGCACCGGCTGCACTTCGCGAATTATCATGATCCACAGAACAGAAAAGATTTTGCTTCAGACCTCAGTCTCGACACGCTGCAGAAAGAAATGCATGTGCGACTCCGTGACGGCTCGTACCGCAAAGGCTTCTTCGCGTTCCGGGCTATGACATGGCATCTGCCCGCACTCTGGCTACTCGCACCGTTTCTGTATGTTCCCGGCGTTGCAGCCATTGGGTCGGCTGTGTAT
Source organism: uncultured Candidatus Peribacteria bacterium (assembly GCA_964514855.1). Taxonomy (GTDB): domain Bacteria; phylum Patescibacteriota; class Gracilibacteria; order Peribacterales; family Peribacteraceae; genus JAGORY01. Next base: position 6,427 of record CAZESZ010000003.1, on the reverse strand, counting down.
AGCTGGGTTGCGAGGCATCGCTAAAACCAGATCTACTCTGCAGATTCTGCTAGAATCAGATCATGAAAGTCCTCCTCTACTACAAATACGTCAACGTTCCCAATCCTGCAGGAGAAACCGAGCGGCATCGTGCACTTGCGAAATCTCTGGAACTGAAGGGTAGGATTCTCATCAGCAGTGAAGGACTGAATGGGACGTGCTCGGGAACGGCAGAGAATATCGAAAAATATAAAGAGGCACTGAACGCACATCCCCTATTTTCGGGAATCGCTTTCAAGGAGTCGGAACACCCGACGCACGCCTTTGCGAAATTGTTCGTGCGCTTACGGCCCGAAGTAGTCACTCTCCGAGCCACAGTAGAAGCCAAAGATGCCGCACCGTACATTACGCCTGAAGAGTTACATGACGCCCTGGAAAAGGGCGAAGATATGGTACTCATCGACATGCGCAATAACTACGAAGCTGAAATCGGACGGTTCAGAAATGCTGTCACTCTACCGATAGAGAATTTCCGGGATCTTCCAGGATACATGCCGAACCTAGCGACATACGCGGGAAAGAAAGTCGTGACCTACTGCACCGGCGGCATTCGCTGTGAGAAAGCATCGGCACTGCTGAAGGAATATGGATTTTCCAATGTGCGACAGCTCGAAGGAGGCATCGTGAAGTACTGCGAAGCATTTCCAGACGGATATTTTGATGGTTCGCTCTTCGTGTTCGACGACCGCAGAACCATGCGATTTCCCGGCGCGCGCAGACAAACGTATGTTTCCACATGTTCCTACTGCGGATGCGACTCGGACAGACACGTCGACTGCACAGACAATATCTGTCACGCGCTTTTCGTGTGCTGCGAGAACTGTGAAAAAAAGTGTCAAGGCTACTGCAGGGCACACCAGCATGTGCCCACTCATTGATGTACACGCAGTTTATCTCATGCCCGATCGGCATCCTGAAGCTCGCATCGGATGGCACCAGTATTCTTGGCATTGAATTCGTCCGGAAGAAAAAAGCCTCACAACCCGATCCACTCACGAAACGCTGTGCAGCTGAGATCAAACAATATTTTGCGGGATTGATAACGGATCTATCGGTACCATTTCGCGCCGAAGGAACGCATTTTCAAAAAAGCGTCTGGAAAGCGATGAGCAAGATTCCGTACGGACAGATCAAAACATACGCTGAAATCGCGAAACTGATCGGGAGGCCGAAGGCTAGCAGGGGTGTAGGGGGTGCCTGCGGCAAAAATCCGGTGCTGCTCCTGATCCCCTGCCATCGTGTCGTCGGATCCAACGGTTATCTTGGTGGCTTCCGTGCGGGCATGGGTGCGAAGAAGATTCTGCTCGATCTGGAACGGCCGTTCTCCCACCCCCCAGAACACCATCGAGCCCTGATCTAAGCAGAAAGAATGATGACAGGAGGATACGGCCTCGTAGAAAATATGTTTCGCGATGACGATGGAGTGTGGAATGTGGCTGTCACATTCCCCCTGTACTGTATGAGAAATCAACGCCTCTCTCGTTCCCCTGACATCGATACTCCCATCGCACCGGACAATGATCGACGTCCGGAGGCCGGCCGAAGCATCACCGCTCGGACATTGGGTGCGCTCACAGGACTCTTCTCGTTCACCCGAGCGGAGAAGAAAAGTACACCGCAACGTCCCTACCAGTTTTCGGGAGCCGAGAGACTGGAAGATCGTTTCGTATTCTCCGCCGGTGACAGCGCAGCAGAGGTGTGGTGCATCGAGCAACCGAGCACCCTCGAAGCGGAATGCGAAACTGTCGCAGAGGTGCGGACGATCGACCTCAGTACTCTAGAACCCGGCATACATCCAGAAACATGGAGTACGACGATCAGAGGACTCGGGAAAGTCACGATGCGATTCGAGGGTGGCACGAAGGTCGATGGTCACGGAATCTCGGCGGTACGCCAACCGGTCGGTGGAACAGGTTGGTCCATCGACTTCGAGGATCGCGCAGTGAAGCTCCTCTCAGCCGAACTCGACTTCGGCGGTACAAGTCCGCGAGGCATGCTGCGGCTCCAGAATAACGGTGAGTACATTCGGGAGAATGGACGCATTCTGGACTTTCCCCTAGCGCAGAGTGTGAATTTCGGCGGAAGGATGACCGATCAGATCAGCGAAGGCCAAGACAGTGGAACTGTCGCGCTCCGGTCGATCACGGCCGAAGTCACGGTCACCCGCCCGGTGGGAAGTGATATTGCCGATGATCTAGCAGACGCACTGCTCGAAGAAGCGAGAGCCCTGCGGGAAGCTCTCGGCACACTGCGTCAACGGTTAATGCAGGAACAGATCAGACTCACCGAGCTGCAGACACTGCTCACGACCGCTCATGCGAGCGTCGATCAGTTGACCGGAGAATATCAGGCAGCACAAAAGACGACTGGCCTACGTACGACCGAAAAGAATGCGGCAGACACGAGTCTTGCTTCAGCGCAAAAAGCACTGGACAGCGTGACGAGCGAACTTCGTCTGGCCATCGATATCATCGATCGATCCGAAGCAAGTCGCAGACTCGTGACGAGTGTGGAGCAACAGATCCTTGACGCTGCGAGGCGAATCCAAGAAGCACGGAAAAAAGAAGCCGATGCACAGGCTGCTTTCCTCAAGAAGCCGCAGGATCGAATCCTCCAGCAGGCCTACATCACCGCCAGGACGCAGAGTGCCCTCGTATTCGTGACTGAGACGCGAAAGGAGGTACAGCTACGAGCGGCATTGGTCACGGCCAAAGCGCAAATCGCAAAAGACGCACCGGCATTGCAGAAAGCACTCGCGGACAAGGCTGCTCTGACGGTGCGCGTCACGAGTGCAACGGTTCTGCGAGACGCGGCAACAATCGCGCTCGATACGGCGACCAGAGTTCTCGCCGAGAGTACCGAGTGCGAACAGCGTATGAAACAGTCCCTGACCGCTGCCATCAGCGCACGAGATCATGCACAGAACGATGTAGCGGCACAGAGGATCATCGTGGACGAACTCATCGCTGCTATCCAACAGAAGGAGGCCTCACTTGCGATCATCGAGAAGACGATTGGAGAGCGGGAGCGGACGAAGAGTCCGACGGAGCAGAGCCTGAATCGTCTCAATGATCTCACGCAAGCCTGGAGCCTTCAGGGTAAAGGGAATCGTGGGCAGCTTCTGATGGATCGTGGAACAGCTCTCAAAAAAGCCGCTGAGGAATTATCGGCACTCGAAGAGAAGGCTGGATTGGAAGGTCTTTCTGGGCACGCACAGGCAATCGCTCTGCGTCTGGTTTCATCGCTGCAGGAATGGCAGGAAGAACAATCTGGGTTCGATGCATATCCGTGGCAGATGCTCTCGAATGCTTCGCAAGCTCGATTATTTACCGAGGATGCACCGGAAAGACCTGCTCTGTCAGTCGTGAACCTCAGCGGGCCGAATGCTACCTTCTTGTTTCAAGGTGCGTTGGAAGGACGCACGGTACGAATGCTCGATATGGGAAGCCCCGGAGACTTGGGTGCTGCAACAGTGCGATCAGCGAGCGATGGCGACGAGCAGACCGCAACCGTAACCATCAATGCACAGAATCCCACTGGTATCTACGGTGTCCAACTCATGGATGCGCAAGGGAAAGTACTCAGCACGCTGCAGCTTTCGTGGAACCAAAGCACGAAGATGCTGTCACTCGTCGATGCCGGCAATGCGTTTGTTCCAAGGACGAATGTTCATGACGATGGATCGCTCAGCCATGAAGAACTCTTTACGCTCGCGAAGTCCCAGGAAGACCGCCAATCAACTGTCGCCGGAATCGCTTCAGCAAAAGAACAAATATTCAGCGGTATTGCCAGCGCAATCCCGATTGGCACTATGCCGGATTTCAACATGAACTACTCCAAAATTTTCCGGGAGAACGCACAGATACAATTATTGGAATTGGGAGTCCAAAGCGGCTTTCGGTTCATTCTCACGGCAGCAGAAGTACAGAACGCATTCCTCGAATTCAATCCTGAATATCGGCAAACTGGCAGCAGTGGATTCCAAGCCGACAAAGGATATTTCTTGAATGAGTTCAACAAGAAATTTATCGGTTACTATCAGAATATCGCCCTCTTGCTGCAGAAAACGATGGACATGGTCCTCGCATCCAGACAGGGAAAAAATATCGATACGATGGAATACTGGAGAGGGATTCATTCAGTGCTCGACCGCACTATGTACCGGCAGCAGCTTGCTGCCTCTGCGATGGCAGGGGTGACGGTACCGGAGGTCATGAACATGCTTGGCGTCGCTCAAGGGATCTACGACAAGAAGTTTGATGAATTCTTGGCTTTCCAAGATGCGACGTACAAAGAGATGGCCGACAAACAGAAGGAGTTCGCGAATTGGCAGCCATCGGTGATAAACGAAGGATCATCAAACGCACATCAAGGCATGGCTCCTGCCCAGAGCGAAGCCAAGCTGCGAGCAATGGTGAGAGCCAAAAATGCGGCCATAACCCGAGGTCTAGCGGGTGATGCACTTCAGATGTACAACCGAGGAGTTGTCCTCGCGCAGCACGACCACGAGATGGTCCTAAGTGGCGAAACGGTGTACGCCTACGGCGCTCCCCCAGAATCTGCGGTGAAGAGAAATTTCGACATTGTCATCGAAAGCGAGGGAATAGGGACGCCCGCAGAACGAGCTGCGGCGTATCTGGAAGTGCATCCAGAAGCGAAACAGTACTTGCCAGGACTCTCGAGGACTGACCAAGAAAATATTTTTGTGTCGTACATGGCTCGCAATCCGCACGATACGTCGTTTATCGAGAATCTGTCGGTCGGCGTACAGGAGACACTTCGAGCGAGCATCGCCAAAGCACAGTCTCCGACTCTCGGAGAACGGGAGGAGCTTCTCATCGCCGAACAAAAACTTGTAGCGATGATTCCAGGCTACATTCGTAGTGAAGACATCGTCGAGATTGATGGCCACATCGATCTTGGGAAAAGAGAGGTCATTCATCTGCCGAATCTTTCGCTCACGATGCAGCCGAAAGGATACAAAGTTATTCATTTCGAACTGACGCACGACATGATGGTCAATCTTGATGTCCCGGGAGTATGGGACCGCAATATTGCACTCACCATTCAGGGAACAAACCTGCCAGCAGGAGGCTACACATCAGACAAGGCGAAGAATTCCGGGGAATCGATCAGCCTCAGGCTTCCGGCGGGAAAATATACGTGCACGGTGCAGGACACGTCCAAGTACGATGGATTGGAATTTGGGCATGTCGTGGAGGAAAAACCCTTCAACGCGCTCATCAACATTGATGCGGTAACGTACAACAGCGCCGAAATAGTCGGTCGTATCAGTATTGAGGGAGATCCGAGAGTGATGCCGGTGAGTTTGAGGGTGGCAAAATTTCTGAGCAATGGAGACCGAGATATTGATTATACTGCAGCAAGCTTTCCCAAACTCAACCCCAACCTTCCGGTGTGGGTAGTGGTGCATGGGATGGATGATGATGAGAAAGGTAGTATCGAAAGAGTGGCGAAGGTACTCAAGGAGTACCCAGGGATGCAAGTTGTAACAATTGATTGGAAGAAAGCTGCGGATGCTTTTCTAAAAACTGGGAATGACGCTCCGTGGACAAAAGGAGTTGGTGAATGGATAGCTAATCAATTGCTGAATCTCGGTTTTGATCCTGCCAATATTAATATCGCGGGGCATAGTCACGGAACATATGTTGGATATGCGATGGCCAACAAAGTGATGGACACACAATATGGAGCTCAGATCAATGCGTTTGTGGCCCTAGATCCTGCAGGGAATATTCCTGCCCTGAGTGGATTCAAGGTTGGAGATATGAAATTCGCACCAGTTTCTAGAAATTCTATCGCAATCGAAGGTAGTTTGGGTGCAGGAAACAATGCATTGGCTGAAACATCTGATCTTGCGTTCCAAATTGATTCCTCGAATACACATACACCGTTCTCTGAACACTCATTGCCTGTAGAGACCTTTATAAGTCTTCTGTCCCTCGGCAAAAAAGCCCCCGCGTCAGTTCCTGACTATCTGAAACTCGATAACATTCTTACTCCATATGATCGTCAGAATATTGATTTGAGAAGAAATTTCTTCCGAAATTATTATGAAGGAATTATTGCAATTGATACAAGAAAAGCATTTGACGCTTATGGAAAAGACTATCTTTTTGCCCTGCCAAAAAGCATTACCACACGTCACAATGGAGATGAGAATAACGATGTTGATAGTTTTCCTTCTGTAGATTCCTTTTTTGCCTAGCCAATGATTCACTCTTCATCCATGACCGGGAAGAAAAGAATATGGTTCATCGGCATTATTCTCGTCGTTCTTAGCGTCGCTTTTTTACATCGTATTTTAGGATAAGACTTCTCTTCACCTGGATGGAAAGTAGGAGAAAAGGCATTTGAAGAAAAAAAT
>CAZESZ010000002.1:21010-36941 GCA_964514855.1 uncultured Candidatus Peribacteria bacterium | reverse complement strand
ATTGGAAAGGGCTTCTTCGAGTTCGAACATCCGCACTGCAATTTGAGCAAAACATCATCCGGGATATACTGAGGCAATGACGCGCAAGAACACGTTGATTATCGCAGCACTCGTTCTTCTTTCCTTTGCCGCTTGGTACATTGCGTGGAACAAAGAACAACGCATTCCATCCGACAGAATTACGAATTTCGACGAATGCGCCAGTGCAGGTTTCCCTGTCATGGAATCCTATCCGAGACAATGCGCTGTGCCCGACGGCCAGACTTTCACCGAGGACACAGGGCAAGTGGTGGGCGGCGACGCTGATGAACACGGTTGCATCGGCTCGGCTGGCTATTCCTGGTGTGAACCGAAGCAAAAGTGCCTGCGGATTTGGGAAGAGGATTGCTACGCGGATCTTGAGCAGGAACTTCAATACTCACTGGCTGCAAAGTACGAGAAGTCCCCGAATGATGTGTTTGTCACCATTACCAAACAATCTGCGGCGCATGCGGCAGGCGGCATCAAATTCAGCGAAGATCCCAATAGTCCGGGGGGCCTGTTCCTCGCAGCGAAGATCGATCAGATCTGGCACATCGTGTACGACGGAAATGGGAGTATCGATTGCGAGCGCATGCGGACGGAATATGCATTCCCGGATGCGATCCTTGTACCGAATTTCTGCGACTGATCTATGGATATCACTATCACACTCGCCCGGTTCTGGGGCAGCCTGTTCCTCATCCTCGGTCTTCTGTCACTGGGGGCAAATTTTTTGGGCAGGGTCATTGGCTACACGGAAGACAACTCCATCACCATTTCCACAGGATACATCACGCTTCTCTTGGGACTGATCACCGTTGTCCTGCATAACGTATGGGTGTTCGATTGGAGTGTGAGCATCACCATCTTGGGCTGGGTAACTCTGCTCAAAGGAATTGAGAAAATTGGATTCCCCGATCGGATCCATCGGAAGGCGCAATTTTTTCAACGGCGGCAAACACTATGGTCATTCATCATTGCTGGTATAGGTGCCTGGTTCTTTTGGATGAGTTTCATGGAATGGTTCTGATATTTTGCCTATCAACGACCATGGGCTTCCGCGTCATTCGCTCAAAATCCGCAATAATCGAACTATCATGCAGCCGCACTGCGCAGCAGAGAAAACGCAGTCTCCATCCTCTGCCAGGTGTCCGTGATCTGGGTCCACACGGCATACAACCTGTGGAGCCGTTTTTCAAACACATACTTGCTGTACAAAAATCAGCTATCTTCACATAGTCGATCGATAGAATGGTATTCTTTCGATAATGAAAATATTCATCATTGTTCTGGCCTTGTTGATAGTCTGGTCTCTCTGGGGTTACTTTTCCTCGAATGTGGAGCAGGCTCAGTACACCGTTACTCGTAAGGCAGATGGTTATGAGATTCGTACGTACGCTCCACATATCGAAGCACAAACCACGGTGACTGGTTCGTATTCCGAGTCACTCAATAGGGGATTCATGGTCGTTGCCGGCTATATTTTTGGAGGGAATGAGAAGAAGCAACCTATTGCGATGACAGCACCTGTCGTTGCCAAGCAATCGACATCAGAACCTATAGCAATGACTGCACCGGTTTTGGCAAAAAGTGATGGTGACTCTCGCATCATCGCTTTCGTCATGCCGAGCTCATACACACTCAAATCTCTCCCTATTCCAAAAGACCCCCGAGTGAAGCTCGTCGAAGTACCAGAGAAAACGGTCGCTGCTCTTCGTTTTTCCTGGCTCAGTAATGATGCGCGTATCCGCAGCATGGAAAAGAGACTTTTAGTTGCTCTGGCTCAGGATAATGTGAAGGTCATTGGAAGCCCTTCCTTTGCCGGGTACAGCGCACCGTGGACACCACCGTGGATGGTTCGCTACGAAGTGTTGGTAGAAATTCAATATCCGAGCCCCTGAGCAAGATTTCTTCTTCGTAATGCAAGATACAATGCACGTAGCTCTAGAAGGAGCCATGTCTCAGATATATCTTGCATTCCGGTTTTCCCGGTGGGAGGATAATTACATCATGCAACGCTTCCTCTCCTCCGCATGGTTCCCATTCTGCGCAGCACTCGTGCTGGCAGCGGGATGCGCAGGAGCGTTTGTCGTGCTGAAGCCACTCGGTGCCGACGTCGATAACCAGGAGATCCTGAAGGCGTTTCGCATTGCAGGATGGGCAGCAGGACCGGTGATTGCACTCCTTGCACTTCTCACGATGCTGATTCTCAACGGCGTCCGCAGAATCCTCCGTCTGCGCTCGGTTGGTTTTCTTCATCCTATCGTCGTACTCCTCGGTCTTGCGCCATGGGTCGTCTTCGGCTTTCAGCTGACGTACCGCGAACCGCGGTTCACGCCATTCGGGCGCGCAGCTATCGATTTCGTCGGCGTGCCACTCTGGTGGAGCTCGCTTCTCGCCGTCGCCTTCACAGTCCTCGTCTCTCTCCCCCTCCTCGTGCCGCAGAAAAAACGCTGAACTGGCACCTCTCCTCCGCATGCGTCGCCTGCTGTCTCTCTCACTGGTTCTCTCCTCCTCGGTTCTCCTGAGTGGATGCCTCGGGGAACTGATGAGCGTTCTCTGCGATTTTGTGCCGGATGCCGACCACTGCTTCCAGACGGCAGCCGTGCAGTCAGGAGAGGTTGAAGAGTGCGAGAAGATCAAAGGAGAAGGATTCAAGGGCAGCAACCCACCCCGCGACAAGTGTTATCTGCAGATCGCCCAGAATACGGGCGACTACGAAGCATGTAAGCACATCCGCGGCGGTCCGATGTCCTATACGCAAGAAGAGTGCATCATCGGCGCAGCAGTGAAGAACGAAGACCCCGATGGTTGTCGAAAACTGCGGGGAAATGATTTCGCGTCGTGTAAGCAACAGGTGGGCGCAAGCATTACCTCAGATGCGCTCAAGAATATTTCTGACGAACTCGAAGAGGCAAAGAAGGCAGCTGGGAAAGACCCGGATGATGCCGATGCACAGAAACGCCTGGCAGATCTGAAGAAGAAGGAGAAAGATCTCTTTGAGTTTGCGCCTCCGGGCGTTTCTGGTCAGTACTTCAAGACGCAGCGTGAGGAAATCATGGGTGACGTCGAAGACGAAGATGTGAAGTCCGAAATCTCGAAACTGTTCGTGGATTTCCGTTCGAAGAATCCGAACATGAGCATGAACGAGCAACTGAAGAAGATGGAAGAGATCAAAGACCAGCAGGAGACCAGTAAGCGTCTCGACGAGTACGCCAATACGCTCATGGATCAGATCAAGGAAGGAGCAAGTGGTTTCGCCGGAGATACCTTTGATGATCTCTATGGAGACGATGTTGAGAAGTACAAAGAGGCGATGGCAGAGCGCGGGATGAAGTATCTGGAGGAGAAGGGCGGAAAAGATCTTCTGCGCGGCATCGATAATCTGAAGTGGATGAAAGAGAAGTACGACAAGGCCTCGGAGCAGTACGAGAAGATCAATGAGCAGATCGGAAAGCTGCAGAAGGTCTATAACGAAGCGAAGGAAGTGGCCAAGAAGATCGACGACATCAATAAGCTCCTCGCCGACGGCAAGATCGATGCCGGCAAGGCCAAAGTTCTCCACGGCGCGGTGTACCTCGGCAAGGGCCTCGAGTACGCAACCGGCTATGTGCCCGTCTTCGGTTCCACGATCTCGACGATCAGCAAGGAGACCTTCGACGCCACAATCAAATTCGCCGCCAAACGCGCGCAGCGCACGACGGCACTCGATAAGTGCATCGAAGATCCCGAGCACTGCGACACGGAGGGCATTACGGCGTACTAAGACTTTGGCGCCGATGTTCTAGGAGCATCGGTACGTCGAGACTCTTGAGAGTGCAGAGGATGTGCAAGAGCTCTGGCAGGAGCCAAGACGCCCGGCCATATAAATGTCCGCTACGAAATCCAAGCCTACTTCGTATCTCTGCACTCTGGCTTCTGGTACGTTTCGCAGAACATCCGCGTACAGGCAGCCTCTGTGCTCCCTTCCATGCGCGTGCAATTGTTGCAACCGTCGAAGAACGACACGCAGGAGCTTGGGATCATCGTTTTCCAGCTGTTCTCATCGTAGGCAGCGTCGTTCTCATCGCCTTCCACTGCGTAGCTTGTCACGATGCCTTTCGTCACTGCTGCATTAATCCTCCCCGGTCGGTAGTCCATAGTGGCAGGCAACATGGTCCCATCCTCCTCTACCACACGAAAGGGCACACCTGCTTTTTCGGCTTTTGTACGCGCTTGCTCGGTTGTAAGGCCAACGTAATCGACGAGTGGAGTCGTGTCGTCGGCAATGGGAGTAGGGCTACTGCTACATGCAGCAACAACGATAGCGAGCAAGACGAGGAGCGAGAATTTCTGCATGGGTAGTGGGGGGTAGCGTGGCCATTGTGACAGTATCTCAGCGAAAACGATATGGGAGTATAACGGGGACTAGGGTGCTATAGCAGGGGGAGCCTTCAACTCCAGTATTTCTGGCACAATGTGCACTTCGTCGAGCATCGTCTTCGTCGCAGGAAGGATGGTACCGACCTCGACATTGACGCCGAAGAGGCCGTCAATCGTGGAGCCTTCACCCTGAATGAGTCCACGGCGCTTCATCATGCGTGCTTCACGGAAACCGATTGCGATCGTCGCTCGTCCCGTCGCATCGATCTGGAGTACCTCCGGGCTCAGCAGGCGATGGACGTCCTCAGGAAGATCGGCAACCGTGCGGACCTTGAGGAAGATTTTCGGTATACCCAGATCGTCAATGATCTGCATGTCTCCGATGCGTGCGAGCTCAGCGAACGTTGCGGCGTCGACGATGTGGAGATCGTCGAGCACGGTACCGGTTCTCTTGAGTACTCCCACGATCCGAACTTTCTTGGGACCGAAGGCCCCGGTGAGCTCACTACCGATTGGGCCGATGAGCTTCTCTCTGCGCATCATTGCAGCTTCGTCGGCACCGAGGATGATATCCCCGGGCTCGAGCGTCGTCGTTCCTTCTGCCACAGGGAAACTGAGCCCACCCTCCGGCATGCGGAGGAAGATCTTCAGTTGTCCGACGGGCGACAGCACACCGACGAGTGAACCACGGTTGATCTCGGCGAGGGAATTGTGAATAGTGGAGAGCGACGCGATGCGCGTATTGGAGCTCATGAGAAGCGTGCTGAGTTGCGCTGATTCGTAGAAAAGCACGAGGAATACCGTCACCATGACGAAGGGTGCGAGGAGGGGAAGAATGCGGATCTTCTGCGGCGAGAATGATCGAAGGAGGAGCGCGTTGAGTACAACGGAGACCGACGAGAGTGCCATGGCAAGACCCGCAAGCTCCGGGCTCAGGAAGAGACCGAGAGAGGAAAACAGAAGCCGTGCGGCGATGGGAATGCCGATGACGTTGTAGATGAGCGCGAAGAAGAGATTCTGCCTGATCGTCCGCATCGTCGCGCGGGCAAGTTCCAGCGCCGTCACAACCGCGAGAGGATCGCTGCGCATGAGGATGATACCCCCCACGTCCATCGCAATATCCGTTCCGGAACCCATGGCGATGCCGAGCAGAGCTTCTGCGAGAGCCGGCGCATCATTGATGCCGTCTCCGACCATCGCGACTTGCTTTCCCCGCGCCTGCAGCTCTTTGATCGTCGCTGCTTTGTCGGCCGGAAAAACATTCGCGAGAACGCTCGTGATGCCGAGTGTCCCTGCGATGGCGTCTGCCGTTGCCTTGTGGTCACCTGTGATCATGAGTACCTCGATGCCCATCCTGCGTAGTGCCTGTACAGCTTCTCTCGCTCGTGGCTTTACCGCATCGGCGATGCCGAGAATGCCGATTATCTCTTTCTGATTCGCAAGTATCACCGCTGTTTTCCCTTGTGCTTCGAGTGCCGCGAGTTGGGGCTCGACAGCGCTGTAGGAGACTTCTTTCTCTTGCAGGAGCGCGCGATTGCCAAGAATGTACGAAACCCCCTCGATGCTGCCGAGAACGCCTTTTCCCGCGAGCACGGCGAAGCCGGACACGGTTCTGGTTTCCACGCCGCGCTTTGTAGCGTCGTTTCGTATGGCAAGGGCAAGGGGATGTTCCGACTCCCGCTCCAGACTCGCGGCAATCTGCAGAATTTCCTGCTCCGTTCGTGCATTGAAGCTCACGACATCCGTCACGGATGGCTTCCCTTCCGTGAGTGTTCCTGTTTTGTCGAAGACAACCGTATCGATCATGCTCGCTGCTTGCAGCGGTTCTCCTCCTTTGATGAGCACGCCGAGTTCCGCGCCTCGTCCAGTGCCGACCATGATGGCCGTGGGCGTCGCGAGTCCGAGGGCGCATGGGCACGCGATGACGATGACAGCCGTTGCCGTCATGAGAGCAATGGTGAGTGTACTGCCGACAACGATGTACCAGAGCAGGAATGTGAGAATTGACGCCAGAATGACCGCGGGCACGAACCATGCCGAAATGCGGTCGGCAATACTCTGAATGGGAGCTCTCGAGCCCTGGGCTTCTTCCACGAGCCGAATGATCTGCGCGAGCACCGTGTCGCTGCCGATCTTTTCTGCCGTCATCTCGAAACTCCCGTGTCCGTTCAGCGTGGCGCCGATCACTCGGGATCCTACCACCTTGGAGATCGGCATACTCTCTCCCGTGAGCATGGATTCATCGATGTAGCTCTGTCCGCTCTTCACCGTTCCGTCGACGGGAACTTTTTCGCCGGGACGCACGAGGAGCGTGTCGCCGACGTTCACGGCATCGATCGACACGTCGAGGATCTTCCCGTCACGCACGATGTGCGCCGTCTGTGCCTGGAGCCCCATCAGCTTCTCGATGGCATGCGATGTCCTGCTCTTCGCCTTTGCTTCCAGCCACTTTCCGAGGAGCACGAAGGTGATGAGCAGCGCCGATGTCTCGAAGTAGAGATTCGGAATTTTGTCACCCAGGAGACCGAGGACGGAACCCGTGATGCGTGCATACGTGACGAAATTCACGACGCTGTAGGCGTACGCGACCGTCGTCCCGATAGCGATGAGGCTATCCATGGAGAACGTGCGCATGCGGAGCGCCGACCACATCCCACGGTAAAATCTCCATCCGAGCACAAACTGCACGGGTGTTGCGAGGATCAATGAAATAATGCCAACGTATGGTGGGAGCGCGACAGTTCCCGGCAGCCAGAAGAAGAAATCGATGAGCATGAAGTACACGAGTGGAACGCTCAGCAGAAGTGACCACAGGAAAGCGTTGCGTGCTGAGGTCATCGATTCTCCGTGCAGATGATGAGATTGCTGTGGGTGTGATGCATCCGTCTCACGCGCACCGTATCCTGCCGTTTTGATGACGGCGATCATTTTCGGTATATCGAGTGTCGTGGGGTCGAAATCGATGGTCGCTTTCTCCGATGCAAGATTGACGTTGGCCGATGTCACTCCCTGCGTCGCTGTAAGTGCTCGCGTCAGGAGGCCTGCGCAGGATGCGCAGTGCATGCCGGTAATCTGGAGGGTGATGCGAGCCATAGAATGTGGGGGAAAAGGGAATCGATACTACTCAATGATTGTGAAGGTTCCGGAGTACATGCCCATGGAGCACGTGAAACGCAGCGGGCCTGAAGTCTCTGGCGTGAATTCTATGATGTTTTCTCCGGAAGAGAGCGTGCGGGAAATGCCGAGAGTTGGCACCCTGATACTCGAAGCGCACGAGCGACTTTCCGTGGAGTCGATGATCCAGCGAACGGGTACGCCACGCTTGATTGTGAATGAGGATGGTCGGTAGCCGTAGCTATACTGCTCCATGCGCACTTCTTGGACGCCGTTGACGGTATTGATGGTAGAAACACTCGCAGTATCCCATGCAGACATCGTGAAGCCCGTGAGGTTAATTCCTCCACGGAGATTGAGGATCGCAAGTGCGATGACCGCGACACCCGCAACCTTGAAGAAAATTCTTCCGAACATTCCACGCATGATCGATGCAATGCCACCGATGCCAAGCAGCCCCGGAGCAGTGCCAAGAGCGAATGCGCCCATAAGGAGCGCCCCAGGAACAAAGCCGCCCGATGTCACAGCGCTCATCTGCACGAGCTGTGTGAATCCGCAGGGAAGGAAAAACGTCAGTGCTCCGAGCGTGAGGGCTCGACCGTGGCCGTACTCCCGCTCATGCGTTCGATGGATGCCGAGGGCACGAGCAATACTTGAAGGGAGTGTCAGTCGCATGTCGCTGAGAGCGGGGGAAATGCCCGTGATCTGAATGCCCATGACGAGCATGAGGAGCGCCACGATCATCATGAGAATTCCGAGCATGATGCTCGACGGTGCGATGAGGCTCCCGACGAGTCCGAGGAGTCCGCCGAAGAATGCAAACCCGATGATTCTCCCGAGATTGAAGTACGCATGTGGTCGGAATTTTTGCGTCATCGTCGCCTCGGGATGCTTTTCTGCATGTCGCGCCGTAACACCGAGCACGAGACCACCAACGAGTGCCATGCATGTCGAGACGCCCGCTGTGAGTCCGAGCAAGAGTGAGGACGCGATGCTTGTTGTATTCTGCGCAAATGAGAGAGAATAGAGATCGACGTATTGAGCAAGAAGTGAAACCGCGAACACGATGATTGTTGCAGCGAAGAGGAGTCCGTACTCTTCTCCGTTCTTTGTTAGAAAGGGCTTCTCGTTCCTCTCTCCGATATCGTATCCGGCACTGCGAATTGCACTGTGAACAGCCTGGATATTCAGAATGCCGCGCGTGCCGATAGTCACGCTCGCCTTTCGTGTGCTCGCTTGTACCATTGCAACTCCTTCGATATCGCGCAGGGCATTGTCGAGCATGAGTTCGCACGATCTGCAGTGCATGCCGCGAATGGGGATGGTGATACGCTCCATACGTGTTGAGGGAAAGCGGGCATTACTTACTCGCAAGCTTCGTGACGCGGATGATTTCATCAATCAATTTCCGTTGCTTTGCAGCACTGGCTGACGCAAGAGCTCCTGAGACACAACTGTTTAGATGCCCCGTCAGCAGTGATTGATGTGCCGACTTCAGCAAGCCAATGAGTGCCAAGTTCTGCTGCATGATGTCGATACAGTACTCGTCGTTCTCGAGCATTGAGTGAATCTTTAGAAGCATGCCGTGAGCCTTCTTGTAGGCAATCCTCGCATTCTTTCTTGAATGTCTCATGGTGGAGAGGGAAAATGGTGTTGGTACTATACCTCCACCATAGGTATAGGTACAGAGAAAGCAAAAAAAAGATGTGAATCATGAAAAGGTCCATAAACCCATGTAGGGTACAACGCTCTCTTGAGGCAGGGCACATCCATCGTTCACATTTCTACAGTGTGTTACTTTCCGATATTTGTTGGCGAATGATTTCAGCGGCCTTATGAGTTTGCCTGGCGAGAGAAATACGATACTGACCACCTCGCCATTCCATTGATATTGAGCCAAAACCAAAGAGCCAACCAAAGATGCCCGATTGTCGAGAAACAACAGCTGTTACGACACTGTACGTTGCGAAGGAATGTTTTATCTCCCACCAAGCGCTATCAGATATGATGATCCGTTTACTCGTAAGAACGATCCCATCGTTTGTGTAGTCTTGCCATGTTCGATAGAGAACAATACAGCTGAGAGTAAAACTCACAACGATGACTATGCCTCCCAAAACTTGATAGCCGAGAAATGTCATGATTCCTATGCCAAACGATAAAATAACAATAGATGAAATGACCCCTATGAGCAGAAAAATAAAATGTTTGCTCACGATCATCATGATTTCCTCATTCGATGCCACGCTAAATGCAGCACGGAGCTCTGCTCTATCTTTGAGAAGGTTCGAATGTATACGAGTAAGCTCAAAGAGCAGAAGTATGCGTAGCATGTGAAGCAAATGCAGATATGCATCACTCAATTCTATCTTATGCAAAAAACGGATTTCTCCTTCGATGTAGAAGGGCAGAAGCGCAAGAAAATTCCACATAAAATCAGACGATCGAAGATATGCGAATTTCGATGGTGCGGTGAGGAACTGGAGGACGAGATCAGTCGTGAGCAGTATGGCAACGCCTAAAATGAAATGCTCAATAATGTACGCATATCGAACGTAGTCAGAGTAAAATTGCAACGGAATGAGGGCAATGGCGAGGGAAATGACGATGATCATCCCAAAAGCATAGGATTTTCCTGCTCGACCCTTGAAATCGTGGATCGTATCCCATATCCAATCGTGAATGCCTGAGGATTCTTTTTGGAGAGTATTCATAGAGATTGTTCATGTCTAGATACGGTCCTAGCGTGCTCTGATTACCGTTGCGCAATGTCTTCGACCTGCTGTAGCCAGAGTTTTTCTTTCGAGGCATCAGGCTTCATGCGTCCGCCAAAGAAGGTTTTGGAAACGATCTTCATGCCACAATTTTTCATGGAGATACGAAACGTCGGAGCATATTTCATGAGCCCGAATCGGTAGAGCAATCCAGGCGCTCCAGAGGTAGAGAAGAAACGTACAGTTTTTCCTGTGAGAAGTCCTTTGATGCCTTTCGAGGTGAACTCGAATGCGAAGCCTGCGGAAAAATTGCTATCGAGGAAATTCTTGAGAATTGCTGGGACGTCGTACCACCAAATAGGAAAGACGAAGACAAGCTCATCTGCTTGTTTGATCATCTGCTGCGCAGTCGAGAGTTCTTTGCCCCGCATCGAGAGCTCGTCCTGATCCTGAAAGATTAAGTAATCCTTCTTCCAGGGTGCTGCATAGAGGTCCATGATCTCTGCCGTATCGCCTTTTGCCTTCCGCGTTCGGAGATACGCCTCAGCAATTCTGTGCGTGAAACCGAGTGAACTTGGGTGGGCCGTGATGATGAGTGAGTGCATAGTGAATGAAAAAAGTTCATGCGTATCGTAGCATTGATCTCTCTATCGTTGGAACGCACATCGTGCCACGATGCCTGTCTCGAGCATTCGCCCATCATCGGTCTTCAGCACGAGCTCTCGTGCCGATAGTCTGAAGTCTTTCTGTTTCGTCTTGGCATAGATGATGGCACTGAGGAGTCTGTGGAAACTCTCTGGCGTGTCGGAATGACTGTAGCCGTTGAGGACAATGAACGAGGGTGAGTCTGAGAGGAGTGTGCAGCAGTTCTCGAGCAGCGGAGCGAGATCGCGTTCCACGCGCCACGTTTTGCCGCTTGGGCCATGCCCATATGCCGGGGGATCCAGGATCACGGCATCGTACTTCTTGCCGCGTTTCACTTCCTTCGCGACAAACGTCGGCGCGTCCTCCAGCATCCACCGAATGCGGTCAGGTCCGATGACATTGAGCAGTGCGTTTTCTTTGGCCCAACCGATGGATGGTTTCGAGGAATCGACGTGCGTGACGAAGTGACCGTCCTTCGCCAATGCGATGGTTGCGCCGCCGGTGTACGCGAAGAGATTGAGGACTTTCAGTGGACGATGCGTTTTTTTTGCTTCGGCTCGCGCCCAGTCCCAGTTTTCCTTTTGCTCGGGAAAAACGCCGGTATGTTTGTACGGAGCGAGACGAGCGTAGAACTTTAGATCGCCAAATGTCATCGGCCAGTGCTCAGGCAGAGCCTTCTTCATGACCCACTCGCCCTTGCCCTTCTCTCCGTTGTACGAGGCATCGGCGTGGTCCCAGAGCTCTGGACGTTCCTGCACTGCGCCTGCAGTCGTCGGATCTGGCCTGCGG
This sequence comes from uncultured Candidatus Peribacteria bacterium, assembly GCA_964514855.1. Lineage (GTDB taxonomy): Bacteria > Patescibacteriota > Gracilibacteria > Peribacterales > Peribacteraceae > JAGORY01. The sequence continues at coordinate 25,296 of CAZESZ010000002.1, read as the reverse complement.
AGACGGTACGGACCCCACTGTTCCAAGCGCTCGCCGTGCGAAAAGTCCAGTAGTGCGTAGTCGTTCATGAACCCAGTGTACCTGCATCCACTCGTGTATTCTGACTTCGATGCAGACACTCTACGACGTTGCCGTCATCGGGGGAGGTCCTGCGGGCATGATGGCTGCAGCCAGGGCGGCTGAGTGTGGCGCATCGGTTGTGCTACTGGAGAAAAATCCAGGCCTCGGGAAAAAGCTCCTCATCACCGGCGGCGGACGCTGCAATATTCTCAACGCCGAATTCGATACTCATAAACTCGTTGCGAAGTATGGGAAAAAAGGAAAGTCGCTCTATTCAGCTTTTTCGCAATTCGGTGCGCAGGCGACCTGGGACTTCTTCGAAGCGAAGGGGCTGATGCTGAAGGTCGAAGCCGAGCAGCGAGCGTTTCCGATGTCAGACAGTGCCGCCGATGTGCGGAATGTGTTGGCTTCATGCATGGCGAAAGGAAGAGTGCAGGTGTTCACCGGACTTACGGTCACCGGGATGGAATCAGCAGAAGGAAAGATCACAAAAATTGTTCATAATTCAGGTTTATTGGAAGCCAAAAATTACATTCTAGCTACCGGAGGAAAATCGCATCCGGAGACTGGATCAACGGGTGATGGATTCGTCTGGATGAAGAAGGTCGGACATATGGTTACGGAACCCGAAGCGGCGCTCGTGCCAGTGACGATTCGAAATCCGTGGATTCGAGACATCGCGGGTATCAGCCTGAAGGACGTGAAGCTCACCATCATGCAGGGAGCGACGAAACACGGATCCAAGATCGGGAAAATGCTCTTCACGCACATTGGGCTCAGCGGTCCGATGGTTCTCAATATGAGTAAGGAGATCGGTGTACTCCTCAAGGCAGGACCGGTGACGCTCTCACTCGATCTCTTTCCGAAGATCGACCCAGGCGCACTCGACAAAAAAATTGTGGACGTGTTCGAGAAGGGAAAGAACAAGATGATCAAAAACAACATCGGCGATCTCGTGCAGCCGCGCCTAGGGCATATCATCCTGGCACTTGCAGGCATCGACCCCGCGACTCCGCTCCACCAGCTGACTCGTGTGGACCGACGAAACTTTAGCGCGCTTCTGAAAGATCTACCGATGATGGTTTCGGGTTTGCTTGGCGAGGACAAGGCAATCGTCACCGGTGGAGGTGTCGATCTGAAAGAGGTCGACTTTAAGACAATGCGCTCGAAGAAATTCTCTAATCTTTTCTTCGCCGGAGATATCCTGGATTTCGATAGGCCATCCGGAGGATTCAGCCTTCAGATTTGCTGGACAACCGGGTACGTAGCGGGATCAAGTGCTGTTTCTTGATATCCTTCATACATTCTTCATTTCCACCTTGTACGGTTCGATGCGTCGCGGCTACTATGCAGCCCGCGTTTATTTTCTTTTCATCGTGCTCTCATGATCGATATTCACTCACTCTCCTCACGCGCACGTTGTGGCAAGGCATTGCCGATTCTCACGGTGACGACGATCGGCATTCTGCTCGTCGGCTGTGGCACTGCGACTCCGGTAGTTCCTGATGACGGTGCGACAATGGGTTCATCATCTTCCTCCGAAGCCATGATGAACACGTCATCGTCTTCTCAGGCTCAACAAAGCAGTGCAGCTGCGATGCTCTACAAGAATGGCACATTCTCCGCTGACGGTGTCTATCGTTCGCCAGCCGGCGGTGAAAGCGTGCATCTTTCCGTAGTTCTGAAAGATGATCTCGTCGTCGATGCGACGTTCTCCGGTGATGCGACCCACCCGAAGAGCAAGGCGATGCAGGCTGCATTCACCGAAGGTTTCAAGGTGCAGGTTGTCGGCAAATCTTTGGATGATGTATCGGTCGGTGTCGTCAACGGATCATCGCTCACTGGTGGCGGTTTCATGGACGCCCTCACGAAGATCAAAGCTCAGGCCAAGGCCTAAGGCTTCAGAAAAGTTCTGCACCGAAGCCGGACGAAAAATATGCGCTGTACTCCGGACTTAGTAGGCAGTATTCGTAGTTCAGCTCTCGGTATCGCTCTGGCTCTGCGAAAAAAAGGCACGTACAAAGCCCATCTGCGAGTGCAGCCGTATCCGCTTTCACCCATGTTGCGATGACTTTCTGCGGAGACGTGAGAGTCCTGGGGTCTATCGTGTGGTGATACGCGCCCCAGGTTCTGCGATTACTTGCCGAAGCACAGAGAGCGCCTTCGGATATCTCGACAATGCCGATGACTTTCGTCGGATCGGCCGGATGCTCCAAACCGGCGCGCAAATTGGTACCGTCGCCGGAATAATAAATATCGCCGCTGCCGTTCACTAAAAATCGTCGTACTCCCCGATGCTTCAGATAACTCGCGATGGTATCGACGAAGTAGCCTTTTCCGATGGCACCGAGGTCGATGAGCACGGACTGTTTCAGTTCCAGATGGGTGTCATCGATGATCGTCACTGCGTCCTGAAAGTTCGGAACCGGGCGAATATGTTCTTTCGGTTTCAGCGAGTATTCGGCGTCGTATCCCAAATCTGACAGTGCAAAGCCGACGAGGGGATTGAGCGTGCCGTCCGAGAGTACATTCAGTTTTTTGTAGATCTGGAGCATCGTGGTCAGGTCTTTTGGCACCTCTACGACTCCGCGCTTCTCCGTGAGCTGCCACACGAGTGACGATTTTTTGAACCGCGAATACGTCTCATCGAATGCATGCGAATCTCTGATGATCGAGTCTCGAAGACTCTCGAATGCGCGAGGATCGATATCGTCCCATACCGTCACTTCCCACGACGTTCCCATCGACTCGTACGAGATGCGAAGGGGCTGGCTTGCCGTGTTTTTTTGGTGCATTGGTCGCACTCTATCAGACCAAAGAGGTTCTGAGATGGCTCTTGACAAAAATCACAAAATGATTAAAATTACATATCCTATGAGACGTCAAGCCCTGATCGCCGCGCTCGTTCTCTCGTTGCTTCAAAACGCAGGTCCAGCCGTGCTCGCACAGTCGATCGATTCGAGTGCGTACACAGACGCAGTCGCTGCGCTGAGTGCTGCCGGTGTCATCGATGGTGGGGGCAATGTGCGTCTGAATGATCACGTCAATCGCGCTGAAGCGCTGAAGATTATCCTGCTCGCCCAGAACAAATTTGCGTTGGAGATCGAGAAGGCCAAGATCTCGATGCCGCCGCTCTCGCTCTTCCCCGACGTTTCGCAGAGTCAGTGGTATGCACCGTACATCGAAGTCGGTTTTCGAAGCGGGCTCATCAAAGGATATCCCGACGGACGTTTCTGGCCGCAGGGAGGCGTGAAAGTCTCGGAAGCTGCAGCGATGCTTGTTCGATCGTACGGAGAATCGACTGCGACGGCGACATTCCTCACGTCTAATGATCTGCCGAACCAAGATGGTCAATGGTACACCGGTATCCTGAGCGTTCTCCACGCACGGAACGCAGTGATGCCGGGCAGCCGTCTTGCGGCAGGAAACTACATGACTCGCGGACAACTCTTCGACATGGTCTACCGCATGCGTGAGGTTCACCTCAAGAATCTCGCATCGTTTGGTGTCTCGACTGCGACGACATACGTTCCTTCATCGATGCCTTCCGCATCTGCGTCGGCTCAGTTCGCCTCGAAGAAGTATTTCTCCATCAGTATCCCAAGCATCGGTATCGTCGATCTCACCGTCACGCATCCGTCTGACCCCTACACACAGAAGGGAGTCCTGGAGCCACTGCAGGAAGGCGTCGGTCATCTATTCGCCTATCCGGGTAAAGGCAGCAAGATCATGATCTACGGACACTCCAGCGGGTATCCGTGGGATCTCTCGAAATTCACGAAGATTTTCCGCACGATCAACGAAGTGAAAGAAGGTACCAAGATCTACGTCACGTACGATGGAAAACTGTATGTGTATGAGGTGACGGAAAAGAAGACGATCTCCTCGAGCGACAAGACCGCCTTCGAGCCCGATGAAAAAGGCGAGCAGTTGGTGCTCTACACGTGCTGGCCGCCGGATAGCATTTCACAGCGATATCTTGTGTACGCGGTACCGGTAGAGACGGTGGCCTTGCGATAGTTTTATCCCTTATTTGTATGCCGCTTTCTGAGCACAAGATTCGATCTCTCATCGAGGGCGTGAAGGTGGACCCATTTGAAGTGGCTATCCACATTGATGATATTTCTCAGCGAATTGGTAGAGTGACTCAGCACATTCAAAATGTGGGAGCGAGGAGGCCCGAAGGGTCAGACCTCGAAAAATTACTCAGGGAATCACGAGAAAGG
>CAZESZ010000002.1:13553-20910 GCA_964514855.1 uncultured Candidatus Peribacteria bacterium | reverse complement strand
TTCAGCACATTATCAGTAATGTGAACGACGAAGAACGTAACTTCGATCACGTAGCAGTCGAATCGATCATCAACGAATATCTTCCTCTGCCGGAGCAAGATGTTCGATGATTTTACGATCCGATTCTCCGGACGATCTCTCGTCCGATGAAATCTTTATCGCGGCCGTACTTCAGACGCGAGAGTTGTTTGTAGGCTTCGACGGCTTTCGAGTCCTTCACGTACGACGTGTCCTGCCACGGCTTTGGTACCTCGATGGAAAACGGTTGTGAAGGCTGACTGTCCACGGAGAGCTTCATACAGCCCTTGAAGGCGTCCAGGTTCACGAGATCGGATTCGGAGAAGACCGGACGCATTTCCTTCGCACAGAATTCCGCATCCTGCGGACCGATTTTATAGAACATCATCGTCCCGACGTTGCCGAAGACCGCGCCTTTTAGCTTCACGGAACCCGAGAGCTTGCTGTCTTTTTCGAGCTGGTCCAAGTACTGATGCGCGATGATGAGCCCGAGACGGTATTTGCGAGCTTCGGACAGAATAGATTCGATGGAATCTGTCACGTAGTTTTGGAATTCGTCGATGTACAGGAAGAAGTCCTGACGAGCAGCGCTCGCTTCGCGCTGACGACGCATGGCTGCAACTTGGATTTTATTCACGATGATCATACCGAGAAGCTTGCTATTGACGTCGCCGATGAGACCTTTCGAGAGGTTCATGAGGAGGATTTTCTTGTTGTCCATGACGTCAGAGAAATCGAACGAACTCTTCACCTGTCCGACGATATTTCTGATGAGCGTATTCGTGGTGAATTGTCCGAACTTTGCCGCGAAGTAGGGGATCATCTCCTGTTTTTCGCGCTGACCGGTTTGGGCCATCTGCTTGTCCCAGAACGAGCGGACGATTGGATTTTTTACTTTGGATACTTTGTACTTGCCCCACTCGTCATCCGTGAAGAGGCGCACGAGGTCTGTGATGGCGCCGCCTTCCTCTTCGTCCGACATGAGCGTGAGACAGCCGTTTCGGAAGTAGTCTTGGATGCGCGGTCCAAAGATTTCTTCGCCGAACATCTTCGTCATCATGTTCATGGCGTCGAGTGCGATGAGGTCGCGCTCTTCGTCATTTCTTCCCTCGAGCATGTTGAGCCCCATGGGACGTTCCGTATCGGCAGGGTTAAAGTAGATGATGTCATCGGCCCGAGAACGCGGAATGTAGGGGAACAAATCTTCGACCAGCGAACCGTGCGGGTCGACGACGCAGATGCCTTTGCCATTGTGGAAGTCCTGACGCGCCATAATCTGGATGATGGACGATTTTCCGGTACCGGTCTGTCCGATGACGTAGAAGTGGCGGAAGCGGTCATCGTTCTTCATGAAGATTTTCCTGCGCTCGCCGCGGAAGGTGTTGTAGCCCAGAAATAGACCTTCATCGGCGATATTCTTCGGCGCAGCGGCGATCTTGAAGTTCTGCCACTTGATATTCTGGACTTTGTTGTACTTCACGTTCGGGAAATGGAAGAGCGTAGCGAGTTCTGCGGTTCCAAGCAGCATCGTCTTCACGCTCAGCATGTGCAGCAGCGTCCTGCGCGGCGTCCGGCGGACGAAGTCGTACACCAGTCGCGCTGTGGAGTGGTACTTGGTTTTGCCGAAGCTGTTGCCGCGGACTTCATTGAATTGGCTGAAGCTGCTGATGATACTTTCCAAGTTGAGCGACGCGCGTTCACTGTCCTGTGCGGAGCTCACGACGCGGATCGTCGTGATGAAGCCTGGCGAATTGGCTTTCTCATCGATGGCTTTACTGAGTTCTTCCACCTGCTGCGACACTCGTTCCCCGGATGACGTTTCTTTCGGTGTGTCTTTGTCATCCGAGAACATATTGACGATGACCGCTACCAATGAGAGGGGATTCCACCATGCGAATTTTCCGCTGCTCTTCTTCGGGTTGATGAGTTTCTGCGCTTCTTTCTGGAGAGCCTTCTGCCAGCCCCCTTTGGCTGGTCGCACGACGAATTGGATCGCCGCGCCTTCGTCACTCTTGAGCTTACTGAACGCGTTCGTGAGAGCGTTGTATGGATCGCTCTTCATTTGGTTGTAGCTCTTGAAGGGAAGAACGAAGGACTTACGTGGGATCATGTACGTTCCTGCAGTGACCGATTCTTTCGTAAAAATATTATAATCTTCCACGATGTCGATGACGGCGTCCGGATAGAATGACGTGAGGTGTTTTTCGATGAGTGGGACGATGCGCCGTGGCGCCACGACGAACGTCAGGATCTCCCCTGCGAGTGCGGCGTACTCCAGTGAGAAAAAGTGGGATCCTTTCCAGTAGCGTCTGATACCCGAGATCTTCAGGCTCGAGAGCGTGTGGAACAGATGGTCCATGATGCCGAGTACGTCCTTGAACGTCTTGCCGGATGAAAATTGTTCCGACTCAATTTCTTTATCTTCTTTACTCTCTTTTTTCGGCATGAGGATCTGCAGAAAGACCATATCTTTCTCGCGTTCACGGTCCGCTCCGAGACGCAATAGCCACAGGACAACGGAGCAAACAGCGGCGAGTGCGAGCAGGATACCGATGGAGACGAGGAATATGTTCATAGTACGTACGGATATGTTAGCGTGTTTCAGAAAAAAACTTCACCATCACTTCACTCGCTCCCACCAGATCGATCCCAGCGAAGCGGATGGACCAGATGCGAATGGTGTGATGAACGTGCGTCGATTCACGACCGTCGCGAGGAACCGGATTAGCATGTGCCGCGTGAACGGTGTTGTTGCGAGGAGAGATGCATCGCGCCAATCGACATCCGTTCCAAGCAAATCTTTCGCTATGGCAAAGCGGAGGGCTTCCGCCTCCCCTGTTGCTGCCTGGGGCGTGAGGCGTTCCTGCAGAACGATCATGCGAAGCAGCGTGGATGCCATGAGACTCGTCGCTTCGCCGACGGACATCACCGATCCTGGAGCGCGTTTTTCCTGTCGCAGCAGTTCCGGAGCGAACGTGAAGAGCGAGAGATCGTACGCACGCTGGTGATCTTGGGCTTTGTACAGAACACGTGACGCAAATGACGAGTCTCTCGGAAGATTGCTGATCGCTTCGCGTGCGATCTTGCTTTTTCCTGAACCGTCGAACTCCTTGTTCTTCGCATCGATTGGCGTGTCCGGTGGGAGACACGACAGAACGAGAAGCGTGCGGATGACTTCCACAATCGACGGTGGTTCCTCAAGATTCAATGTCGAGGAACCTTTATTGACGCCAAATTCCGTCGGCCTTGTTGTACCGGACAAGAGCCACATCATGCGATCATCGCTGTTTCTGGTTCCGTGTCGAAGCAGATTCGTGATGTCTGTGGCAAGCGAATTACCCGGTAGGACATCGCTGTAGGAAAAATCAGCACTGCGTTTCATCGTGTTCTCGAGGCATGAAGAAATCTCGATGCTGGGAATTTCTGCGAGAAATGTTGGAATTTTCGTTGCTTCCAGAAGCTTTTTCTTCGTTGCGCGGTCAAAAACCGGGTCGAGAAGATGGATGCGGCCTCCTCGGAACGCTGCTCTCGCGAGCATCACGGATGCTTCTGCTGGGTCGACGCCCTGAAATTGCCCGAGAATCGGCGCAAATGATCCTGGCAGAATCCCGAGATGTTTCAGCGTGAGATAGGCAGGAACCAGGGCATCATTTTCCTCGAGATCGATCGGCAGCGGCCCTGATGTGACGATGTGTTCGGCCGGAACATCCAGTGCATCGAAAATCATCTGGATCGCTTCCCCGCGCGTCACCGGAGAGGACAGGTCGGCAGCAAATCCTTTCAGTGTTGGACGCTGAACAGAAATCCCAAGATCGAGCAGCGAGTATACGAGGAGCGAATCCTGCGTCTGCACGGTAACCGGAAGATCGATGAGTGGCAGGGCGAATCTCCCTGCGACTCTTTCTCGTACGCTTGGCAGGATCTCGACCAGATTTCTGGGGACCGCAATACATTGCGTTGTACTCAGTGCTTGCAAGAAATTTCTGCGTTTCATGAGTGTATCCGAGAACGAAATGTCCCCGAGCACCGGATGGCCGAAGCTGTTCTGAAGCCGCATGAGCAGTTTCCCCGCTTCGGTATCGGATGGAGATTCTCCTTTTCCATCACCGATCTCGAGACATGGTTCATAGCGGATCAGATCGCTCCTCGTGAAGCCGAAAGCTACGGCTCTCTCGTCGTTCGATGAGAGCACCAGTCCTCCCGTGAGCGTTTCCGTCGTCGGATCAAATCCTTTCAGGACTTCGGAACCGGTGTCGACCAGGATCCAGTATCCGCGCGGGTCCGATGGAGGCAGGCTGAACGTCGACTCGCCGGATTCATTCAGCTGTTGTGTGCGTCGCAGCCCGACACCTTCCATCGTGCGCCCCGATGCGGTGATCGGCAGACCTGCAAATCCTCGGAGTTCCTGTGGGTCTTTTCTACCGTTCTCTATCAGATCAGTGAACGCTGAGACCGTGATCGTCCCAGGACTGACACCCGAACCACCTTCCTGTCGACCAGTATTCCACCTCTGATGGAAGAACCACGCCGGCAACCCTCCACCGACACTCGGTGTGGATGAGCCACCTCCGCCGGTCGTTATCGTACAGGTATTATCGAGCGTAAAACTCTGCTCCGTACCCCAGGTGCTCTTGTAGCCAGTGTCGACAGTCGCGGCATTCCAGTAGAACGTTGTGTTGCAGGGAATATTCTTGAGGAGCATCGTCCGGCTCTGGCCGTTCGGCATCAGACGCGTGACCCACAGGGGCGATGCCGTCTTGCCTGAGATGATGTTGTTCGTATTGGATCCTGTCCCCACCTTGAGCTGGTATTGCAGAAGCCGTGTCGTCGTCTCTGTATCCGATCCCGAACCCCACGACAGTCGAACGGTGGCAATGCCGCCTCCGCTCGTTATGACCGTGGCCGTTAGACCCGAAGGAGCTGTCGGAGCCGTATTTGCCGATGTCGCTGCCTGGTCGTTCTTGTAGCGTCGGTTCACTTCTCCGGTCGGTGGTGCGGCGTTGCCACGAGCGTAGTCCAGATCTCCATCACTATCGATATCGCCGATGGCGATTCCGTACGTCGTATCACTCGTCTCAGTCGGACTCCCGAGTGCCGAGAACACTCCCGTGCCGTCATTGGCCAAAACTTTGGCACCCTGCGCCCCTTGTCCTGATCCGATGACAAGGTCGAGGTCGCCATCATTGTCGATATCTCCAGTCGAGATTGCTTGGACGTTCGTGAAGCCGGAAGCGACCGGCGTTCCTGCCGTGAACGACGTGCCCGCGCCATTGTTTTTATATGTCACGACCTGGTTCGAAGTATTCGTCACAACGACATCGATATCGCCATCGCCATCGAAGTCGCCGACCGCAGGTGCGTACTGAAGCGAAGCAGCGACAGAAAACAGTTCTGTGAAAGCTCCTGTTCCACTATTTCTGTAGATCATCAGTTTGTCGGACCCTCCACCGCTGATGAATGCAAGGTCGACGTATCCATCGCTCGTGAAGTCTGCTGCTTGCATCGATTGATTGAGTGAGGAGCTCATCGAGGGGAGCGTCGATAGTGCGGCTGTGTAATTTCCATGACCGTCGTTTTTGTAGACTGCGTTATTGAATTGGCCACCCATGACCACATCTAAGTCTCCGTCGTTTTCCACGTCGGTGAGGACGATGTTATAGAGCGTTGTAGGGCCCGGGGCGACATCGAGTGACTGCACGAAACTGAATCCGCCGAGATTCTTGTAGATGTTCAGATAGCTCATCATGTTTGTGTAGACCTGTGCAATATCGTTATCACCGTCTCCGTCGATATCTCCGGCGGCATAACTGAAAGCGTGGTTCGTAGTACCAAACGTCGTCTGATGGGTGAAGACGCCACTCCCATCATTCGCGTAGAGGTTATGTCCTCCAGCGGCGCTTCCATTTCCGGCGAATTCATCGAGGTCGCCATCACCATCGAGGTCGGCAAGTATGATTCCGTAGGTCAGGCGTGCTTCGCTTGTGGAACTACTGAGCGTGTACGCGGCAGCGTATACCTTGGCAACGAATTGAACGAAGAACACAAAAAGTAGGACAATGAGAAGATTGGAGAGCGTTCTACGTACGATATTCGGAGGCATATGATCCGAATATTCGAGCGGGCCGTTCTGTCTCTGGGTGTTCAGTATGTTTGTGGTTTGGAATCTTCTTATTTTAGCATAAAACATGCCTTTTGAGAATGGCTTCTTGCGCATCCAGAGAGTCTTATCTCAAACACTACTGCGTAAGAAGTATTCGAAGTTACTCTGGAGAGCGCGCGGAGAAATTTCCTGAGTCGATTACCTCTGCGATGGTTGATCTCTGTTCGGGTCGTTATTTCCCTGTGGGTACTGGACCGAGAACTCGTGGAGAAGAACGAAGACATCGTGAGGCAATTGTGATGCTGACGCAGGATCGAGAGAAAGACGGTGCCGCTGGAGGAATGCGGGGATTTGTTTGACGGTATCTTCCGGTCTTTTGTTGCCATCACCACGGATCGAGAGCGCAACGTCTCCAGCCAAGGATCTATAGTTCTCTGATTCTTTGAAGGGCAAACCATTCGGTTTCAATGATCGCAAGCATCGCTGCATTCCAAGGACAAGAATCTTCTCTTTTTCTTGCTCTGTTATACCAGCATCGTCCAACGAAAATCCAAGAAAGTGGCCGATGCGCTCGGCTATGCCCATCGGAATGTATGTTGCCCTCCAATGATAGGCGGGCATGTCAAGCATCGGATGTCCATTGGATGCGGGTTCTTTCTCGTTTTGTAACTCTTTTCGAATACTCACGAGTATGTCGCATGCTGTTTTTCGAAAGTGCTCTGGATTCTGTCCTGCACGTCGTAGGGTATCGGAAGGATTCTCGCCTCGTTTCTTCGCAATTTCCACTGCTTTCACGACGATGTCTGAGAAGTCCGTGAGATCCTTGGACGGAGTTCGGTTACCTCCATCCCTCGCCTCGTTGAAAGCGATGATCATGTTCTGAAGATCAGGAATATCTCGGGGAGATTCTCCGCTGAGCTCGCCGATGAACGCCGTCACTGGTTCTTTCACCACTGCCGTTGCTCCGGCAAAAAGAGTAATACCCATGAGTAGTGATCGCAGGCTGAACTGCATTCTCCCCAATCGAGATGGTGGAGCATCCACTTTTTTTGCATTCGGAGAAGAGTGACCATCTGCTTTTTGGGCCTCTTTTTGCGCATTATTTGATGGGTTTTGCATTACGTCATGATACTTTTTCCTCCTCGAAAAGTCAAGTTATCTTTACAATGACTCTCTACACCAACGATCGTCCAGATTCCATCAGGACGCTGTCTGTAGTACGCAAGGACTGTGCATGGT
>CAZESZ010000002.1:0-13453 GCA_964514855.1 uncultured Candidatus Peribacteria bacterium | reverse complement strand
CCTTTTTTGTTCGGACAGGACATCTTCAATATCGATTCCCAGCTCAGCAGCTACCATGTCCGCTGTTCCAATGAGTGTCGTCGGATCGTTCCGATAGAGATGGGTTGATTCATCCTCATTATTCGTCTCGGACAGAAAATCATCAAGCGCGTACGAGAGTGATGTTTTCATTCCATTCTTAAGGGTGTGAGCTTGCTCCTCTCCTCCAGCATATCTGATGGTCGCTTCTGTACTACTGCCCTCTTTTTTTGCGATGGATCGGGCCTCTGCAATAATCCCGCCGATTTTCATGAAATCACTGTATGCGGCATGTTGACGATGTTCCGGATGAGCAGCGAAAAAATCAGCAATACGGTTGCGCAGAGCATCCATTTCTTTCGTCGATATGCCGAAGCGAAGTTCCTTGTAGTTGTCTTGTAGAGATCCCACAAATCGCGTGAGGGTACCGCTGCCTTCGCTCTGTGTAGTAGTCGCAGTGTCATAGCCGAAAACGGAGAGTCCTGCGATCACTCCCCCTAGCAAGATGCCGAGAAACTTTCTCGCATCGGCAGAAAATTCCCCAATACCCTTTCGTGAATCGTACCCTCGTTCCACGCTAAGGCTTCCCACAACACCGTCACTCAGCTCACTGCTTTCCTCACGACTTGGTGTTGTGCTGCTCATGGGAAGCAGTGGAAGTGACGGAATCTACTTCTGTGACAGGAGATTACCCTCTGGCTCCTGACGTTGGTGATGAGGGTACTGAATCTTCATCTCACCAATGGCGATCATAATGTCGTTTAGCAAACGAGCTTTCGTTGCGGCATCGGCAGGAATCTGTTTCAGGACTTCATCTATCGACGCTCGCGGGTTCGGGGTCTCTCGGACGAGGAATGCAATATTTCGTACCAGGGCATTGTACGACGGTGATTCGTACAGAGGACCTTGCCCTGGATCCCAGAGATTGAAGCATCGCTGTATTCCTAGCAGGAGCGCCTCTCGTTCCATTTCGCCTGAGATGTTCATATCCTCACGGAGTCCATTCTCAATGTTTCGAGCGGTACCAACTAGTCTGTATGTTGCAAATCGATTGTATCTAGGAAGATCGAGTGAGGGGTCACCCATGTTTTTCGATGCGTCAGCTTCAGGAGAGAGTACATCAGTGAAAACATCCTTCAACAACCTTCTTGCTTCTTCTGCCAGTGTCTTCGGAACGGCGTCAGCACGCACGATCATGTCTGCAGGAAGCGAGCCTTCGTGCTTTTTACTTATATTCGACGCATTGGTGATGATATTCGATAGTCTTGATAGATCATTGTGCGGATCATTCCTTCCTTCAGTATTGTGTGCTTCGTAATAGTCGCGTATCTGTTTTTCAAGATCTGGAATCTCACTCGGGGATAAGCCACGGAGCTCGCTCAAGTATGCTTTCGCATTTCGCAGTTTCTGTGGAATATCCGGGAGGCCATTTGTTGGCATCTTCCTGACGTCATTGACGAGTGCTTGTCCGGGTTCGGTCATTGCGGCTCCACCAAGTGTCATAAGGAACAGTGTGAGTTTCGCCACGAAGCCAGCCTTGTGAGCATTGAAAGCATTCTTTGCATTCGTTGTACTCTGACCGTCCGGACCCCAAGGGTTATCTATTGTGTCGGATTTTTCACCCAACATGTTAGGATAATTTGGTTGCATTAGCTAAGTATCTCGCACTGACGAAAGAAAGTCAAGTTTCATTTCCGTCAAGTGTAAATGACGAACAGGTAAGTGTACAATGTATGGCTCTATTTTTTCACTTTCAAGAGTCGTTCGACCATCTCGACCAGTGATTTTATCGTCATGTCTCTCTTCACGAAGTAGTCATCGACTTGATAAGCCTTTCCGCGTTCGCGGTTTGCTTGATCGTCAAAATTTGTGAGAACGATGATGGGGAAGGACCGTTCGGATTTCGGCAAACTCTCCAGAACACCGAAGCCGTCCAGAATCGGCATATTGAGATCCAGAAGGAGAAGATCTGGTTTATATTGCGAGATCAGAGCCAGCGTTTCTTTGCCGTCCACGGCTGTTCGCACATCGTAGATGCTCCTGTCAAATTTGCGCAGATACAGGTCACGGAGAACTGTATCATCTTCAGCCACGAGCAATTTGTATTGTGCCATTAAGGCACATTGTACTCTTTTTTTGTCTTTTTCTCAACAGAAGAAAAAACGTCCTTGCGGACGTCTTTCCTCTGAGATGGGGTGCTTCGTTAAAAGGATACTCGAACATACTCTTTCACCTGCGCCTTCCCGAGCATCTTCTCGACGGTTTGATTCTGGTCCTTCACAAAGGGCTGTGTCAGCAGTGCGTTCTCCTCGCGGAATTTCTTCTCTTTTCCGAGCATAATCTTCTCCAGGATCTCGGGCGGTTTCTTGTCATTTTTCATCTGCTCTTTCCAGATTTCCTTCTCCTTGAGCACTGCTGCCTGCGAAACATCCGACGGTCTAACGTACGTCGGGTTCATAGCAGCGCCATGCATGGCGACGTCTGCGGCTTGCTCGGTCGTGCCGGAATCCAAACCGACGATGACGCCGATTTTTCGATTGCTGTGGACGTAGGTTCCGAGGATCGGAGCCGCTACTTCCTTTACCTCGCCGAGCGAAATATTTTCGCCGAGTTCCAGCACCGCGGCGGGGATTTTCTCCGACGCGTAGGCATCGAACGCGGCTTTGCCCTTAGCGAGCAGCGTCTGTGCCAAATCCTGTCCGATCTTCACGAATACTTCCGAGCGGCCGACGAAATCGGTCTCACACTTCACCTGTACCAGTGCAGCTTTCTTACCGTCGGTTGCGATGGAAATGGCACCTTCGCTCTGTGTGCGGTCGGCCTTCTTCACGGCTTGCGCTTTACCTTTTTTGCGGAGGACATCAATGGCAAGCTCTTCGTCTCCCTTGGCTTCCTCGAGAGCGTTCTTCGCATCGAGGATTCCGCTGCCCGTACGTGCGCGGAGTTTAGCGACTTGTTCTGCGGTGATAGTACTCATGAGAAATGGGTGAATGAGAATTGAAGAGTGAAAAGTGAAAAAATCAAAACGTTTCTCAGCTTTTCACTTTGAGTTTTTCGCTTCGTCGGACTTGGCTGGTTTGGCGTCCTCGAGTTCGCTCTGGATGCACGCGAGGATCATCTCGATCGACTTCACTGCATCGTCATTTGCGGGAATGTGAACCTTGAAGTTATCAGGATCACCATTGCTGTCGCAGATACCGAAGACAGGGATGCCGAGCTTCCTAGCCTCAAGGACGGCCACATTGTCGCGGACGGCATCGATGATGAATACAGCGTCGGGTAGCCCTTTCATCGCGGAGACGCCGGAAAATCCTGCATCGAGCTTCGCGAGTTCTTTGCGGAGAACGACTTGTTCCTTCTTCGTGTATTTCTCGACCTCGCCGGTCTTGAATGACTGCTGGAGATCCAGGTAGTAACGGATGCGGTTCTTGATCGTGGACCAGTTCGTGAGCAGTCCCGGAACCCACTTCTTCGTCACGACCGGTTGGCCGAGTGCGCGGCTGACCTCTTCAATGGAATTGAGAGCCTGGAGTTTCGTGGAAACGAAGAGGATCGTCTTGCCGGACTTCTGCAATGCGCGGAGCTCATCGCACGTTTTCTTCAGTGCAGCTGCAGTCTTTTCGATGTCGAAGATGTGAATACCGCGCCTTACACCGAAGAGATCGTGCTTCATCTTCGGATTCCATTTTTCCTTGCGGTGACCGAAGTGGCACGCTGCTGAGATGAGTTCTTTCGTGGAGGGGATCATGGGAAAGTAGAAAGTGAAGAAGTGAAAAGTGAGGAAGGTTTGGTAGGGTAGGTAGGTGAGGTACGAACTGGCAGGAGAAGCAGCACGTAGCTTCGTTCGAGGTACGAGTGCGGTGATGAAATCCTTGGGGTCTACTCCCTGACGTCTTCTCGCTCTAAAGCGGAGGATTTCCCTTGAGATCACCCTTCGATGCGTCCGCTGTGCGGACTTACTCAGGGTGGTCCCTTCGGGACCAGGACCGCGCGATCGGTCGGGGAGGATTATCTAAACGGACAATGTATACAGAAGAGCAAACCGACTTGCAAGACTTTCATTCCGATTATTACCATGTTTTCAGGATGTCGATAAGCGCCGAGATCGTGAGGCGTTCTTGCTTCAGCGTATCGCGATCGCGGATCGTCACGGTGTCTTTCTCGCCCTGGGTTGCATCTTCACCAATCGTGCCGAAGTCCACGGTGACGCACTTCGGCGTGCCGATTTCGTCCTGGCGTCGGTACCGTTTTCCGATGGAGCCGGTGACGTCGTAGTCGACGACGAGATCAGTTTCTTGAATAATTTTTTTGTACAGCTCTTCTGCCGCGCTGCTGAGGATTTCTTTCTTCGAGAGTGGCAGTATTGCCAGGTCAAACGGAGCGACCAGAGGCTTGAGCCGTAGAACCGTTCGTGTGTCATCTGCGGCGAGCTTCTCTTCTTCGTACGCTTCGAGCAGCACTGCGAGCACGGTACGTGTGAGACCGAACGTCGGTTCGACGACGTACGGCACAAACTTCTTCGTCGGATCATCGGGATCTGTGTACGTCATGTCTTGGCCGCTCACTGTGGCATGCTGCGTGAGATCGAAGTCGGAACGATTGGCGAGTCCGTACAGTTCGCCCCAGCCCCACGGATATTTGTACTCGATATCGAGCGTCCGTGACGAATAATGCGAGAGCTCTTCTTTGGTATGTTCCCGGATTCTGAGTCGCTCCGGCGACAGTCCGATGTCTAGACACCACTGCCACATGACTTCTTTCCACTGCTCGAAGATCGGACCTTCGGTGCCGGGTTCTACGAAGTACTCGATCTCCATCTGTTGAAACTCGCGAGTCCTGAAGGTGAAGTTTCCTGGCGTGATCTCGTTTCTGAAAACAGTGCCAACCTGTGCGACCCCGAAAGGAAGGCGTTTGCGGCTAGTGTTGGCGATATTTTTGAAGTTCACGAACATGCCTTGCGCGGTTTCCGGACGCAGATAAATATCGGCGCCCTCACCTTCGATGACGCCTTGCTGGGTCTTGAACATCAGGTTAAATTTTTTCGCGACGGCCCAATCGACGCCGCCGCACGAAGGACATGAGATTTTCTCCGCGATGAGCATCGGCTGAACTTGGTCCAGTGTCAGCACTGCGGCACCTTCGACGCCGATCTTCTCTTCGAGCAGTTTGTCGCCCCGAAAACGCTGTTTGCATTTCTTGCAGTCAACGAGAGGATCGCCGAAATTCGAAACGTGGCCGCTCGCTTCCCAAACCTTTGGGTTCATGAGGATACCCGTCTCGATGCCGACGACGTCGAGGCGGCGATGCACGAAGCGATCCCACCATTCACGCTGAATGCGGTTCTTGATTTCCAGTCCGAGGGGTCCGTAGTCCCACGTATTGGCGAGTCCGCCGTAAATATCCGATCCGGGAAAGATGAGGCCGCGACGTTTGCAGAGCGAGACTAAGGAGTCGAGAGAAGGGGCGGGCATGATTGCGGACACGATAGCAGTGATTTCTGCGACGTGCGAATCGCAGACCCATGTGAGGCGCTGTTTTCTTTAGGCAAAAAAAATGGTATAATCAACAGATTAACACATACATGATCACACTCCTCGTCATCATCGGTGCTATCGGGCTGGCCATCATCCTCATTAGGGTCTGGACCGGAGCAATGAACGTGCAGACCATCGAGGACGTCTCGCTCGCACACATCGAGAAACGGCATCCGTATCTTCCGAAGCTCGGAGCCATCGTGATATCGGTTGTGATTGCCGGCGTTCTCTTCGCTCTCTCGCTTCTCTACGGCAAGAACACCTCGCTCCAGTCACTGACCGGATCGTCTGCTACGTACCGCACGCTCTTCGTCTTCCTCGCGATCGTCGCGTTCGGCATGTTTGATCAGCGACGGTGGCACGGCAAGAAAGATCGCTACAAATATTTCTATGCGTTCGTGCTCGGCACTCTCGTTACCTGGATCCTCATCGCATTCAAACGCGCGTTCTTCGAGACCGGCGTTGGCCAGGATCCATTTCTCATGGCCCTCGGCATCACGTGCGTCGTCATCGGCTGGCGGTTTCTGTTCGGTCCCTGGAGCGCATCCATCAAAGCGACGGTGCTCGGAACGTTTTTGTTTTGGGTCGCGTACGCGATCCTGCGCTACGAAACGAGGGTCGAGCTTCTAGCGACTGCTATCGCCGCATGTATCGCGATCCTGCCGGTGATCGTCTGGTGCAGACTTTTTCTGTCGTATCACAAGGAACGATTCTCCATCGTGCTACTCGCGTTCTTCGCCGGCATGCTCTCGACGGTGCCGATTCTATTTTATAACGAGCTCATGATCCGTGGGATCGAACTCAACTTTTTCCTCTTTCGAGTCATCCCTGTCAGTTTCGGCGGCTCGTCAGAGCAATTCGTCTCCGAAAGTATTTTCCGTGGCATGTCAGGCAATACACCGATTGTTCTCTCAACGCTCATCACATACCTCATCGTCGGCATCATCGAGGAGATCAGCAAATTTTGGGTTCTCCGCCACAGTAGTCGAGAATTCTTCCGTTCCATCGACGATACTCTCCAACTTGCGATCATCGTGGCGATCGGGTTTGCCTTCGCCGAGAATTTGGCTAACCCGACGTACTTCGTGAAGTTCGTCACCGACTATCTCATCGAATCCCCGACGCCGCAGTGGGGGCCGCTCATTGGTTCGGTCTTCGGACGCGGCATCCTGACGATGATGGTCCACATTCTCTCGACTGGTGTGCTCGGTTACTACTTCGGACTTGCCTTCTTCGCATCACCTCTCCTACGACAGCAGTTCGAATCCGGCAGAACGCACCCCATTGTCTTTGCGCTGCACCGTATGTTGAACCTCCGGACCGAGATGCTCTTTGCTCGAGTGCAAATGGCCAAGGGTTTGGTGTACGCCATCCTTCTTCACGGCGTGTTCGATTTCATTGTCACGCTCCCCGAAGTCCTGCCGGGTCGTCCAAGTACCATCGGCGCACTGTTTTCGATGCAGCCGCAGCATGTGCTCAGCCAAGTTGCGATCACGCTCATTCCCTCACTTCTGTACGTCGTCGGAGGATTCTGGCTTCTGTCGGTCCTCTTTACCCGAGAGGAGGATATGAAAGAATTTGGAAACGTCGTCGAGGCGCAGTCGTTTGTTTCGATGTAGCTCTTAGGCGTACCATGACGCAACATCTCATTCCCCACTGCGCATGGTCTTTCGTCAACGCCTCATTGCCATTTCCGCGGCATTCTTTCTCCTCCTACCGAGTCTCGGAGTGGCTGCATCGGTCATCGGCATCGTGGACACCACCGCGAAGACGGTCACCCGTGCGAACTTTCTCTCGTGGTCATTCACGGCGCTCGATATTCCCAAGACCGATGGCACGTGCCGACTTCCGTATACCCGCGTTCCGCGCGGATTGAAGCAGACATTGTGCGCTGCAGAGAAGAAGGGAGCGCTCAACATCTTCGGACGTGCTGCCGAGTATCCGCTCAATCGCATGATCACACGTGGCGAGGTTCTGGAACTTCTGACTGCTCTGACCGACAAGCACGAGTCGTCGGATATCTCGGGGTTCAAAGATGTGAAAACTGATGCGCAGAAAAAAGCTGTGATGAATGCAGTTGCCCTGAAGTGGATGGTGCCGCAGAGCGCAACACTTTTCGGACTGACGCAGCCGCTCACCGGTATTGAAGCATTGTCTGTACTGCAGGCTGCAAGCAGCACTGTACCGGTGAAGGTACACAGCATCACTGTGCCGCGCAGCCTCCCCTCGAGCGGTGATTTGCCACATCAAGACCTTCTCGACGCAGTATATGCGCTCATCAAACGTGACTACATTCACGCCGATACGATCGATACTAACGAAGCCGCATACCGAGCCATCGAAGGCATGGTGCAATCTCTCAATGATCCGTACAGCACATTTTTCAGGCCAGCGAATGCCGATGATTTCCAGTCTCAAATCAAGGGCGAGATTTCGGGCATCGGTGCGCAGGTCGAGGATAAGGCTGGCATCATCACCGTCGTGTCGCCGATCCCAGGTTCTCCCGCTGATAGGGCAGGCATCCGCGCCGGAGACGAAATCCTGGAAGCGGGTGGTGTCGTACTAAAAGGTCTGGGTGTCGATAAAGCTGTTTCCCACATTCGTGGGCAACGCGGTACCACTGTCCTCCTGAAGCTTCGGCGCGGTGGCATCGAGATGGATGTCACGGTCACGCGCGATACGATTTCGCTTCCTGAAATTCAAACCTCGTGGCAGGGAGACATCGCCGTCGTGCAGCTCGTGCAATTTGGTGAGACTACCGTGAAACGCATTCGCTCAGTCTTCACAGACATTTCAGCCGAGAATCCGCGAGGCATCGTGCTCGATCTCCGTAATAACGGCGGGGGACTACTGACTGCGGCTGACATCGTGATGAGCAACTTTGTTCCACGCGGCACCGTCGTTGCTAAAGTGAAAAGCCGTTCCAATGTCATGGAGGAAAAAACCGAGGATGAACCGACGGTGCAAGCTTCGACGAAGCTCGTCGTTCTCGTGAATAAAGGCTCTGCCAGTGCATCGGAGATCGTTGCTGGAGCATTGCAGGACTGGAAGCGTGCAACCATCGTCGGAGCGGTGACGTTCGGCAAAGGAACAGTGCAGGAGATCATCGGATTCCGTACCGGTGAAGCACTCAAGCTGACGATAGCGGAGTGGTTGACACCGCTTGGACGTCACATCGATAAGGTCGGCGTCGTCCCCGATGTCATCGTTGATTCCGAGAATCGGGATGAGCAGCTACGTAAGGCTCTCGATATTTTACGATAATAGCGAGTAGCGGGGAGCGGGTAGCGAGTAGTAACTAGATTTTCTACCCGCTACTTTCTACTCGCTATCCGCTACTTTCTATCCGCTCACATGCTTCCCCGCCTCATCCTTGCATCGGCCAGCCCGCAACGAAAAGTATTGCTGGAAGGCTTGGGTGTGAATTTCGAGGTTTTTCCGAGTACGGTCGATGAAGATGTCCATCCAGAGCAGAGTCCTCTTGAACGCGCGGTCATTCTTGCACGTCTCAAGGCTCAGGACATCGCTACCAAGCACAAAGGTGCCATCGTCATCGGTTGCGATACGCTGGTCGTGTCCTACGCGGGAGAGCTCTTGGAAAAACCGAAAGATCGAGATGATGCCAGACGTATGCTTGTCGCTCAGAGCGGCGCTATGTCCCAGGTTCATTCGGCTCTCTGCATCGTCGATGCAAAAGGCAAGTTACACGAAGGAGTATCGACGTCGTCCGTGCGATTCAAGAAATTATCCCCAAAAGACATCGATTGGTGGATCAGTACTGAGCTGTGGCGCGGACGCTCCGGTGCATTTCAGATCGATGGTATCGGCCAGCTCATGATCGAATACATCGAAGGGGACTGGACCGGGATTGTCGGATTGCCGGTGTTTGTACTGGGAGCATTGCTGGAGGACGCAGGATTTTCTGTTGCCTCGTCGTCCTGATGTCGGCACGGCAAAAAACACTCACATCGCTGTAGTGTTACATGCTGGAGTAGAACTGGTTCTTCACGTTGGCGGCTCGGTAACCTTCGCGCTTCAGTGCGCGGATGCGCTGCAGACGGCGTGTGACGCGGCGCTTGTGCGTCTTGCGCTCGCGCAGAACTTTGATGAAACGAGCTTCCTGAACCTGCTTTTTAAAGCGGCTCTGGAGCCTTTCGTTCGATTCGTCGCCACGTTTGATAGCACGGACAGCCATAAAGCTGACGCATAGTAAGGCAGATGCTAAGGCTGCGCAAGCAAGACTGTATTGTGCCTCAGCCTCATCCCTGCCTGCCGGCAGGCAGGCCCAGCCCTTCCCCCTGCGAGAGAAGGGGGCTCTGTTTTTCTTTCCTGAGATTCCTTTCTCCCCTTGGGAGAGAGGTGGCCCGCCGCAGCGGGACGGAGTGAGGCGGGGGTGGCTTCAGGATCTATGCACCAGCAGATCCGGCCAGGGTATCAGCGGCGAATCATCGCAATCCTTCTCAAGTTCCAATGCTTCGACGATACGTTTCGCTAACTGCACATTCGTGATGAGTGGTATGGCGCGGTCGGTAGCGATGCGCCGGATGAAGTAGCCGTCGGTTTTTTCCGTGGAGCTACTGTGTTGCGGAATATTAATGACGAGATCGACTCGTTTATTTTCCAGATATTCTTTGATGTTTGGACTCCGCGGTTCCGAAATTTTATGGAGCAGTGCGCTCGGAATATTCCTCGATGACAAAAATTCGTGCGTCCTTGCGGTTGCGAAGAAGCAGAAGCCGAGATTCTTCAGTGCTTCGATCGCCGGCAGAAGATCGATTTTATCTTCCAGTTTTCCGATCGTGAGCAGCACGTTCTTCCGCGGCGTGACAAAACCGATGGCCTTGAGCGAGAGCATGAGCGCTTGCTCCATACTGTGTCCGAAGCACGCCACTTCTCCAGTCGATGCCATTTCGACGCCGAGCCTGGGATCCGCACCTTTCAGCCTGCTGAAGCTGAACTGTGCGGCTTTCACCGCAACGTGGTCCAAGTCCATCGTCTGGTACTGGATGTTCTCCGGTGCGCGGCGAAGCAGCGCCTGCGTCGCGAGCTCGGCAAAATTTACGCCGGTGACTTTGCTCGCGAAGGGAAAACTGCGGCTTGCGCGTAGATTGCATTCGATGACTTTCAGTCGGTTATTCTTCGCCAGGAACTGAATGTTGAACGGTCCGGAGATCTGCAGTCCCTGCGCGATCTTCTTCGCAATCGCCTTGATCTTCCGGAACGTCTCGATGTTCACCCGCTGCGGTGGCAGGACGATGGTCGCATCGCCAGAGTGTACGCCTGCATTTTCCACGTGTTCGCTGATGGCGTAGAGCAGCAGTTTTCCATTTTGCGCCACACCATCGAAGTCGATCTCCTTTGCGTTCGTCTCGAACTTAGAGATGACGACTGGAGCGTCTTTGCCCACACTCGTCGCTTCCTCGATGAATTCCTTCAGATCCTCTTCATTCATGACGACTGTCATTGCCGCGCCGGACAGGACGTAACTCGGCCGCACGATGACCGGGTAACCGGCTGTTTTCGCGAAGTGTTTTGCTGAAGCGATATCGGCGAATTCTCTCCATTCCGGCTGATCCACCTTCAGTTCATCCATCAGCTTGCCGAACTTGTGTCGGTCTTCGGCTTGGTCGATGTTCGAGGGGTCGGTGCCGAGAATGGGCACTCCGAGTTTCGCGAGTTTGAGCGCCAGCGAATTGGGTATCTGTCCACCCATCGATACCACGACGCCGACCGGTTTCAGGAGTCGCACGATGTCCATCACGCGTTCGAGCGTGAGTTCGTCGAAGAAGAGTTGATCGCACTCGTCGTAATCCGTACTGACGGTTTCAGGATTCGAGTTGATCATTGTCACGTCGTAGCCTTGTTTCATGAGTTCGCGTACGGACTGCACGCAGCACCAGTCAAATTCGACCGATGACCCGATGGAGTACGGTCCACCGCCGATGACGATGACATGTTCTTTCGGAAGGATTGTCGGTTGTACGCCATGGACGTGTTGTTCTGAGGGATCCTCCGGCGCATCGAACGTCACGTCCGATGCCTCTCCTGCGTATGTCAGAAACATATAATTCGTCTTCGCTGGAAATTCTCCCGCCAGCGTATCGATTTGTTTCACGACCGGAATGATGCCTGCAGCCAGGCGAGCCGCGGTCACTTCCTCCTCTTTCTCGTCGCGGATCATCGCCATGCCTTTGTCGGAGAATCCGAAATGTTTGCATGTCCGCAGTAGCGCCGGTGAGAGAGGACCGGATTTCGTCTGAAATAGTTCGTGCTTCAGGTCAGCACATTTCTTGATGCGCTCCAGAAACCAGGTATCGATACCGGTCATGATGTTGATTTCCTCGACGCTGTAGTCGCCACACAGTCCTTCCGCAACGGCGTAAATGCGGCGTGGACTCGGGGTTTTGATCTCGCTCTTTAGATCTTTCTTTGCAAATTTCATCGGTACCGGGAACAGCCCTTGCGAGCCGTTATTCAGCATCCGCATGGCTTTCTGCAGGGCTTCTTCCATCGAGCGGCCAAGGGCCATCACTTCTCCGACCGATTTCATCTCCGTCGAAATTTCGGTGGACACGAAGTTGAATTTCGAGAGGTCCCAGCGCGGGACTTTCACGGCGACGTAGTCCAGCGACGGTTCGAAGTCGGCGCATGTGAGTTTCGTGATTGAGTTTTTGATCTCGGGCAGCGCGTAGCCAAGGGCGAGCTTCGCTGCAACGAATGCGAGCGGATAGCCGGTCGCTTTCGATGCGAGCGCCGAACTGCGGCTGAGACGAGCATTCACTTCGATCACGCGGTACGTGCGGCTGCGTGGATGCAGCGCGTACTGGATGTTGCACTCGCCGATGATGCCGAGGTGACGGATGACTTTCAGCGCGATGCTCCGAAGCATTTGGTAATCCTCATTATCGAGCGTCTGGCTCGGCGCAACGACGATGGACTCGCCAGTGTGGATGCCGAGTGGGTCCAAATTTTCCATATTGCAGACCGTGATGCAGTTATCGAACGCGTCACGCACGACTTCGTACTCGATTTCTTTCCAGCCTGTGAGATCTTCCTCCACGAGGACTTGGTGGGATTCGACGAATGCGACTTTCAGGATTTCCTCGGCCTTCTCCTGCGTTGCGGCTCGGCCGCTGCCTTTGCCACCGAGTGCGAACGCGGCGCGAATCATGACCGGAAGTCCGATGGTTCCAACCGCTTGCTTCGCCGCTTCGAACGATTCGCACGCGATGGAACGCGGGACGGAAACGCCGATAGAATTCAGCTCGGCATTGAAGAGTGCTCTGTCCTCCGTTTTCTTGATGGCATCGACGGATGTTCCGAGAACCCGGACGCCGTATTTTTTCAAGATTCCTGCATCTTCCAGCGCCACGCCGCAGTTCAGCGCCGTCTGCCCACCGAAACTGAGTGCGATGGCCTCTGGCTTTTCTTTCGCGATAACTTGTTCCACGAATTCCGGTTTCACGGGCAAGAAATACACGCGATCGGCGAGTCCCCAACTCGTCTGGTTCGTCGCGATATTCGGATTGATCAGTACGACTCGTTTTCCTTCTTCTTTGAACGCTTTGATCGCCTGCGAACCGGAATAATCGAACTCCCCGGCTTCGCCGATCTTCAGCGCTCCTGAGCCAAGAAGCAGAATCGTCGTGATGTCTGAGCTGTTTATTTTTTGGAAACTGGCCTCCCCGCCCTGATGGGGCGCGGGAGCGCCACTGCTCGTATCCATACTCATGTCTGCGAGATGGTAGGACTCCAGAGGCTTCGACGCAAATCCATCTTCGTTTGTGATGTCTGTATCGATCTTTGTCAGGTTTGAAGCCGAAAACCACAAACATTCAACGAAGAAATGTTAACTTTTTCATACAAGACAACCATGAGTTTTTGTTGTTCTGCTGCGTGAA
>CAZESZ010000001.1:0-38786 GCA_964514855.1 uncultured Candidatus Peribacteria bacterium | reverse complement strand
AACCGCATCGAGGCGAAGACCATCGCGGCGCACTGGAGGCGCGGGACCGAACAAGCTGACGGCCTTGGCATCATCGAAAAATCCGTACCAGAGTCGGACGAAGATACGTTCACCATCGCGTGGGAAGCCGCAAAGATGGCTATCGACACCGGTGAAATCGACCCACAAAAGATCGATGCCGTGTACGTGGGATCCGAAAGTCATCCGTATGCCGTGAAGCCAACGAGCGGTATGCTCGTGAGCGCGCTGCAGCTCAGTCCATTCTGCCGTGCAGCAGATCTGGAATTTGCGTGCAAAGCCGGAACCGCTGCGGTGCAGATCGTCTCCGCGATGGCCGAAAGCAAGCAGATCACGATGGGCCTCGCCATCGGCGCAGACACCGCACAGAGCAAGCCCGGCGACGCGCTGGAATATTCGGCAGCGGCCGGAGCGGCGGCATTTGTCATCGGACTCCCAACGAAGAAGAAACCCGGACTCTGCCGCATTGACGCCACACTTTCCTACACCACAGACACACCCGACTTCTGGCGCGGTGCCGAGGACCGCCACCCATCGCACGCGGGACGGTTCACTGGCGAACCTGCGTACTTTCACCACATCGAAATAGCGGCAAAAGAAATGATGCAACGCGAGCATCTACAGTCGGAAGATTTCGCACACGTCGTGCTCCACATGCCGAACGCCAAGTTCCCGCTCGTCGCGGCGAAGCGGCTTGGCTTCACCGAGAAACAGCTTGAAACCGGATTCATCGTTCCGCACATCGGCAATACGTACTCGGCGTGTTCACCGCTCGGCCTCAGCTTCGTCCTGGAGAAAGCGAAGAAAGATGAGCGTCTGCTGGTGGTGTCGTACGGTTCGGGTTCTGGATCAGACGCCTTCGTCCTCACGATGCTCCATGACGGCGCAGAATTACCGGTCACGAAGAAAGAGTCCAAGAAGCTAAATTACGGCGAGTATCTGCAGTCGACCAGGGTGCATGTGTAACATGTGATATTTTCGCTTGCAGGACATTGCTAAATGGCTGTAATGTAGTGACATATGCAAAATTCCCCTCGATCACCGTACCCAAATGTACTCGGCTGCGCTGTAAATACTTATGTGCCACGTAAGCATGATGAAAGCGTTACCAGTGTCTTCTCAGAATCCGAGATGGAGCAGATACGCGCAAGAGCAAGCGCTGAATCGACAACTGTGAATGACATTATCAGAAAGCTGGCTATTAGCAGTTTGCAAGCCTCAAAAATAGCTGACCAAGTTTTTTCAGGTGAACAATAGACTGAGAAACATCTTTTCAAAAGCTATCGAAAATCATCCCATTCCGTTAGACTCCCTCGGTCTTTATGCGCGAGACCGTGTACGTCCTCGGGGGAGCTCAAACGAAGTTCGGCGAGCTCTGGAACAAGTCACTTGCGGATCTGATCCGCGAGGCAGTGGATGGCGCCATTCAGTCCACCGGGATTCTCCCAACCGATATCGACTACGTCGTCATCGGCAACATGGTCGGCGGAGAAACTGCCGAACAAGCGCACCTCGGAACACTCGCGAGCAGCATGCTTCCGCATCGTCCACCGTCACTACGGGTGGAAGCGGCCTGCGCATCCGGAGGTCTGGCTGTGCACACCGCGTGCGCATTCTTAGAGAGCGGCAAAGCTGAGACGATCCTCGTCATCGGAGCAGAAAAACTCACGGACGTTGCGAGCGACATCGTGACGAGTGCGCTCATGCGCGCTGGCGATGCCGAAAAAGATGCACCAGCCGGCCTTACGTTCCCCTCGATATTCGCGCTGACGGCCGCTGCGTACATGCATCGGTACGGCCTGAGGCGTGAGGACCTGAGCCTCGTCTCGGAAAATTCGCACCGCGCCGCGGTGAAAAATCCCTACGCGCAATTTCGAAAAGAGATTCCGGCCGCAACCATCAGCAAGAGCCCGCTCGTCGCGGATCCACTGCGACTTCTGGACTGCTCGCCGATTTCGGACGGAGCTGCCGCCGTCATCCTTTCGACGAAGCGAGAATCCACGGTCCGCATCGCAGCATCGCAACTTGCAAGCGAGTCCCTGAGCCTCACCGAACGTGAGAGCCTGACGTCTTTTCTCAGTACGCGCACTGCGTTTGTTCGCGCACTCAGCGAATCCGGCTGGGACAAAAATTCCATCGATACGCTGGAACTCCATGACTGTTTCAGCATCGCAACGCTCATCCATCTGGAAGACCTGGGGTATGCCGAAGAAGGCGACGCTATCCGCATCTTCCGTCAGGGCGACGCGGCGCTGGACGGTTCGCTCCCTATCAATATGAGCGGCGGACTGAAGGCCTGCGGACATCCCATCGGGGCAACGGGCATCAAGCAAGTCCTCGACTGTTTCAAACAGCTCTCGGGCACGGCTCAGAACCAAGTCTCGGACGTGAAACGCGCGCTCGCCCACAACCTTGGCGGCGTCGGTGCCACCTGTACGGTTCATCTCCTTGAGAACATCGAATAAGCGATCTGTTTTTACTTTTCACTTTCAACTTTCCACTTTTCACTTCTTTGGACCGCATCCCCGCACTCCACCGGCGCATCAAAAAACTGGAGCAGGTACGTCTCCAGCCCGGTGTCATCGAAAGCTTTACGGTTGTGCGTCATCCACCCACAGGTTTCGGTACGCAACCGTACGTCGCGGCGCTCATTCGCCTGGAAGATGGAACGAAAGTGATGGCCCAGCTAACCCGAGGCAGCGCAGCCCCAGCCATCGGTGCGACCGTCGTGCCACACATGCGCCGCATCCGTACGATGGACAACGGCCTGCTCGTCAATGACCTAAAGTACGACGTCGTCGAAAAGAAAACTGCTCCAGCGTTCACCGTGACATCGTATGTCTTAGCCGTTTCCGGGCCGTCCGGCGTGGGAAAAACGACGATCGCACGCCAGCTCATGACGCTCTTTCGGTCCTACGCCGAGCAAGTACCGATCGTGACAACGCGCGCCGCAAAGAAGACCGATACCGAACCGTACGTTCACGTGAGTAAAAATGCATTCGACGAGATGGTGACGAAAAAAGAAATTATCAGTTGGACGCACATGCCTTCTGCGTCAGAACTGCGTTATTACGGCTATCGCAAGCGCGACATCGAAGCGATCTGGAAAAAGGGAAAGCTGCCGATCGTCGTGACAGAGATTAATTTGTTACAAGGACTCGTGGACTCCCTCGGCCGCCGCGCAGTCTTAAGCTGCGGACTTTTGCCTCCAGGTAAGAGCAAACGCCTGATGCTCTCGGCACTACTTCATCGCCTACGTACGCGCGGCCGCGACACGGAGGAACAGATCGTCGAGCGGCTGAAAGTTGCGGAAGCCGACCTGCGAGCGTTCACGGATCACGCACATTTGTTCGATCACATGCTGATCAATGACGAACTCGGTGTCTGTGTGGAAACGATCCGCGATCTGGTCGCCGTGAAGTAGAGACAGTAGAGACGTACGATGCGCACATCTTCGAAAAAAACACTAAGAATTTATGACGCGTAGATTTTTCGGTAGCGGCTTGCGATATCGTCCCAACCGTACTGCTGCGCATGCTTCTTCGCTGCGTTTGCGAGCAAGGCGCGAAGAGATGTGTCCGTCAGGAGCCGCCTCAGTTCTGTCGCTGCACTGTCGATATCGTCCGGAGGAACGAGGAGTCCGGTTTCGGTATCGAGGACGATTTCCGGAATACCTCCGACCCTAGTCGTAAGCACTGCACAGCCCGCTGACTGCGCCTCCAGGAAAACGTTGCCAAGTGCTTCCGAACGAGACAGTCCGACGAAGATCTCGGCCTTTGCGTACTCGTCAAAGAGCTTGGAACCAGCAACGTATCCCACGAAACGGACGCGGTGATCTATTTCCAAATCACGAGCCAGTGCTGAGAGTGCTGGAAGTTGTGATCCACGACCGACGATCCGCAAATGTACTGCAGGATCCAAGCCCTTGATCGCCTGCGCGAATGCCCGGAGAAGTGTATCGATCCCCTTCATCGGTTCTAATCGTCCGACGAAGAGTACACATCCGGAATCTTTCGGTATTTTCTCGCACGCAGCGTTGATACCGGTGAGGTCGATGCCATTCCGTATCAGCGTGACGTCAGTTCGCCCAAGACTTCGCGCGATGCGCGCGAGATCCTCACTGATGGCAGTCACGACGTGCGGAGAGCGCACAATCATGCCTTTGAGAAACGTTCGGTTGGTCGTCTGCAACGTGAGAATGGTGCGCGCAGAACTCCGACACAGTAAGAGCGCGAGTCCGGCGAATGTCTCGAGCACAGCGTGAACGATATCTGGCCGCAGCGAACGTACGGTGAGTGGCGCAAGGAAAGGATAGAGCCATTTATCGAACGGCAGCCCGACACCGACGCGAATGATTTTTACCTGTGATTTCTCCCCTCTCCTGTCGGGAGAGGGGCTGGGCCTGCCTGCCGGACAGGCAGGGGTGAGGCGATCATGCACTGGAAGATCACGCCGCAGCCGCGCCGTTATAATCGTGATATCGAATTCGTCTGCAAGCCGCACAGATACTTCTTCCACCATCGCCTCAGCACCCGAACGATACGGCGAGAGGAAAGCCGAGAGGATGACGAGCTTCTTCATGCGTTCCAGGTCGAGAAGAGTTCATCGTATCGCTTGCCGATTTTTTCCCAACTGAACATCTGCTCGATTCTCGCACGCGCGTTTCGTCCAAGCTGCATGCGCTTCGTCGGATCCTCGACTAAGCGGCGAATATGCGCCGCGAGCGCCTCCCTATCGCCGGCCGGGAAGAGGAACCCGGAGACACCGTTCTCAATGAGATAGCGGTTACCACCGACGTCAGACGCGATGCATGCACAGCCCGCAGACATGGCTTCCATGAGGGCATTGCTGAGGCCTTCGGCATAGCTTGGGAGCACGAAGATATCGGACCGAGACAGAATATCCTCGATATCTTTTCGAAGTCCTGTGAACCGCACGTCTCTGTCATGCGCAGCAACAAGTGGATGATGAGCCTGCCCTGAGCTTGCCTGCCCTGAGCTCGTCGAATGGGTCGAAGGGTACCAACCGACAACCTGAATCTCGAGCTCTGGTTTGTCTTTTTTTACCATGAGCCCAGCGGCAACGAAATCATCGGCACCTTTCACGGACTCCAAACGGCCGACGTAGGTAGCCGTAATACCTGCATGCTCCGGACGAAGAGACGGAAACCGAGCTGGATCGATACCTGTGGGAAGAACGATGGATTTTTTTTCGATGCCGAGGCGTCGGAGAATTTTTTCGGGTTGCGGATGAAAAAAGACGATCTTCGTCGCAGCTGTGAGGATCAGCCAGCCGAGTGTATGCGCATAGATCGCAGCACAGACTTTCGCAAGCGTTCCTCGCGGCCACCACGTGATTCCGACGAGCGCATCGGTCAACAGAAGAACTTTGAAACCAGCGAGCCGAAGTCGAAGCAGCGCGATGGAGCTCCAGAACAAGACTTTGTTGACGACGATAATGTCCGGCCGCAGTTCTCGTGCGAGCCGAAGTGCAATGCCGGAAAACCCGCATGCAATGCCGTAGTTCCACGGATCGGGAAGAAAAATATCGGGAACTCGATGGATCTCAAGTGTCTCCGATATTTTTTCAGAAAAAAACTTGTGACTTGTGACTTGTGACTTTTTTTCTGTTCTTCCCATACACAGAACCACAACTTTGTACCCAAGCCGTTGCCACAACTCCGCCATTTTCACAGAACTCACCATCCATCGGTGCTCTTCCTGCCAGTAAGGGCTGATGAGGAGGATTGTTTTCATTGGACGGATTGTACACACCTACCTCCCTTACCTCACCTCACCTTCCTCACTTCCTCACCTTGTTATCCTCTACTCCAGCGTCTGCCAGCGCTCTCTCTCGCACCATCTTCGTCAGTCGCTGTTCCAGTGCTTCCAAACGAATGATCATGTAGAAGACGATGAAGAACAGCACGCCGATAGCCGTGATCGTCGCGGCATTTTCATTCTTCTTGATGCCCGTAATAGAACTCAGATACTGGAGACTGCTGGGAAAGAAGGAAATGTATGCGATCGCAGACCAAAATACCGTCCAGAGGACGCCTTCCCAAATCGTCTTCTTGTGGCGCATGACCAAATTCCACGCATACACGACCATCAGAAAGCTGAAGAGTGGAACGACGACTTGGTACGGCGTGTATTCGAAGGTAATCATCGGAGGAAGGTACGAAGCAAAATTTTGGCAGCAGTGCGCAGACCGCTCGCGAACGACTGACCTTTGGCCAGCGTGTATTCGGAATATACCACTTTTGAAGGAATCGAGACGATTTTCCAACGATGTTTGGCGGCTTCGCGGATAACTTCCGTACAGAACTCGAATCCCGACATCTTCAGTTCGATCTCCGCAAGCGCGCGCGGTCCAAACGCCTTGAACCCGCACTGAGTATCTGGAAGATACAAACCGGTCACGAAGAACGTGATGAGATTCCCGATCGTGTTGGCTATCCTTCGGACGAAGGGAATGGCGTTCTTGCGTCCAAAACGGTTGGCAATGACCAAGTCCGCATGCTGAGTCTGCAGTATCTCGATGAGCCGCGGAATATCCTCGGCTGCATGCTGGCCGTCGGCATCCAGTGTCACGGCGATATCGAACCCCAGCATGCGCGCAGCTTCCAGTCCGGTCATCGTGGCAGCTCCAGCTCCACAGTTTTCGGCATGGCGGATGATCGTCGCTCCGGCGTCGCGCGCGACTGCTTCGGTCGCATCAGTGGATCCGTCGATGACGACGATGACACGATCAGTCGATTGCTTCGCCGCATGGACCACCGCTGCGATGCGCGTAGCCTCGTTGTATGCCGGTATGACCGCAACGACTCTCATGGACGCGGAGCCTTCAGGAAACTGCCGGTAGCCGTCGGCAAGAGAATGTATGCAATACCGTTATTCGGATCATTCACCGCGATCGTGACCTTCACCGCAGGATCGTTGGCGAAGTCCAGGAACCTGGCCACTTTCTGATGCAGGGAACCATTGGGATCTTTTTCGATCGTTTGCGTATTCGTATCGAAGATGATGCTATTGAACCCAAGCGCCTGCAGGCGACGAAGTGTGAGCATGTGATTACGTTCTTGGTTCACGCAGTTGAAGAAATTGAGTTGATGATCCGCCATCGGAAAGATCTCGCGGTTTCTGGGGATGAAGTACGAAATGAACGTACCGATACGGTATGTGTACGGCGCCTCGGGAAGTGTTTCATGACGGCTCACGACGCTCTCACGAATATCATCGTAATCCGGAATCGTCACCTCCCTGAGCGCCGAGGCACTGATCTTGCCGAGCGGATACTCAAACAGATTTTTCTGCGCATCGAACTGCCACAAACGATTCGCGAGACAGATGAGGATGCTCATCGCGATGAAGAATCCGAAGAGCGAACGATTCGGTGTATCCGGTGCATGCGCAATGAAGGCTTCAAGGCCGATGGCGAATCCGAGGAACATACCAATCCCGTACCACGGCACACCATTCGCAGCGAAGGACCATTGCACGAAGAAGATGATCGTCCCGACGAACAGTAATCGCAGCCATCGCCCCTCTTTTGACCAGAAGAACGGGAGCAGGAGCAGAAGCGGAAACAGCAGGAGCATCGGCGCCTGCGTGACGTAGTAACCGAAGGAATCCAGGTTCATGACTTGGCG
The DNA here is from genome assembly GCA_964514855.1 of uncultured Candidatus Peribacteria bacterium. Lineage (GTDB taxonomy): Bacteria > Patescibacteriota > Gracilibacteria > Peribacterales > Peribacteraceae > JAGORY01. The sequence continues at coordinate 31,117 of CAZESZ010000001.1, read as the reverse complement.
CCAGGCAAGGCCGAGGTAGTGTCCGATGCCGCTACCGAATCCCCAGTACCGATCCAGCTCTTCGGTGCGAGCGGATGATTTGCATGCCGCATGATTTGGATCGAGCTTCAGTTCCGGCGGCAAATATCGAACGGGAATAGTCTTTGGAAGATTCATGGCCTCAACATCTTCTTTCTGATAGTTGAAAACTTGCGGAGCGATGAGATCTACTGCGGAGAGCATACTGCCCACACTGACATTTCCCGGAGGACTGGCCTTTGCAGCAGCACTGAACGCAGCCTTATCGTTGGCAGTCAAGTATCCGGTAAGATTGTATCCCCGAATGAGTGCGGCGTTATGGAGAATCCAGGGCGCGACGGCGATACCCATGCCAAGCACAAGACAGCTCACGGACACCAGAAGACGACGAACTTCCGAACGATGTTGATGCACTGCAGTAGCGATAAGACCGATGCCGAGGAGAAGGACGCTGATCGCGAAGGTCGTTGAGGGAACGCTGGCGGAAATGCTCGCGCGTTTAAAAATATCGCTGACGTTGAATACGCCAAATTTCTGCAAGAGTCCAAATCCCGCGATAATGGCACCGGTGAAGCCGATTGGACCCACGATGCTACCGACGAGAATACCGAGAGTCATGAGAATGCCGAGGATCGCAGTCGGCTTGATGCCGAAACTGAAGCCTAGGATCAATCCTGCGATGACGAGGAGCTTCGGGTCCCTCGGTTCCGCGGATTCATCGAAATCTTTGGCGGGGAAGAGAAACGCGAAGACAGCCATGACGCCGAGCGCGGTGGTGAAGAACGACGAGTTATCGATCTTCATGTCCGCGAATGAGAAATGACCGGTCATCGGCAGGAAGTAGTACAGCATAGCCGCAAGCACGCCGCGGCCGCGGCCGAAAACACGCCGACCGAAGGCGTACACCGCAAGTACGGACAGCATGCCTGCCGCCCAGTTGATCTCCATGGCGAACGTGGAACCGATCCAACTGTCGTACCCGAAGAGCAGGAACCCGAGTGACGTGAGGTATTCCCACTGAAACTGCGACATCGACGGAATGAAGTATCCGTAACTCGCGAGCAGTCTCGGACGATTCAGGTAACTACCGAGGTCATCCCAACCGATCGGAAACGGTCGCACGACATTGAAGAAATTGAGTGCAAGGTACGATACGAGGAGCCACGCGAGGAGCAGATGCCAGCTGCGCATCGAGACTGAAAGTGTGATCTTTTTGTCGCGCATCGTCCGGATCCACCATGCGCTCTGTGGATAGAGCACGAACGGCATGCCGAAGAAGAGTACGCGGATGAGCGTCGTATCCAGCAACGCGAAGAGTCCGAGACTCCAGAGGATAGCGACCCAACCGAGCGCACCGATGCCAAAACTAAGACATGCCAAAAGCAGCGTATTCTCAGTTTTGAGGCCAATGACCTTGGTGATCAGGAAACGCCCGAGAATGAGAAGATTGAAGAGGAAGAAGAGCACCATGAAGATCTGGACACCCGCGCGGTTGAAGAGACTTGTCTGCATGCACCACAGACGGAGGTTGTACAACTTCGCACCATTTTGGGTCTGCACACCGGTGTCAGACAAGCATCCGCGTCCGAGGAGAAATTCGTAATTGGCCCGCAGTTCGGCGAGCGCCTGACCGCCACTGGGGTAAATCTGGGCCGTAGGCTCGAAGAAACGTCGAAACGACGGCAGGACTTTCTGTCCGTTGAGATCGGTGAGCATCGCGTTCTCTGGCGTGCGGAGATTGTACGTTGTTCCGATGGCGAACGTCGTCCCAAGCAACCACACAGCGCCGATGCTCAGAAGCAGTATGATGAACGCATTGGTCTTGATGACACGTTCGAAGCGCCCGGTCTGAAATCCGGCATAGAGAAGGACTCCGCCAAACGCGAGAGCTGAGAGAACAATGTACCCAAAGAACGGACTTGCCATCTTCAGCGTCGCAATGAGAAACGGAAAGAACGCCGATGCTCCACGACAGAGATACACCATGTTGCTCTGCTGAGTTCCGCAGGCGAGATCCCACAGACCGATTTCTTCCGGAGAAGAGTACACGAACTGATGCACCGGCACGCCGAGATACACGAGGAGGGTGTAGCCGCCCCAGAGGAGCGCACAGACGAATAAAACAAAGCTGAGGATCACGATGGTGCGTTGTGTCATGCCTGAAATGGTACAGTAAAAGAGGCGTCGAAACGATCCAAAATTCACGCCATCAAATTCTGACGCCTGCTGTATACTCATCGTCTGCATGACATTTGATGTTGCCAACATTCGTCGGTTCTTCCCAATCCTCGCAAAGAAAGCGCATGGCAAGACGCTATGCTATCTGGATAGTGCAGCGACAAGCCAAAAGCCGCAGAGCGTCCTGGACGCTCTCGCGGAGTTCTATATGGCGAAGAACGCCAATGTGAACCGAGGGGTGCATCCACTCGCGGAAGAAGCGACAATCGCTCTCGATGCGGCGAGAGAAACAGTGAGAAAATTTCTGCATGCACGCCATGCTCACGAAATCATCTTCACGAAGAATACCACAGAGGCGATCAACCTCGTTGCGCGCAGTTACGGTGAAACACTGAAACCCGGAGACCGCATCGCAGTCTCGATACTGGAACATCACAGTAATATCGTTCCCTGGATGCAGCTGGCGAAACGTCAGGGTGTAGGTCTCGACTGGATTCCGATGACAGCCGACGGATACATCGATCTCGTAGCAACCAAGAAGATTTTGAAAAAAGGAAAAACGAAAATCATGGCCGTGTCAGGTCTGAGTAATGTCCTCGGTACACTGCAGCCGCTTGTAGAATTGGTCTCACTTGCACATGAAAACAGCGCTGTGATATTGATCGATGCTGCGCAACTTTCCGCGCATGAATATATCAATGTACAGAAACTTAATTGTGATTTTTTGGCTTTCTCTGGACATAAAACATATGGACCTACCGGAATAGGCGTGCTCTATGGAAAGAGAGAACATCTGACGACGATGCCACCGTTTCTCGGCGGAGGAGACATGATCCAGACGGTGACGATGCACGGTTTCACGACCGCCGAACTTCCACGCACTTTCGAAGCCGGGACACTGGCTGCAGCCGACGCAGTCGGACTGGCGGCAGCACTCGAGTGGGTGACGAACACCGGTATCGACGCGATCAGTGCGCATGAATCTTCGTTACTGACACATGCGCTCTCAGGGCTACAGGAGATCAGTGGACTCACTATTCTTGGTCCGACCGATCCCACGAAACGAACCGGATGTATTAGTTTTACGGTGCAAGGCGTCCACCCACACGATCTCACAGACGTACTCGGCAAAGAAGGCATATGTCTTCGTGCCGGACATCACTGCACACAGCCACTGCATACGCTGCTCGGCATCTCATCCTCCACTCGCCTCTCCGTCGCAGCGTACAACACGGTAGACGAGATCGATACATGCATCGCCGCTCTTCGCTCCGCCCAAAAATTACTGCAACGATAAAGAAAAATACTGTGGACTCTAAAACTTGTGACTTCTGACTTCTAGCTTGTGACTTCTCACGTCTATGGACCTCTACGCCGAGAACATCCTCGACCACTACAAGAATCCGCGAAATACCGGACATCTGTCGCGCGCAGTGACGCACCGCGAAGAAAATATTTCGTGCGGCGACGACCTGACGATCGATCTCAAAATCGACGATGGTATCATCGCAGATCTGAAATGGCGTGGGGAAGGCTGCGCCATTAGCCAGGCAGCGATGTCGCTTCTGTCCGAAGATTTGATCGGTATGTCGGTCGCTGACGCCGAAGCGTTGAAACCGGACGAGATCTATTCACTCCTTGGGGTTCCGGTCGGCCCACGGAGATTCAAGTGCGCGCTTCTGTGTCTGCACACGCTGCTCAATGCGCTACGCACGGCTCGTAGTCAGCCGCCACAGTCGTGGCTTGAGACGGTGAATGTGGTATAGCACGTCCATAGTAGTACTATGGTATACTGATCAACATGATACAAAAGAGCGCTCTCGAACGTTTGTATGGAAAGAAAAAACATTCCATGAAACACATTGCGACCGAACTCGGGTGCTCTGTGCATAGGGTCGAATATTGGCTCAAAAAGTATGAAATTCCTCGGCGCTCGATCAGCGAAGCCATCTACCACATGCACCATCCGCATGGAGACCCATTCACACTACGTTCTCCGAAAACGCCGGAAGAATATCTCTTGTTTGGGATGGGCATCGGTCTCTATTGGGGCGAAGGAACCAAGGCTAACCTATCGGCAATCCGACTAGGAAATACGGATCCGGAACTGCTGAAAACCTTTCTGAAATTCTTGGTACTTTTTTTCGGTATTCGTGTTTCAGATTGCCGATTCGGACTGCAAATCTTCACGGATATCAGTGCGGAGGAAGCGCTGGACTTTTGGTCAAAAAAACTTAGAATTCACAAGCGTCAATTTTATACAGTGACAGTTACGCGCTCAGGTTCCCTTGGTACCTATCGTCGCAAGAGTCAGTATGGTGTTGTGACGATCTACTACCAAAATAGGAAACTGCGGGATATTCTTGTTCATTTACTACATCATCGAAATCTGCGCGACGTGCGAAAAGAGTTTTTGAAATTAGGCACTAAGCCGCTGTAGCTCAGTGGTAGAGCAACACAATGGTAATGTGTAGGTCACCGGTTCAATCCCGGTCAGCGGCTCCAGAATTTTCATCGCTTCAGATAGCCGTTTATAGATACACCTAATTCTCGGTTCGAACTGGTAAAATACAGTCATGCGAATTCGAAGAGCTGCTCTCGAAGATGCAAAGGAGCTTTCCGCACTCCGGAAGGCGACGATTCGGACGATCAATAAAAATGATTACACTCCATCGCAAATTGCGCGCTGGAGCAAAAGGGGAAATACCGATGACTTTGTAAAAATTCATGATCAGGTTCTTCGCTATGTGGCGATAGAAGAAGAAAAGATCATTGGTTTCGGAGACATTATGAAAGATACGCCTGAGGAAATGGGAGCCTTGTATGTCCATAAGAACTTTGTTCGTCAGGGTGTTGGCACGAAGCTCATGAAGAAAATTGAAAATACTGTCCGAAAAATGGGGGTACGTCGCTTCTCTCTCCGATCCTCTATCACGGCAAAGGAGTTTTATGAAAAACTCGGCTATAAAGTCATTGCCCTGAAAAAGAATCGTCAAAAAGGAAATGAATATCTTATGGAAAAGCGGCTTTGATTCACTATGAAATTTTGGGTTGGTTCCTGATAAGCTCCCATAGGGAGCTCCATCTCTGTCTCACACAAACATCGTCATCACCCTCAGCACCGCATCGACGATGACCGTGATCCACGTGAGGAGAATCGGAATATTCAGGAGTCGCTCGGCCAAGAGAATGGCAATGAGGATGAACGGACCTCGCTGCATGAATTGCTCATAAGCATATTCGTGTCGCGCCGGGATGAAGGCTTGCACGATCTTCGAGCCGTCGAGCGGAGCGATCGGAAGCAAATTGAACGCCATGAGGCCGAGGTTGATGAACAGCGAATTTGCGAGAATTTGCGAGACGAAAGCCTGGAGCCGCGCACCGAAACCAATCGTCATCATGAGTTCTTCGGACGAACTGACGTGAAGGACCTGCGGCGCAAAAGCCAGAAGGAGAAGAAACGATGCGAATGCGAGCACGAGATTGCTGAACGGACCTGCGATCGATACAAGAGCGGAGTCTCGTCGAATATTTTTGAAGTACCGCGGATCGATAGGCACCGGTTTGCCCCAGCCGAAGTGAACGAGGAAAAATAGAACGGTTCCGATCGGGTCAAGATGTGCGATGGGATTGAGCGTCAGTCGTCCTTCGCTACGCGGTGTAGGATCACCGAAATAATCGGCCACGACCGCATGCGCCCATTCGTGCACCGTGAGCGCGGTCAGAATCGCGATGAGAAACGGTGGACTGATGAGATCACTCATGATGCAGAGGGTACGATGTGGGCCCGGACGTCGCAAGCGATGATAACTCTTTCACTGCATCCTGCAGGCCAATCTCAAGATTGAACGCCGACCGAAGTTTCATCGCGTTTTTCTGCAAACGATTTTTTTCCTGAGGCGTCAGACGCTGCACGCGACGAAGAGACGACTCGAGATCCTTGTATCCGTCGATGACAACAGCATTGACGCTGTCACGGAAAATATATTCCCCAGCGCCTCTGGAGCCGATGATCGGAATGCATCCGCAGAAAGCAGCTTCGATGGGCGGCAAGCCCAGACCTTCCAGGTACGACTGATCGATAATGAATTCGGTATGGCTAAAGAGGTGGGCGAGTCCCTGCCTACTGGTGTCATGACACACATCACCAATGGAGGCATCGAGTGGAAAATCCTTCGTGTCCCAACCGAAGATCGTGAAGTGAAAACCGCGTTCGCGGAGCATGAGAGCGAGCTCGAGTGCTTGCGTTGTGCCTTTTTCAGGAATCAGATTCGCAGCAAGTGCCACCGTGAACGGACGCCTGGCGACGTCCCGCGGATAAAATACGAGCGGATCTGGGCCCACCCTCAACTGCTTCACATTGACGTCCGGATTGATGAGCTGGATGTACTGTGTGAGGCACTCCGAAACCGTGAGAACATTCCGGATGCGACGATACTGGAAAAATGTCTCCACATTGCATCCGCTGCGGAACACCGCTTCCATGTTCTGGAGAAGGAGCACCTCGGTTGAGCCGTAGCGTTCGCACAGCCGTTGCGCGTGTTCGATGGTCCGATCCGATGTCGAAACGATGCAGGACACTGCAGTGGCATGCTCAAAAAGGTCGCCGAGTTCATTGAAAGCAGAAAATCCATACACCGCGGTATCAGAAACGATTCCCCCAGGATCAACGACGAACACACCGACGTCGAGTCCGTGCGCGATGAGCGCTTGCACGATCTCAACGATAAGCCAGATGCCACCGTACCGCAGATTGTTGTTCGGAAGGACGAAGAGAATATCGAATTTTTTTTGTGTGCTCTGCAGTGAAAGAACTGACGTTGAACGATCGCGAATCGCACCGAGCGCATCGCGAGCCTGGAACTCTGCAAACCGAAGCGCATGCTCCTTCCCCCACCGCGACTGCAAGCGAGATTCGCCCTTCATGCGAATAGCGGCGGCATCCGGGAGAACGGAAAATGACGCTGCACCTTTGTGATGCACGAGGAGATCATCGATGATGACGGACCGAAGTCCGTGCGCGAGAACGCGGTAATGAAGATCCGTATCTTCACCGTAGCCTCGCCCGAATATAGGATCGAAGAGCGGTATTGCATTCTCTCGCAGAAGGGCCGCATGCACCGCCATACAAAATCCTATCGCTGTACAGTCATCCGGGAATGCTGGAACCACGTTCGCGAGGAGTCTGTCCGCTTCCATCCAATGCTGACCTGGCCTGAGGCGAAGTGTGTGATTCGCGGCATTCGTGGACAGCGGTGTCGCAAGCGCGATGCGTGCATCCGAGGAAAACGGCGCGAGCATCCTCGGAAGCCACTGTGGCGGAAGATCGATATCCGTATTGAGAATGATGCACAGCCGAGCATCAGACTGTGCGAAGAGTGCGTTGCAGTTGCCGCCAAATCCGAGCGACGTCTCGTGACGGATGATCGTGATCGGAAGCCCTGACTCTTTCGCAAGGCGAGAAATAGCCGCGGTCGAGAAGCTGTCACTGCCATCATCACCGATCCAGATGCGCCTCAGTAACGATCGGTCGGTGTTCACGGCGAGACGCGCAAGCAATGTTCGAAGCATATCCGGACGATTGAAGACCGGAATCAGCACGTCACAGTCGCCAGGACCGGACGCAACTGGCTCTCGCGAACCCGAACCGAAAAACCGGCGGCGTACGTCCTGAAACATGATGACATCGTAGCAGGAGCGGCATGGGGACTCGGAAAAATACCTGTGAGGGCATTGACGAAGCCGCTTCACTTCACTACAGTCTGCAAGCTCATGGCGCGTATCTGCCAAATGACCGGCAAAAAAGGCTCAACCGGGAATCTCCGGAGCCACTCGCTGCGTGCAACGAGGCGCACGTTCAAGGCGAATATCGTGAAGAAGCGCGTCTTCGACCCGAAGACCGGAACGTACGTACGCATGAAAGTCGCGACGTCGTACCTGCGCACGCTCGCAAAGAGACTGCAGAGGGGCCACTAATCAAAGAAGATCTTCAGGAAGAAGATCGCGCACACCAGCGCCCATGCGAAGAGAATACTCGTACAGAACCTGCGAAGCGGCGCGGGAAGATTTGAGGATCCAAGAATGGCAAAATAGAACCATGGAATGGTCAGGATCGTCACGTATCGGAAATCCTGCGCCGGTGAAAAAGGAGCTAGATAGCGATAGATAAGAGCTGCGGCGAGATGAAAGACAGTGATGAGTACGAGGGGAAAGATCGCAGGCTGCCTCGTTCGGACCGCCTGGATGACCCCCGCGCATGCCAATACAAGAGAGACCAATCCGAGGCCAAGTATGAGGAAGCTGAGCGTCCGAAACGTGTCCGGGAAAGAGAACTCACCGAAGAAAGCGGACTTGAAGAAATATTCCGGGAAAAATTGGCGACGCTCCTGATCTGAGTACGGATCATTGAACGGATGCCGTAGTATTTCGAGCGGGTGAAAGACGAGGAAATTTTTTGGTATATTCGTGAGCTTCACCATCGGGTCTATGCCTTTACTGGCAAAGTAGAGGGAACGTGATGTGTCATGCTCTACGGTATATCGAAGAATCGGGAGCCAGCCGGTGGTCACCAAGCAGAATGCAATCAGCAGACTGACCAAGAGTATTTTTTTGCCCCACATCATGCCGCGCATGCAGGCGATGCACAGAATGGACACTGGCATGAAGATGAGACCGCTCAATTTCGTGAGAAGCGCGACGGCGATGACGAATGTTTGGCCCCAGAAATCTTGGAGCCGCTGACCCTGCCAGAAGCGCACAAGAAAAAAGACGAAGAGGAATGCGAGGAATTGGAGCAGTGTATCGTTATTGATGCGTGACGAAAACATCACGAGGGTCGGAAACGTTGCCACGAGCGCGACCATGAGCATACGTTGCAGTCTCTGCATCGGCCCATGAAAAAGGGTATATGCGATGCCAACACCGACGAGTAGTGTCAGGATGCTCATGAGAAGCGATATCATCTGCAGGTCGTGCAGCAGCATCGCCATGGTTCTGCTCAAAGCTCCGCCGATTCGCATCCAGAGTCCCGTGAGCAGATAATAGAATGGGGGCTGGTGGAATTCCCATCCTGCAGCAGCCGGAGGTACGGAGAAATGCCGCGCCATATGCAGAATGTATTCCACATGTTTGTCCCACTCGTGCGAACGGACATCGTACGATGTAGAAGCCATGTACAGGTACCGCAGGAGTATGCCGATACATGTGATGGCAGCGACGCTCATGTCCGATACATGCCACCGGAGCACGCGTGCACAGAACGCTACGTACACAAGCACAGAAGCGATACCGAGTATCCAGAATAAAAGTTTCAATGGGTCGGCTTTTCCAATGTCGATCGTCAGTTTCGTGAGGCCGCCATGATCGCGGAGCGTCAGGGAAAAATGATTGACGGACTGACCCAGAAAATCGTGGAGACGAAACTCTTTCGGTTCACTGTTGCAGTACGGAAGATTGATGACTGGCGATGCAACGCTGTGACCGTTGATCGTCATCGAGAGTATGCAGTCATCCACTGCGATGTACAGCAAAGGGCGGTACCCCCACAAACTCGTCAGATCGACATCGATGACGACATTCTGTCCCGCGGAAGGAAAGGACAATGGAAAAACGAACGTGCGTGCGGGGCCGGAATCGATGCTGTAGGTTCCGTTCGTGAAATGTGGGACTGACTGACGAGCAATGGATATCAAAAAAACAAACCACAGGAGGAGCACCACCGACGCGCATAGCACGATCAAATCCTTCTCGAGTGAGAACCATGTCCGCTGTGCCGCATGGGATGTACCCTCTCCGGGCATAACGGCGGATAGTATAAGCCAAAGAGCAGCATTGTGATACGATGAAATCCATGCATCGCTCGCTTCCCGCATGGATAGGGAAATATCTTCCAACGCAACGAGATTTTCAGACCATCGTTCTGTTTGGGATTATCGTCATTCTCTGTCTCGCATTTCTCGGGGTGAAGGATGCGACGTTCTTCGGCGATGAAGGATTTCACATGGAGCAAATCGAAAGTTTTCAGAATGGCAACTTTACGGTCACTGGCTCTCTGACGACGATCCCAGGATATCACGCCTTCATGACTGTGGCATCGACGATCATGGGAGAACGGTCGATCACTTTTTACCGACTCGTGAACCTGCTTCTATCGTTGACATCTGTCTTCGTTTTTCTTCGAACAGCACAAACAGTGAACAAGACAAGCACAGTAGCAAAAACCGTGCAATACGCATTCCTACCGATCATCCTTCCGTTTTTTTTCCTGCTCTACACAGACGTTCTGTCACTGTTGCTACTTCTTTTTGCACTGCATGCACATGAGCGAAAAAGCTACGCATGGGCGAGCATCGCTTCGGCGATCGCAATTCTCGTGCGCCAAAATAACATCGTGTGGTTCGGATACTTCTTCATCGCCTGTATTCACGAAACTGGCATCCTGCATCGCATCGTCTCGCTGATACCGCTGCGGTGCACTCGACGCCTCGCACGTAGATGGCAGAGCGCAGAAGAACCGACGGTCCACAATGCACATCTGCTCGTCAGTGTCATTGTTTTTTACCTGGGATTTTTTCTCTTCACCATTTTCATAAAGCTCAATGGCGGCATCGCGATCGGCGATAAAGAGTCGCATCCGTTTCCATCGTTCCATCTGGGCAACGTGTATTTTCTGCTGTTTCTTTTGGGCATTCTTTTTCTGCCGATGCACCTGTTCAATCTCAAGAAAATTTTTCGGTATCTGCGAACAGACCGATTCGCTCCGACGATCGTCGTTCTCTTCTTCGTCCTTGGGATGATGACGTTCGTGAACACACACGGCTACAACCAGGGCCTAGATTCGGTCTTTCTGCGAAATCGGATTCTTTCGTACTTCACGCTGACACCGCTGCTGAAAACGCTTTTCTTCATTCCCACAACGCTCGCGCTCCTATCCTTACTCGTCACGCGATTCCGTAAGCCGATTCATTATCTGCTGTACCCGATGACCATCCTCTATCTACTTCCCTCATGGCTCATCGAACAGCGCTATTACTTCGTTCCGATGACCTTCTTCCTGATCCTGAGAAAAGAACAGAGCACGTCCGCGGAATGGATGCAGGCCATCTACAACATTTCTCTCAGCGTCGTTCTGTACTGGATCATGGCATCTCGGTGGATGTTTTTCTAAATGTGGGTGTCCTGCAGATCAGAGTTTTAAGAAGTAGGTGGGTGGCCTGCCAACCGAAGCTCCGCAGGAGCGTAGGTTGGCGGAGAGGGGGAGATTCGAACTCCCGAGACGTTTTCACGTCTACTCGCTTTCCAAGCGAGCGCACTAGGCCACTATGCGACCTCTCCACGGTTGAATGATGACAAATAACTATCGGGGACTTTTTGCGATGGCGCAGGCGCCATCTGTGCGACCTCGCCAAAGCGGACGTGGACTATACCACGCCCGCTTTCGTATTTCACTACTTGGAACAGACTTCGCAGGGCGACATGCAGCAGACCATGTGCTTCATGAACGCAACGGACGACATGACGAATGCGATGATTGCGAGTGAACCAGACGTAGAACCGAATTGCAGCGCAAAGCGAGCCGGATCGGTACCGATGATGATGTGCGTCTCGTACACGCCGACGATCGATGCCGCTGTGACAAGGAGAAGTAGGAGGCAGAGCGCCCACTTGGTCACGAGGCAACTGGTGGAACAGGAATCCTTCTTTTTACCCATGAGAGCCATAATGAAGAGGGAAGAATGAGGTAAGTGGTCGACAGTGTACACCTTTCCTGCTCTGCCGTATCGTATCCGCCATGAAGATCTCACGAGACTGGCTTTCGGATTTCATCGACTGGATCGAAACCGATCCGGAGGTTATCGCAGACCGCATCACGCGGGGGACGGGAGAAGTAGATGCAGTGGAGATGCAAGGTGCGTTCTTGGAGAATGTCGTCGTCGGCAAGGTCATCACGGTCGACAAGCACCCGAACGCCGACACGCTTTCGGTATGCAGGGTGCAGACCGATCAGGGAACGAAAACTGTGGTCTGTGGGGGAACGAATGTGAAGCCGGACATGCTGGTCGCGTTTGCACATGTGGGTGCCACGGTGAAATGGCATGGAGGAGAAACAATGACACTCGCGCCCATCAAGATTCGTGGCATCGAGAGTCATGGCATGATCTGCGCATCGGAGGAATTGGGCATCGAGACACTATTTGTACGAATGCCTGACCATGGCAGCAGACCAATCGTCGATCTCACGGCGTGCGGCTTCAAGCCCGGCACACCGCTCCGCACGGCGCTCGGCCTCACGGACGTCATCTTCCACATCGATAATCACGCGATTACAAATCGTCCCGACCTCTTCTCGCAGATCGGCGTCGCGCGTGAACTGGTGGCCATGGGTCTTGCGACCTGGAAGAAAGAACCAAAGGTCCCTGCCGTGAAATTCCCCTCGACTCCCCCACCATTCACAGTGATCAATGATGCGAAAGAGCTCGTGCCGTATTACGAAGGTGTGCTTCTGCACGTCGATGCATCCGGGCCATCGCCCGACTGGATGCAACGAAGGCTTTCGGCCACCGGCTGGCGACCTATCAATCTGATGGTCGACGTGACGAACTATGTGCTGATGGAAACCGGCATGCCGCTGCACGCGTTCGATGCCGATGATTTCGCCAGCGATATCCGGATCCGCACCGCGAAGACAGGTGAGAAGATCACGACGCTGGACAATGCCGCACGAGAACTTCCCGCAGGTGCCCTGGTGATCAGCGACGATATGGGAATTTTCGATCTCTTCGGCGTCATGGGAGGCCTCCGAACATCTCAGAAGCCGACAACGAGAAGTGTGTTTCTGCAGGCCGGTATCCCGGATCCTGTGTCCGTTCGCCGCACGACCATCGCGATGAGCCACCGGACCGACGCCGCAACGGTCTACGAAAAAGGTGTGCCGCCGATCTCAGCGTCGATTGGCCTCAGGCGCGCCATTGAACTGCTGACCGAAAACGCCGCAGACTGCCGCGTAGTTTCGAAGCTCGTCACCTGGGGGAAAATATCTGCGCAGAAACCGGTGAAAGCAGATCTCGGAAAAGTCCTCGGATACATCGGTTCATCCATAGAGGCCAAGAGGGCGAAGAAAATCTTGACTGATCTCGGCTGTTCCGTGAAAGGAACCGGTGCCGCGCTCACCGTGACGCCACCGGCCTGGAGACGTGACATCACACACGTCCAGGATATCGCTGAAGAAGTAGCGCGAGTGTATGGCTACGCAAACGTCACAGCGGTCATGCCGGAGGCGAGCATCATGCCTCCTCAGCGGGACGAGCGGACGAATGGTATTCGCGATGCACTGAAAGAACAGGGCTTCACGGAACTCTTGCACCTCGCGTTCACGAGTCCAAGCGTCATGCAGAAAGCTGGAAACGATACAACGAAGGTCGTCTCGATAGAAAATCCGATCGGCGAAGAACTGTCACGGATGCGCCAAAGCCTGGTGCCAGGACTCCTGGAGACCGTAGCGCGAGAACTGACGATGTCCACCTCGGCAACGTTGAAAGTCTTCGAGTATGGACAAGTCTTTTCTCCCGGCCAGGAGCGCGCAGAATTGGCACTACTCACAGCGGCCAAAAGCAAGACGACACTGAAAGATGATCCAGTCCTCATTACGAAAGCGGATCTGACGCAGGCGATGAAACGCGTGGGATACGACATCTCCTACGCACAAACAATGAAGAATCTCCCGCCACTCGCACACGCAGGCCGGAGCGCTACGGTCTCATGCCAGGGAAAGAAGATCGGCCTCCTGGCGGAAGTGGCCCCGCATATCAGGAAAGCGTTCGGTCTTCCAGGTCGAGTCGCAGTCGCGATCCTGGATGCTCACGCGTTACTTGGCCTCAAACCCAACGTGTTGATACCCACGGCGCTACCGGTATTCCCGGCAGTGGAATTCGACGAAACCCTCGTTATTCCTAAGACTGCGTACGAGACGATCACGAAAAAACTTCGTGCACTCAGTCCACTCCTCACGAACATAACCGTCGCCGACCTGTACGAAGGTGCGAACGGAAAAACGCTGACACTACGGTTCACGTACCGCGCAGAGGATAGGACATTGACACAGGAAGAAGTGGAGAAGATCCACACTCGTGTGCTGACGGAGCTGAAGAAAGCGTGAGAGAAGTGTATACTGTGCTTCCTCATGAGCATGAAGATTTATACGCGCAGCGGCGACAAGGGCAGTACCAGCCTCTTTGGAGGAAAGCGCGTATCGAAATCGGCAACTCGTCTGCACGCGTACGGCACACTGGATGAGCTAAATGCCATCCTGGGGCTCGTCATCACGGAAGTGTCCGTACCGAGATTCCTCAGAGGACAACTCATCGAGATCCAATCACTTCTCTTCTCTCTCGGCGCGGATCTCGCAACGCCTTTGGATAGCACAGCGAACATTCTGCGGACCGATGCTGGATACCCCGAGAAACTGGAACGATGGATCGATGCGATGGACCTCGAGCTTCAGCCGCTTGTACGATTTATCGTGCCCGGAGGCAGCCGGGCGGGAGCACTGTTACATCAGGCGCGCACGGTGTGCCGCAGGGCCGAACGGTGGATCGTCAAGCTCAAAGAATCTGAACAGATCACTGAGAACGTACTGATCGTTGTGAATCGTTTGAGCGACTATCTCTTCACCGCTGCGAGGTATGCGAATAAACATGCGCAGAGTAGCGAGGATAATGTGATCATCCCGAGACAGTAGGGAAGATACAGGAGCAGGTTGCTACTTGCGGCCAACCGCGGGCAGAATGCCCGCTCCCCTGGAAGAGTGTGCTTTATAAACAGAAATAGATTTATAGACCGGAGCAGGTTTTCAACCTGCGTTTGCTGATCACAGCACTAGGTAACCCCAAGCAGAATGCCCGCTCCCTCAAGAAGAAACATGTATTGCTTTCATGAATCATGACATCTATAATAATCATAGTTTTCCATGCTTTTTCTATGCTTTCTGATTTCATCTCGATCACCAATCTTCAGAGAAACCTGAAAAGTGTCTTTGCATCAGAGCAACCTCTTCGAGTGGTCCTGAGCAAGAATCAGGTCAGTGGCCTCATCTTTTCCAAAGAAGCTGCAACGATGCTCCTCGAGTCTGGATTGATAGAACAACTGCGAGAAGAACTGTGGGAACTGAATGATAGAGAGACGAGAAATGTCGTAAAGACTTCGCGAGAGGGAAAGAAGAAGGGAACCTCGTTCCATGATTTCGTGAAGAGATATGGCGCATAAGCTGCTGATCGTCGATGAAAAGCTGTGGCGCAAAGATTGTGATGCAATCGATCGTACGCAACTGCAGAAAATATTTGGAGCGATCAGAAAGTTGGAAAAAGATCCCTGGGATGGCAATGTGCACGTGAAGCAGCTGAAAAACTATGCCTTGGCAGACTACAGGCTTCGTATTGGGAGTTATCGGGTACTGTTCACTAAGGTCGAAGAATCCAAAGAAATTCACCTCCTCCGAGTGCTCCACCGATCAAAATTGTATTAGAGAACCGCAAACGGCATCGCAAAATTGAACCAGCAGAACAAAACGAAGAGAACGCCGAGCGGAACGAAGATGCCAAGAAGCAGCGGCAGTGATTTTTTTCCGCGTGACAGAGAAACGTAGAGACTACTTCCGCCGTACAGCATCGTGATGAGCAATATCGGAAGATCGAGAACATGAAGATACGGCGCCCCCGCAGGAAAGAAACCGCGCCGCACCAGAATGATCATAACGAGCAGCACGATGCCGCCGATGTAGAACAGAAAAGCCGATGCTCTGCGGAGGGAATCCATAATAGTTCGTATCGAGTATTGAGTATCTAGTATGCAGTATATTCTAGACCGAAGAACACACGAAATACTGAATACCACATACTACATACAAAATACGTATTCTTTATTTTGTTTTCTTCTGCACCGTCAGGCGCTTTCTGCCTTGGGCACGACGACGCTTCAGGACCTTGCGGCCATTGCGTGTTGCTGAACGCGACAGGAAGCCGTGCACGCGTAGACGCCGACGCCAACGTAATTTACCTAACATGGGGCCAGGAGAGGGTACAGAAGGAGCGAAACAAGCGTCAAGGGGAACTGCGGAGGGGGGTATCGCACGATCGTATGGAATTTCCTGTGGGGCACCTCTAGACTGCCCTGCGATGTACTCACTCCAGAGACTGGGCTCCGGTCTTCCTGTCCTCACTGCACCGACGGACGGAACGTCGGCGGTAACCGTCCTCGTCTTTGCGGGTGCGGGTTCGAGGTACGAAGTGCAGAAGAATCGCGGCATCAGCCACTTCCTGGAACACATGTTCTTCAAGGGGGGAAAGCGGTACCAGAACGCCGCAGCCGTGAGCATGGCCATCGACTCGGTGGGCGGCGACTTCAACGCGTTCACCGGAAAGGAGTACGCCGGCTACTACGTGAAAGTCGCAGCAGAGAAAGTGGAGATGGCATGCGATGTGCTGAGTGACATGCTGGAGAACGCCGTGTTCCCGCCAGAGGAAATCGAGAAGGAGCGCGGCGTCATCATCGAAGAATATCGCATGTACCAAGACACGCCGATGTACCAAGCTGGGTGGGACTTCGAGACGCTCGTGTTCGGCGACCAGCCACTCGGCTGGGATACGATCGGCACCGAGGAAGTGATCCGCAGTGTAACGCAGAAAGATTTTCAGAATCACAAAAGCGAACTCTATACACCGGATAATTTGGTTCTCACCTTCGCAGGAAAGATCGACGAGAAGAAGGCAGTGAAACTGGGTGATGATTTCTTCGGCGGCATCGGCGGAAAGAAAGTCGGCGCGTTTAGTGGGGTAAAGAAGCACGACGGCGAGCGCATCTCGCTCACGACGAAGCAGACCGAACAGGCTCACCTTGTCCTGGGGGTCGAGGCCGTGTCGGCCGTGGACGCGGACCACTTTGCGCAGAAACTGCTGGCCGTGATCCTCGGTGGATCTATGAGTTCGCGCATGTTTCTGCGGATCCGCGAGAAACGCGGTCTGTGTTACTACATCTCCACATCCACGGACAACTACATGGACACCGGTCTCCTCTCCACGCGCGCGGGGGTAGACCAGAGCAGGCTCTATGAAGCGATCTCCGCCATACGCCACGAGTACGAAGAGTGTGCAAACGACGGCATCACGGAAGAGGAGCTGCGTCGCGCCAAGGATTTTCTGAAGGGAAAGATCACGCTCTCGATGGAAGATTCCGAAGAACGAGCGCACTTCTTCGGGAAGCAACAGCTCCTGTATCCGTCCGTCCGCGATCTTCCCGCATACTTCGAGGAGATCGAGAAAGTGACCGCCGGACAGATCAATGCGCTCGCCGCAACATTGCTGCAGACGGACCGACTCCGCCTGGTCGTGATCGGCAAGGAAAGCGATACGAAAAAGCTCCAGGAATTGATCGGGGTGTGAGACAACAGAGTTGTCAAAAATGCTTCACTCAGGTAGACCATACCAAACTTCCCTGCCCTCGAAGCTTCCCCTTCTTCTATGCAACGCACACTCATCCTCCTCAAGCCAGACGCCGTCAAAGGCAAATTCTGCGGCAAAGTGATCGATAGATTCGAATCCGCTGGGTTCACGATCCGCGGCTGCAAGATGATCAGTCTCAGCCCGGCGATCCTGAAAGAACACTACGCGCACGTTGCGGATAAGCCATTCTATCCAGAGATCGAAACGTTTATGTCATCAGTCCCAGTCATCGCGCTCGTGCTGGAAGGCGAGGACATCATCGCAAAGATGCGCGACATGCTGGGTGTAACGGATAGCCGCAAAGCTGCACCAGGAACACTCCGCGCAACGTTCGGCAAAGACGTCATGATCAACGTAGCACATGCGTCCGATAGCCTGGAAACTGCGGAAAAAGAAGTGAAGAGATTCTTCAAGCCAGAAGAACTATTCACGTACTGACGGTTAGTAACTCTCGCCTAGGATTTACAGACATTCCATTGGTCCGTCGTGTAGGGAAGAGCATCTCGGTATCGTGCAGCCATCGCTTCATGAATATCGTCCAACCGTGATTGTTCTGTAGTTGCCAGAGTGTCCGCTGGATCCGGAGAAGCGTTCTCTGCTTCAGGAAGTTTTCTTTCACCTGGTATTTCATTAGGAGTCATGATGACGTGAGGAAAGTAATCAGTATTATAATTGTGTATTCCTCTTAGTCAACAAGAGCCTTTCCACTTGCAGTAAGAGCGCCAGCAGGCGCCTTGCCGGTCGTTATCCATCCAATCGCCGCATCAAGCTGCGGATCCTTGCCTGCCCTGTACTCGTCAGCCGTGCGATCAATCACGATATCCGGGGTGATGCCTTTTTTGCCGATGTCGTGACCAGCGGGCGTGAGCCATTTCGCGATGGTTACACGCAGTGTCGAGCCGCCGGGAAGATCCAAGATTTCCTGCACCGTCCCCTTTCCAAAGCTCTTCGTCCCGATAATCGTGGCACGCTTCGCATCTTGCAAAGCTCCAGCCGTGATCTCGGAGGCACTCGCGGATCCGCCGTTGATGAGGACCACGAGTGGCGTCTCCGGAAACAACGTCTGTCCGCTGACGCGGTGTGCTTCCGGTGGAGTGTCGCGCCGATGCACGGTGACGACGTCGCCGGTCGCGAGAAACATCGAGACTAAGTCAACCGCACCCTCCAGGTATCCGCCACCGTTAAACCGAAGATCGAGCACGATGCCCTTCACGTTCTTCGGAAATGTCTGGAGTGCCTTCGTCACTTCTGCAATCGATTCATCGCCAAATTGATTGAGCGTCACAATGCCGATCGTGCCCTGGGGTGTTTGCTCTGTCTTCGACTCGACGCTCGGAATGTGGATCGACTCTCGGGTCACGGTCAGGAGAAGGAGGTCGGGCTTACCCTTGCGCTCAACTCCCAGCGTCACCACCGATCCCTTGGGGCCACGGATCATGGTCACGACTTGTTCCAACGAAAGACCGTCGAGCGGTTTGCCATCGACTTTCACGATGATGTCCTGCGGCTCGAGGCCGGCTTTCTCGGCCGGAGAACCCTTCAGTGGCGCCACGACCACAACCTCATTCTCGATGAGATCAAGCTGCGCACCGATGCCTTCCAGTGTCCCCGAGAGCGCATTCTCAAAGCTCTTCGTATCCGGCGGTGTCATGAAGACGGTGTACGGATCACCGAGCGATGCAGTGAGACCAGAGACGGCACCGTAGACCATCGCATCGATCTTGAGGTCGCCAGGGCTGACGTAGTAACGGTCGAGGAGTCGCCACACACCCCACAGAAGGGAGAGGTCCACTTCCTGCTCCGGATCTGACGTCACGGTCTGTCCACTTCCGGACATCGTGAAGAGTTCGGCCAGATGCGCACGCTCGGACGCAAGTTGGTGAGATTCGTAACTGACACCAATCTGAAAACCAAGCGCGAGCGCAATGAGCGGCAGTAAGCCGAGGATGACAACGCGGAAAATCTTCATGAAAAACTCGCGGGACGGACGGTGAAAAGTATAGAGTAAGTCCGTGCCGAAGACACGACAATCAACAAAGGCCGGACGACGAGGAAAAGTGGCGAAAAAGGCTGCGATACCAGATGTCGACGCCACGATGAATGTCATGGAAATCATCGCACTACACCCAGGCGCAGCGGACATCCTGGCGGCGTACGGACTCCACTGTTTTCAGTGCGCGTTCAATGCGCACGACTCGTTGGAAATCGGCGCGAAGTCGCACGGACTCACAGATACGGATGTGCAGAATATGGTAACCGATATCGAAGATTTGTTGCGATCCTCACCCATCCCGCCGCAGGAGCTGACGCTGACAGAAAGCGGAGCGAACGCACTCCTCACGATCGCGGAGACCGAAGGAAAAACCAGCTGTCTCCTCCGAGTCGGGAGTGACGACACGGGTGGATTTTGCATGGAATTTGCGGAGATAAAATTCGCAGATGACTTGGAATTTTCGCATCCGGCAGTGAAGAATGTCGCGCTCATCGTCTCGCCCCAGGCGCTCCATAGAATCGGCGGCGCCATCGTGGATTTTCGAGACGGACGCTTCAAGCTTGATCTTCCGAAAATTCATGCCACATGCGGATGTGAGGGTAAAGATTGTGCGTGTACAAGCGGAAAGCGGCTAGCGAGTAGCGAGTAGTCAACTACCTGCTATCTGCTACTCGCTACTAGCCCTTCGATCAGTCGTAAACGCACGTCGATGTTCGCTATACTCTCTCCATGGTCAAGCTTCCCATCACACTCGAGAGAAAACTGCACACCGTATTTCCGAAAGCGAGAGAGCGAGACCAATTCGTCGCCGAAGTCCTCAGCAAAGCGCTCGAAACGCGCACAGCTGTAGAAGCCGACCAGCCACTCGCCATTGGCGGCACACTGCACCTCTTCACGGATGGCGGCTCGCGAGGAAATCCTGGCCAGGCGGCCATCGGATGCGTGCTCATCGATCCACTGAAAGGCGAAACACTCCGCGAATATGGAGAAGCTATCGGCACCGAGACGAATAACATCGCCGAGTATCGGGCGCTCATCACCGGACTCAAGATCGCGGCAGAATACTGTCCAAATCATCTCCTATGTCACCTGGATTCCGAGCTCGTCGTGAAACAGCTGAGCGGCGAATATCGCGTGAAAATGGTGACGTTCCAGCCACTCATCGAAGAGATTACCGAACTGAAGACGAAGTTCCCGCACATCAGTTTCGTGTACGTGCCGCGCGAACAGAATAAACGCGCCGATGCGCTCGTCAATCGTGCGCTTGATGAAATGAGCACGAGATGATCTATAGTCCGTTCATGCGTCTGCAACCTGCGTCCTTCGGCATCGGCCTCGGTCTACTGCTGTACGCGGTGCCAGCGTCCGCAACCGTGCCGAGCATTGTGTACACGTACCAGCATCACATTCTCTCGATCTCAGTCTCTGCGCATCCGGAGTGGCGGGAAGCGAAACGAGTGTGGCTCTACCGCGGAGTAGAAGCCATTCCGCCAGCACGCTTGAAAACCTGCGGTGACGATGTCGAGGAACCAGGGTGGACGTGGGAAGCCAGGGCCGGATGGAACGAAGACTCCATCCGTCAGACCATCGAAACCGAGATTTCATCGAAGCTCGACCGCGATCCTGGGAGTGTCGTCATCAAGAAAAATGCATCCGGAAGTGTTATCTTTGAGGGCCTGGGACTGACTGGTCGCAAGGTCCAGAGTGCGTTGGCGGCAGCACTGACAGTCCAAGCGCTGGAACGAGGCATTTCGATAGTCGCGATGCCAGTCGTGGAAACGCAACCGACTCTCGACGTCGCCGACGATGAGCTGCGAAGCCTCGGTATCAAAGAAGTCGTCACAATCGGTGAATCTGTCTTTGCACAATCACCGGTGAATAGGCGGCACAATATCAAGGTCGGCCTCTCGAAGTTCAATGGGCACATCATCCCTCAGGGAAGTATTTTTTCATTCAATCACACACTGGGGCCAGTGAACGCTGCAACCGGTTATCGCAAGGAGTTGGTCATCAACGGCGATACGACACTCCCCGACTACGGCGGAGGACTCTGCCAAGTAAGCTCCACCGCGTACCGCGGACCATGGGAATACGGCATGCCCATCCTGCAACGGAAAAATCACAGCTACGCTGTCAGCTACTACAGCCCTCAGGGCACGGATGCGACCATCTATCCGCCGAACGTGAATATGAGATTCCGCAACGACACACCGGGCGCACTGCTGATCCAAACTGCGATGGATGATCACGATCGCGCGTACTTCATCTACTATGGAACACATGATGACAGAACATCGGACGTCTTCGGGCCATACATTTTCGATCGCGTGTCCGCGCCAAGAGAAGAGAAAATTTCCTACACGACAGACATCCCTGTCGGTGAAAAGAGGAAGGCTGGCGAGCGTCACGATGGCATGAAGGCGATCTGGTATCGCGAGGTTACGATGCCGGGAAGTGGCAGCGTCCTCGAGAGATTTTATTCTGCCTACGAGGCACGTCCTCTCTACTGGCAGATCGGCGTGACGGCCGAGGAGATGCGCAGCCGAACGTCTGGAGACTTGAGCGAAACCCCGAGCTGGCTGCCGAGCAAACCCTGAAGGAAACGACCAATTTCGACGGAGAGCCCATCTGTGGGGAGAAGGACATCGGTAAGGCAAATCGAATCCAAAGAGTCGAGGAGTTCGGTGAAGGCCGATGAGAGAGGTATGGGCGAGGAGTCCGCAGATGGCAGATATCCGAGAAGCTTCAGAAGTTTCAGGGTATACAGCCGAAGCGCAACGGTAGGAACAGTCGAGCCGCACGCACGCAGAAATTCGGCCGTGAGGTCGTACACATCCGGCATATCGAAGCCGTCCTCGGTGAGTGTCAGCAAGAGTTCGATCCCCTGCGCAGCGCACGAAAATCGTGCGGCGTCTCGCCACGCAGCGCTGTGAGCGTCGAGGCATTCTGCCGCGGTGACGGCATTGCCGAACGAATGTTGCTGCCACGTCACACTGATGCGATGGAGCGCAAGCAGTCCGCGCCCACGCCGACTCTGCACCTTACGAGCTCCGGTCGCACGCACCAGTACGCGTCCGCTGCCACGCGTCAGAAGCACGCAAAACCGATCCGCCTCGCCGACGTTGTAACTCCTGAGCACGATGGCTTCATCGGTAAACGAGCGTGGCACGCGTCAGCGGGAAGAAGGAGAGGGCAGCAGCGAGAGAGACATTTGGGACCGGAGCGCAATGAGCGTTCCGACCGCAGAAAGTAGACCGACGAGCATCAATTCGATGACAATCGTCCACGGCGCCCATCGGCGTAAGACTGATGCCGCAGCCACACTCCACTGACCGAACGTTCCGTCCGCACCGAGCGCTGGTAAAAAGTGTGGAAGCAGGATGACGAGAACGCCGGAAAGTACGAGTGATGCTAAAAGAGCTGCAAGAAGCATACATGCCATTTCGACCATGAATGGCATGAGGATTTCGGCGCGACTAGCGCCGACGAGCTGCTCGATGAAGAGCTCCTGACGTTTCGAGAGCGCGCGACGACGAATGAGCTCCACGACGACGAAGAGGAGGACGACGACGACAAGGCCGACGATGAACATGAGAATGATCTGCGCGCTCGCCACAACGCTCGTCAGTTGCTGTACTTGCGCCTCCTGATCTGTCGTGGTGCTGAGAAACGTAGGATCGATGACCGCAGCGTACACCGGCTGCTTGAGAAATTGCAGGAACGCCGGATAATCCTCCAGCGTGCGTAGCCGGACGCCCAGAGTGTCGGGGAAAGGATTATCGATGCCAAATTTCACGAGAAAATCGATGAGTGTCGGATCGCGTTTTTTCTGCCGTTCGTAGGCCTGTTCACGCGTGACATACACCGCATCTTCGACGTACGGAAGTTGGCGGACACTCTGGTACAGATCCTGAATCTGCGGATCTGTCGCCGTATCGCGAATCTGTAAACGTAGGTCCGTTCGCTCCCGCAGAAGGACCAATCCTCCCTGCATCCCAACTGCCAGAAGCATGATGATCTGCGCCAAGAGGACAACGCCGAAGATGGACCCCACTGCCGTGCCGAATCCTTCCTCTCGAAACACGTTCACGATACCACGCTTCGCCGCTCGTCGGAGGAACACCGTTGCCATGAGCGTTTCACGCAGCATGGATATCAGTGTATCAAAAAAAGAGAGAGAAGGTGCAAAGGATTGAGGGAAAATGCAAGAAAATACCCTTTGAGTCTTTTCAATCCTTTCACTATTTCTTTCTTTCAATCCGCGTTGCCATGTCCAGGCATTCCTTCACGCGGAGGTTCTCAGGATCGATCTCGAGTGCACGCTCCAAGAGCGCACGTGCCTTCGAAAATTCTTTCATCTTCAGATACACGACTCCGAGATCACAGAGAATGAGCGGATTGCAGTCTTCCAGATTGAGCGCACGTTCTAGTGTCACCACTCCCTCCAAAGTTTTTCCTGCGGAAAACAGCGACCAGCCGAGACAGCGCAGGATTTCGGGATTATTCGGCTCGAGTTTATTTGCCATCTTCAGCGACTCCACGGATGCGTCCCACTGTTCGCGTACCGATGCGATGAATCCGAGAACGTAGTACGCATCGAAACTCTCGTCATCCAGTGTGAGAACGCGCTTAGCCGCGATCTCAGCACGATCGTACCGTTCCACACTGAGTTCGTTATCGGCGATCTCCTCGAGCGCATCGATATTCTCCGGATCTTTCGCCAGAACCTTTTCCAAGATCACGAGTGCTTCCTCGTGCCTGGCCTCGAGCTTCAGTTGCTCGGCCTGATCAAGAAGATGCTCGATGATATCGTCGTGGGGGGTCGGCATGGGGATACCCAGTATACCACCGACATCACGGAGCGATGAAAGAGACTGCGGTGGCGAGGATCAGCCAGGACGAGAGAATGATGGCAAGTCCGATGAGCGATGATTGCATGATCTTCTTGCCGCTACTGAGTGTTGCGTCATTGCCACCGGAACCCACCACGAGGAGACACCCATAGAGAAAGAGGGCCGTGGCGACGAGTCCGCTCCACAGAAGAAGCGTATTCACGATGCCATTGAAGATACTTGGGACTGTACTCGTCACCCCGGTTGAGATCACGAGAGGGGCTGCATGCGCAAACTCCATGAACGATGCATTGAGGGCGATAGCGACGGTGAAACGTCGAGAGGACTTCATCAGACCATTCTACCATAACTGCAGCAAGAATTGAAGAGCGTTCCTCCGAGAGGTGCATTGAGTCTCCACCGAGTCCGCTCTACACTGTCAGGCCCATGAGCGACTACGGATTTCAGCGGCGCATGATCGATGAAGCATCCCGCAGAGATCAGACGAACGTGATCCGCGCGAAGCAAACGAAAAATCAAGCACGCACGGTTGGACGACTGCGCAGCATACTGCGAATGATGGTCGGATATGCCGGTAGAGAGCGCAGCCGACGAGACTGGCGAATTCTCGGACTGAAAATAGTAGGAGGAATCGCAGGATTTGGATTCATGGCACTCATGATTCTCTGGTTCACGCTGCCGAATATCGATGATCCGATGACGATGTTCCCATCGCAAAGCACCGTGATCCTGGACCGTCATGGCATCGAGCTGTATCGCCTATTCTCCGAGCAAGATAGAACGTATGTTCTCAGCAAAGACATCAGTCCGAACATAAAAAAGGCGACCATCGCCATCGAAGATGAGCGCTTCCTTTCGCGCAGTACGTGCTTCGATGTCATCGGTTTCGTCCGTGCGGCCCTAAGCCAGATCGCGCCCAGTATCTTCGTTCGTTCCGGAGGATCAACCCTGACACAGCAATTTGCTAAGAATGCACTTGTAGGGCGAGAAAGAAGCATTATTCGTAAAGTACGTGAGCTGATGCTCGCATGCGAACTGGAACAGAAATATAATAAAGACGAGCTCCTGGAGCTCTATTTGAACTGGATTCCGTATGGTCACAATGCCTACGGCATCGAGCAGGCTGCAAAGAACTATTTCGGAATCAGCGCAAAAGACTTGTCGCTTGCTCAGTCCGCGATACTCGCATCCATCCCCCAGCGTCCCTCGTACTTCAATCCCTATGGATCACATGTGCACACAACAGTGTCAGATCAGACGAAGCTCGATATAGAAAAGGGAAAGATTACGTCAGCATCGCAGATCCCGGATAGCGCAGTGCGCATCGGACTCATCGGAGCGACCATCGGTTCCGGCACGACGACGATCTACATCGGAGGACGGACAGATCAGGTCATCAGAAATCTCGTGAATCAACAGAAGATCACGGCCGAGGAGCAGGCCACAGCGCTCGCCGAACTCCAGAAGATGACGTTTGCGCCGGAGCGACAGAATATTCGTGCCCCGCACTTCGTTCTCCAGATACAGAAAGATGTGCAGGAAATCCTCGGAATCGACGAGGCTATTTTGGAACAGGGAGGATATCGGATCACGACGACGTTGGACTGGAACGTGCAACAGGCCGCCGAGAAATCCGTGAAGAAGCACCGGGACGACGTGCGGAAACGTTTCGGTGCCGCAAACATCGCACTGGTTTCCCTCGCGCCACAGACACGCGAAATTTTGGCCTACGTGGGCAATGCCGACTTCAACGATGACGAACATCAGGGCAAGATCGATATGGCGCGTGCGCCGAGACAACCGGGCTCAAGCTTCAAGCCGTTCACGTACCTCACCGCGTTCGAAGCTGGTTACGGCCCGGGATCGGTGGTCTACGATGTGCCCACAAAATTCGGGGCGGATCAGCCCGCGAATTACGACGGAACGTTCTGGGGCGTCTCGACCATGCGCTATGCACTCGGAGGGTCCAGAAATATTCCGGCCATCAAAGCCTTTTTCCTGGGCGGCGGTGAACATTCATTGTTGACGCTCGCCGAACGAATGGGCGTGCCCGCGGCGGCACAGCAGAAGGCTGAGATGAGGAAAACGCAGCCGGATTTTGAGTACGGTTGGCCTCTGGCTATCGGTGCTGCAGAAGTTCCGCTGTTGCAGATGGTCCAGGGTTACGCGACCATCGCCGATGGTGGAAATTTTTTACCGATGAAAAATATCCTCAAAATCACCGACAAGGACGGTGCGGTTCGATATTTACCGAAAGACGAAGTGCAACAACAGGTCATCGATGAACGGTACGCTGGACAAGTGACGTCTATCCTCAGTGACGTCTCGGCACGGCCAAACGAATACTGGAAGAGCATTCTGTCCGTCCCGGGCTACGATGCCGCAGCCAAAACAGGCACCAGCAACAAGTGTCTGGAGCGCGACACGAAGAATACCTGCACCCTCCGCAGACCCGAGAGTACGTGGACCATCGGCTTTACGCCGAATATCATCACCGGCGTGTGGGTAGGAAACGCCACGAGCCAATCACTCTTCGAAAAAGCAGATGGCCTGACGACAGCCGCGCCGATCTGGCACGACTTCATGGTCGACGCCCACAAGAAATTGGAGGACAAAAAGACCGCGTTCGTACTTCCTTCGCGCCTCTCGTATCCGCTCATCTCCAGGCTGTCTGGCAAGCTCGCATCGGCGTGCACGCCAGTGAATCTCAGAAGCACGGATGTCTTCCTGGACGAAAATGTGCCGGCAGAAGACGATCCCGCCTGCGTACTGCTCCGTGTCGATAAAGTCACTGGGCTGCTGTCCTCGCCGAGTTGCCCCGAGGATGCCGTGGAAGAACGTGCGTTCTTCCTGCCGAAGAGCGAACTCCCGGCCCGATGGCCGCTCTGGGAGAAGGGCGTGCAAGAATGGGCAACGAAACAGATGGAAGCATGGAACGCCAACGAAACACACTCTGGCTCTCAGCTTCCCCTCCCCCTCGCTCCGACGAAGGAGTGTGATCCGTCGCTCACACCCGGCCGCAATGTGAAGCCGGAAGTGACCATCGTTTCGCCTCGGCCCGGTGATACGGTCTCGTACCCAGCGTTTACAACCGAGCTGGAGCTCAGCCGCGGTTCTGCGTTCAGTGAAGTACGATTCAACATCGACGGCAAAGCGTCGCTCCCATTCACGGAACCGCCCTGGAATAGCCGCACGATCCGCGTCCCGAGGACTATCGATAGAGACGGAACGCACACACTCACCGTTACCGTGACGGACAAGTACTTCAATACCGCGACCGCATCGACGACCTTCCGGTTCAGAGCCGAATAGGATGACATCGAACGAAAACGGTGTTAGCGTCAGAAATCATGACTCGACGTCACAATACCTCGGCATTCGCCACCGATGTCATCATCGTCGGTGCCGGTGCCGCCGGACTCAGACTAGCGCAACGTCTGAAGGAAGCTGAGATTCGTACCATCGTCCTCGAGGCACGTAACCGCATCGGCGGCAGGATACAATCACGCGGATACCGGTGGGGAAACAAGACGCTGCAGATTCCACTCGGTGCGGAATTTGTGCACCAGAGCCCTGAAAATCAGAGCCAGTGGCACCGCATCCTCGAGAATCACGATTCCCCCATCGATGAGATCGCGAGTAATGGACAGACGATCATCGGTAGCGAGTGCTTTCACGACAGTCATGATCGTCCGCCGAAAAGCTCCGGCATGATCCGTGAATTGAAAGAAAAGATCGAGCAACACTTCGACGCAGGGGGGAAGGATATGGACATCGCTTCCTTCATCGACCGCCATCCACTCGCGACAATACCGACGGTAGATTACACAAACCTGCTACGAGGAGTTCTCGCAAACGAATACGGAGAGGACATCAGCCGTCTGTCGCTGCGAACGTTGTTAGAACCTGATTCATACTCTATGAAGAATTTCAGGATTCGTGAAGGATTTGGTACGTTGGTACGAGCCCTCAGGGAAGGTAGTGATATCCGGCTGAATACCGCCGTCGTGTCGATTCGATGGAAAATCGGACGTGTGATGGTAAAGACGGAGCAGGGTTCTGTGCTGACTGCCAAACAGTGCGCCATTTCCTCGCCCATCGGCATGCTGCAGGATGGTGTTCCTGCATTCGATCCCGAGCTTCCGACATGGAAATCTGATGCGATCAGCCAGTTGTTGCGGGGCAGAATCGTGAAGGTCATCATGAAATTTCGCGAAAAGTTTTGGAGGAGTGACATGATGTTTCTGCGCGGAGGAAAGCAACAACTGAGCTGGCCCTCTGCGGTGCACCACGACAAAGACGCTGCATTCTTGGCCGCACTCATCGGAGGAGAAGAAGCCGATAGGCTTGCCGATCTTGGCGCAGGACGCGCAGCACGAGTTGTAGCAGAAGAGATCATGCGAATGCACGCGGTCACACATCCGGGTGGGAATTTTGTGAATGGCACGGTCACTGCCTGGCACAGAAAAGAATACATGAAGACCGGATATTCCTCGCTGGCAGTTGGTGCGGACCCAGATGTGAGAACAACGCTCCAACGACCGATTGATGGAACGCTTTTTTGGCTTGGGGAAGCCACTAGTAAGGATAATCCTGCGACGGTACTCGGCGCACTCGAAAGTGCCGAGAGAGCTTCTGAAGAGATTATCGGTGCACGGTAGTTACGAACGCACCGAGATCTCCCGCTCGCGTTTCCAGAGCGGATGGAGAATACCCCCTTCGTTCAAGAGTTCCTGCGGCGTACCGTGAGCGATCACCTTTCCCTCCCGAAACACGTATGCTTCGTCGAACATCGGAAGTAAGTACAGTTTGTGGAGCGATGACACGATGCAACGATCAGCAAACTTCGTGAATAAATTTTCATAGATCGCACGCTCGTTGCCTGGATCTACGGAACTTGTTGGCTCATCGAGCAAAATGATTCCACTCTCTTTCGCAGCGAAGAATCCCCGTGCGAGCGCGAGTCGCTGTTTCTCACCGCCACTGAGGTTGACGCCTTTCTCTGCAGTGTTGGTCTGGAATCCTTTCGGCAGTTTTTGGAGAACGCTATCGAATCTCGCAAGTTTCACATCGTCGATGATCTCCTGTTCGGTATGTTCCGTACCGAGGGTGATGTTGTACTCGATCGTGTTCTCGAAAATTTCCGGCTCCTGGGGAATGAGCGTCGTCATGCAACCGACATCCTTCAGACCATGCGTGAGTGGCGTGCCGTCACAGAGCACGGTGCCGGAATCGACGGTCTGGAGACCGCGGATGAGCACCATGAGCGTGGACTTGCCACTGCCGCTCTCGCCGACGAAGGCGATCTTCCTGCCTTTCTGAAGCGTCAGCGAGACATCGTTGAGATGGTGCGTGCGACGCTCCTCGTCCTTATACGTGAAGTTGAGATTCTTGATCTCAATCGTTTGCCAGAGGCTAGGCAATGCACAATCGTGAAATTCGGGCTTGTCCGCTTCCAGGATCGGCTGCACGGTCCGGAGATCTGCGTACTGCTCCACCATTTGCCCGTACTTCCATGCAAAGGTGTAGAACGCTCCACCGATCTTCTGCAGGTAGTCGTAGAGCATGAAGAAGGTTCCTGCGAAGAGGATGCCACCGGCACTGAGCGTCGTGAGGGCATACCAACCCATGACGAGCGCGGTCGTGATGGAGATCGCCATGGTCGCGAGAAACCACTTGATCTCATTGAGCCGAACTTCGCGACGGTAGACCGGCATGTACTGTGTCATGCGACGCAACAGTTCCGACTGGGTCAATCTTTCCAAACGCAAGGTGATGACCGTCGCAATGTTGGAAATGTAGTCGTGAAGAGCGGAGGCGACTGTGTGCTCTTCCTCATTGATCTGAGCGTAGAGCGGAAAGAGAATCCGATCGAAGAAGAACACGAGGACGCATGCGAGAACCATGGCTCCGACGGTGAGGATGGTCGCCATCGGCACAATGAGTGTGAGTGCGACGAGAGCCCCAAGCGGTCGGACAGCCATTTCGATCAGCTGGAAGCCGTTTTCAGTGAAATCGTAGAGAGACTTCGTCGCTTTCGAGATGCGACTGATAGTCTGGCCCGAGTGATGGGTCTTCTGCCACTGGAGCGGCAAGCTCGTCACAGTACTAAAGAGATGATCTTTAAACGCAACGCGGATGTGAAACGCGGTGATCCGCTCAAGGTATCTCGCCGGTCCGTGGAGCATCCAGAAACAGCACGAGAGCAGCACGATGAGTCCGAGGTACATCGCAATCGACGAAAATGAAGCACCGGAGACAGCCGCGGCCTGGAGCTCATTGAGAAGTTGACCGATGAAGTACGGCTCGAAGAGCCAGATCACGTTGGCCGCGATGAACATGAGCGTGTAGACAACGACGAGCGGACGGCGTTTTCCTGCGTAACGCCATAGAGCCGATGCGAGAGCGATGAAACCGCGCATGAGCACATAGTTTATACCTCAACGAAGGTATTGACAAATAAATATTGTAAGGCATAGAATCTTTTTATATGCACGATGACATAGGCTGTCCACGGCGAGATTCATTCGTACGCAAAACATGTAACAGGAGAGATGGTGGTACAGACACGCGAGTGAAGCTCA